>JBKPSQ010000126.1:0-7695 GCA_046735075.1 Pseudomonadota bacterium
GTGAGGAAGCGATTGAGCGGCTCCTCTTTGTCCATGCCGAGCACCGAATTGAAGTCACCGCACATCCCGACGTCGCTGATATAGCCGGTGCCGCGCGGCAGGATCTGGTCGTCGGCGGTGGGCACATGGGTGTGCGTGCCGACCATGGCGCTTGCTCGTCCATCTACGAAGAAGCCCATCGCCTCTTTCTCAGAGGTCGCCTCGGCGTGGAAGTCGATAACGATCGCGTCGGCACTTGTTTTTAGCCCGCATGCCTCGAGCTCTTTCTCAACGGCGCGGAATGGATCGTCGAGATCGGCCATGAACACGCGCCCCATGGCGTTGATCACCAACACCTCGTTGCCCTTGGTAGTTTTAAACAGACCAGCGCCCTTTCCGGGCGTCCCTTGCGGATAATTGATCGGCCGAAGCAGCCGGTCGTAGCGCTCGATGAAGACAAGCGTCTCGCGCTGGTCGAACACGTGATTGCCGGTCGTCACCACATCGGCACCGGCGTCGAGCAACTCAATCAGGATCTGCTCGGTAATGCCGAACCCGCCGGCAGCGTTCTCGCCGTTCACAACTACGAAATCTAGAGCGTAGCGCTCGCGCAAGCCGGGCAGCGCCTCGATAACGGCGCTGCGCCCAGATCGGCCGACCACATCGCCGAGAAACAAAACCCGCATGAAAGCCGCCGATCCATCTCGCGCGCCGCGTCTTGAGCAGCGTCAATACTCAATTGCGCGGCGTCTCGCCAGTTTCGTGAAGGGCGGGAGGAAGGAGGCAAGGCCGCGATGGCCGTCGGAGCGAAGATCCCGGGTGTCCCTACATAAGTAGGTGGGCGCCGAATGTCGGAGACCACGGTCCCCGTCAGGGTCAGCTCCCATAGGATCTTATAGGGCCCTGGGAATTAGTGCTCCTAACGCACCTCGCAGCCCGCCAACTCGCAATATAGCGAAGGAAATCGCTGAAGGCGATTGCCGGTGATCCCGAAGCGAGAATTCAAATCCTACAACCGAGCTCAAGACCTCTTCGTGGGCGTCGCAGCCTTGCCCGTCTCGCCGCCGAATCGATCATTCAGCAACTCGACACGCTGGGCGACAGAACTCACTCGAGCAGCAAGATCGGATTGCAGCGATCTTGCCGACTCGTCCGCCACTGACTTGTCACGGCGCGCTTCCGCCATGGCGATCTTCATCTCGGCCACGTGACGCCTGAGCTCCCATAATTCGTCGGCCAGGACGAGCGAGGCCATCAGGATCAAGCGGTCATCGCCGACCTGTCCGAACTTGCGCTTCATGCCTTCGACATGGGTGCCGAGATATTCGGCTAGCTCGATGAGATGAGCTTCTTCGCCCGCGTCGCATTCGAGCCGATAGCTGCGGCCGTTCAAGGTGACAGTGACCTGAGCCATGGAATGTCCCGATAGCTAGCCCGGAGCCGCCGGCATCATATTCTTCAGCGTCCCCATCACGGTTTCAAGCCGCTCAGACACCTCATCGTTGGCGTCCATCAGGCGCCGCACGCGATTTTTCTCGGCATCGAGCTCGACGAGCAGGCGATCGCGTTCTTCGGTCAGGAAGCGCACCTGCTCCTTGAGAGTGGCGAGAGAAACGCCATCCTCGCCTTTGGCAAACATAGTGCTGAGAAAGCTTTCCAGCTCATCGACGGCGGCATCGAGTCGCTCGGTCGCCTGCTCCAAGGCATCACGTTGACTCATCGCGCTGCACCTCCCCGCTTAGGCGCCGCCGCTTGAAGCCACCGGTGTCACAGTGCCCGGATAGCGGTCCAGTGACAATGTGGTGACGATTCGCCCAGTGTTCAACAACGATGAATCGCGCTTATCGGTTCCAGCCTAGCGCGATTGACAGCGCAGCGAGCCGTATGATTTGAGACAGGCGCTGTGCCACGGTTGATGCGGAAGGGGGCGGTGGAGCCCGCGATAATGGCTGAAGTCAAGCCTCGATGCCGGCTCTACTTGCAGTTTCCCGCCCAGCCTTCGGCAATGCTCGAAGCTCGACTCGGGGAGGCACTTGCAAGCGCCGATGCGGCTTGCGTCTTGCTTTGCCGCGGCGAGGCGCCCGTGGATGAAACTTGGACCGGGCGCATTGTCGATCTTGTCCAGTCTCGCGGAGTCGCTTGCCTCATCGAGGACGATGCCGAGCTTGCCGAGCGGCTGGGAGCCGACGGCGTTCATCTCACCGTTGCCGACCCTGCCGCCTATGCCAGGGCCCGCGAGCTTCTCGGGGCGAGTGCCAATATTGGCGCCAATTGCGGCTTGAGCCGACATGACGCGATGCGCGTCGCCGAATTGGGCGGGGACTATGTAGCGTTTGCTGGGCCGGAGGGCGGCATCGGTGCCATCGATGAGATCGCCGATCTCGTCGCTTGGTGGGCCGAGATCTTCGTTGTGCCATGCGTTGGCTGGAATATCGACCGCATCGGTGACGCTGAGAGGTTGGCAAGCCTCGGCGCCGACTTCATCGCCCCGTCGGCGCACATCTGGCAAGACACCGGCGCCGCCGGCATTGCCGAAATGGCGAACGCCATCAGCCGCGTGCGGAGGGCTGCGTGATCCCTTTTCGCGTGCCTGTCGCTCTGCTCGCCGCGGCTTTGCTGCTGCCGCTTAACCTTGGCACGGTGTCAGCGGCCGAGAGTCCATCCTACACCGCCTATTCCCAGGGCAAATACCTGACCGCGCTCAAGCTCGCCGAGGCCGAGGCGGCACAAGGATCGAAAGAGGCCTACACCCTGATGGGTGAGATCTATTCCGAAGGGCTCGGCGTTGCGATCGATCTCAACAAGGCAGCCGACGCTTACGCCAAGGCAGCCGACCTCGGCGATGCCAATGCCCAATTCTCGCTGGGAACCATGGTCGCCGAAGGCCATGGCATGAAGAAGAATGCGAAGCTTGCCGCAGACCTGTTCGAGAAGGCGGCGCAAAGCGGCCACGCTTCGGCGCAGTACAACCTTGCGCTCACGTATCTCAACGGTAACGGGCGCCCCGTCAGCGAGGAGAAGGCGGCCGAATGGATGCAGAAGGCAGCCAGCCAAGGCCACGCACCGGCTGAGTACGACCTCGGCGCCTTCTACCAATTCGGCCGCGGCGTGCCGATCGACAAGGCCAAGGCCGCGGAATGGACCGGCAAGGCCGCTGAGGCTGGCCTTCCCGATGC
Source organism: Pseudomonadota bacterium (assembly GCA_046735075.1). GTDB lineage: Bacteria > Pseudomonadota > Alphaproteobacteria > Rhizobiales > Methyloligellaceae > Methyloceanibacter. The sequence continues at coordinate 3,156 of JBKPSQ010000126.1, forward strand.
TCAGGTTGAATACGGGGTGATGCTGTTCAAAGGACAGGGCGTCGCCGTCGACGAGGCCAAGGCCGCCAAGCTCTTCCGCCTTGCCGCCGAGCAGGGCAACCCGATCGCGCAGAATCGGCTCGCGCGGCTCTATGCCAATGGCGTGGTGGTGAAGGCCGATCCGGTGCAGGCGGCCAAATGGCACCTTCTCGCCCGTGATGGAGGGGTGAGCGACTTCTCCCTCGACCTCGTGCTGGCCAAGCTCACCAAAGAGCAGCGTGCCGATGCCGAAAAGGCCGCCGAGGAGTTTCGCAATGGCCGTCTCAGCAAGGACTAGCGCTCGCCCACCCGACCGCTCTTGACAGGTGCAAGGCCGCGCGCCTTAAAGGCGGCCACCGAGCTCTCCTTCAAGGCATTCCATGAAAATCAATGGCAACGAAATCCGCCCCGGCAACGTGATCCAGCACAAGGGCGCGCTGTGGGTTGCGGTCAAGACGCAGCACGTGAAGCCCGGCAAAGGGCCGGCCTATGCCCAGGTCGAGCTGAAAAACGCCATTGACGGCACCAAGCTCAATGAGCGCTTCCGTTCTTCGGAAACGGTCGAGCGCGTTCGGCTCGAGCAGAGGGACTATCAGTTCCTCTACGCTGACGGCGACATGCTGACCTTCATGGATATGGACACCTACGACCAGATGGCGCTTCCGCGTGATTTTCTCGAGGAGCGCGCCGCCTTCCTGCAGGACGGTATGAAGGTCACGGTCGAGAGCCATGAGGGCAAGCCGATCGGCATCACGCTGCCCGATCAAGTCACGCTCCAAGTGGTCGAGGCCGAGCCCGTGGTGAAGGGGCAGACGGCAGCGTCGTCCTACAAGCCCGCCAAGCTCGAGAACGGCGTGCGCGTCATGGTGCCGCCGTTCATCGGCGTCGGCGAGCGCGTTGTAGTCGACACCAACGAGCTGACCTACGTCCGCCGCGCCGAGTAGCGGTCGCTGTCATTCCCGCGAAAGCGGGAATCCAGTAAAGGGTGGCGCTGGTCACTAAAAGAACGAAGCTTGCCGGCTACTGGATGCCCGCCTCCCGCGGGCATGACAATGGAAATCACATGCCCGCCTCTGCGCTGATGAACGTGATGCTCGCCGCCGCCCGCAAAGCAGGCCGCAGTCTCGCGCGCGATTTCGGCGAGGTCGAGCAGCTTCAGGTCTCGCTCAAAGGCCCCGCCAACTTCGTCAGCGCCGCCGACCACCGCGCCGAGGAGATTCTGTTCGCAGAGCTTAGCCGCGCCCGCCCTGGCTACGGCTTCCTGATGGAGGAGCGCGGCAATGTCGAAGGGGGCGACCTCAGCCATCGCTGGATCGTCGATCCCCTCGACGGCACCACCAACTTCCTCCATGGCATTCCGATCTTCGCCATCTCGATCGCGCTCGAGCGCGAGGGCGAGCTCGTAGCAGGGCTGATCTTCAATCCTGCCAACCAGGAGACATTCACCGCCGAGAAGGGCAAGGGCGCTTTCCTCAATGACCGCCGCATCAGGGTCGCGGCGCGCTCTGAGCTAACGTCGGCGGTGATTGGCACCGGCATCCCCCATGGCGGCAAGCCTGCGCACGATCTCTTCCTCAAGGAACTGCGGGCCGTGATGGCATCATCGGCGGGGGTGAGGCGCCTTGGCGCGGCGGCGCTCGATCTCGCCTGGACGGCTTCAGGCAGGCTCGACGGCTTCTGGGAGCGCAACCTCCACGCCTGGGATGTTGCCGCGGGCATCGTGGTCTTGCGCGAAGCAGGAGCCTTCGTGACCGATGCAGAAGGCAACGACGCCATGCTGGACAAAGGCAGCATTGTCGCCGGCAACGAGGCCATCCAGCGGAAACTGTTGAAGCTTCTCAAGACCGCAAGCGCCGCGCACGGCGTCGCCGCCACGCCCTAGAATGGTAAAAACTGGGCAGCCGGTGCAATCCCCCGCCCTGAGGTTGCCGTTTTGCGTGACATAGTATTCGGCTAAGCTTTAGCCACTTTCGACTCACGACGGCTTTTGGATGGCAGCAGCGACAACCTATAAGGTCAAGCTCACGCGCCCGCAGGTCTTTCTCTGGCGCATGACGCTCTTTCTCATCCTCGCCGTGCTGCTCGCGATCATCCTCGACGGCCAGACGCAGCAGATTAGGCACAGCTTCATGGCCAATCCCGGCCTTAATGCGCTGATCATCGGCGTGCTTCTGGTCGGCATCGTCTATGCCTTCCGCCAGGTCCTCCGGCTCTATCCAGAGATTGCCTGGGTCAACAATTTCCGCATTTCCGATCCCGCCAGTAGCTCAGAAAAGAGCCCGCCGGTGCTGCTCGCACCTATGGCCACCATGCTGCGCGACCGCACCGGTCATCTCTCGCTTGCGACCGGTTCGATGCGCTCTCTGCTCGACTCTGTTGCCTCGCGCCTCGAAGAGCAGCGCGAGACGACGCGCTACCTGGTCGGCCTGCTCATCTTCCTCGGGCTGCTGGGAACGTTTTGGGGCCTGTTGCAGACCGTAAGCTCGGTGGGATCCACCATCGGCGCGCTCGACACGAACGCTGGAGAAAACACGCTGCTGTTCGATCAATTGAAGGAAGGTCTCGCCGGTCCGCTCAAGGGCATGGGCACCGCGTTTTCCTGCTCGATGTTCGGTCTCGCCGGTTCCCTGATCTTGGGCTTCCTCGATCTTCAAGCGGGTCATGCGCAAGGACGCTTCTATAACGAGCTCGAGGACTGGCTGTCCGGCATCACCGAGCTTCAGCCGGCCGATGCTGCCGGCGCCGCAGCCATGCCGCCACAGCTCAGATTTGCGCTAATCGACATGCAGCGCTCGATCTCCGACCTCAACGACAAGGTCGAACTCCGGATGCTCAACGACAACACCGGCGACGCGGTGAAGGACCTCGCCGCCGGCGTCGACAAACTGATCCGTCAGATGCGCGCGGAGCAGAAGGTCGTGCGCGAATGGGCCGACGAGCAGGCCCAGCAGCAGCACGAACTCGCCTCCGTGCTCCGCCAGATCACCGACGACGCCAAGCTCCCGGCACGCGAGGAGCGCGGCTAAGCCATGTCGCTCGCCCGCGCCCGCCGCGGACGATTCACGGCCAATTACTGGCCGGGCTTCGTCGATATGCTCTCCACCTTGCTTCTCGTCGTGACCTTCCTCATGGCGTTGTTCATGCTCTCCAATTTCGTGGTCACGCAGGCGACGAGCGGCAAGGACACCATGCTATCCCGGCTGAACCGTCAGCTATCGGAGCTCACCGAGCTTCTTGCGCTCGAGCGCTCCAAGAAGGAATCGGCCGAGGACGAGCTTTCGGCGCTCCAAGCCACGCTCGGCGAGAAGGACAAGGAGAACCAGCGTCTCACAGGGCTCCTTGGCGAAGCTGGTGGCAAGACGCAGGGCGCCGAGGACCGCGCGACAGCGCTCGGCACCCAGCTCGATACCCAGAAGAAGATCACAAATGATGCGCTCGCCAAGGTCGAGATGCTGAATCAGCAGCTTGCCGCCCTCCGGCTCCAGCTCGCCTCCTTGCAGGAGGCTCTCGAAGCTTCAGAGGCCAAGAACAAGGAGAGCCAGGCCAAGATTGCCGATCTCGGCCAGAGATTGAATGTGGCGCTCGCCAAAAAGGTGCAGGAGCTGGCCCGCTATCGCTCCGACTTCTTCGGCAAGCTCAAGGAGGCGCTCGGCAACCGGCCGGACTTCCAGATTGTCGGTGACCGCTTCGTGTTCCCCTCAGACGTGCTGTTCGACTCAGGCTCGGCCGAGCTGAAGCCCGAAGCTCTCACTCAGCTCGACAAGCTCGCCAATGCCTTGAAGGAGGTGGAGACGAAAATTCCGCCGGACATCGCTTGGGTGATGCGGGTTGACGGGCATACCGACATTCACCCCATCGCCACGCCTGAGTTTCCCTCGAACTGGGAACTGTCGAGCGCGCGCGCGATCTCGGTGATCCGATATCTGATGCAAGACGGGATCAGCCCCGATCATTTGGTCGCCGCTGGCTTTGGCGAGTTCCAGCCGATTGATCCAGGGACGAGCGAAGAAGCCTTCCGTAAGAACCGGCGCATCGAGCTCAAGCTAACCGAGCGCTAGTTCGCCTCACAGCCTAAGAACAGTCTCGTCATGGCCGGGTTGTCCCGGCCATCCAATGCTGTGTGCCAACAATTGCCGGTCAAGTTTGTGCAAATGCTCTATTGGATGCCCGGAACAAGTCCGGGCATGACGATGTGCTTTGGGATAAAGGCGCCGAAGACTATCTGGCGTCTTTTGGTTCGCCGCCACCTTCGGGTGCAGGTGCGGCGGCTTTCGCCGCGACGTCCTTGCTCGCGATGTTGACCACCTGCACGCGGCGATTCTTAGGCGCCAGCGGGTTCTCGGGATTCTTCAGTTTCTCCTCGCCGAAGCCGACGGCCACGAGCTGTTTCGGATCAATATGGAAATTTTCGAGCAGGAAGCCTGCGACCGACTTGGCGCGCTGGTCAGACAGCGAAAGATTGTAAGCATCGGAGCCCTTGACGTCGGTATGGCCAGCGACGAGGAACACCGAGCCTTTCAGC
>JBKPSQ010000127.1:0-3046 GCA_046735075.1 Pseudomonadota bacterium
GCACGAGCGTCTTGCGCGGCTGACCATCGATATCGAGGTCGAGGAGAATGTTCTCGTTGATCTCGTCGTAGTCCCAGAGATCATGTGGGTTGACCTGATAGGCCCACTTGGCCGCGCCGGTATCGGCGTCGCGCGCGAAGATCGTGGTGGTCCAGAGATTGTCACCAGGCCGTTGGTTTGAGTTCCACGGGCCCGGATTGGCGGTGCCGTAATAGATGAGGTTGAGCTCGGGATCGTAGCTGATCCAGCCCCACACCGTCCCGCCGCCATTGGTCCAATGCTGTGGCGGCCAGCTCGACACGCCGAGATCTTTGCCTTTCAGAGAATCATAGAAGGGCTTGAAGTCGTCGCCGATCAGCACGTCCTTGTCTGGCCCGGTGGAATAGCCGCGCCAGGCGATCGTACCGTCCTTCTCGTTGAGCGCGGTGACCCAACCGCGCACGCCCATCTCGCCACCGCTATTGCCGATGAAAATCTTCCCTTTGGCGGCGAGCGGCGCCATGGTGATGGTCTCGCCCATGCTGATCTCGCCGAGCTTGGTGTGCCAAAGCTCCTGCCCCGTCTTGGCGTCGAGCGCGACGGCATGATTGTCGAGCGTGGCGATGAAGATCTTGCCGTCGTCATAGGCGAGCCCGCGGGTCACCACATCGCAGCAGGCGACGCCTTGCGCTGAGGGATTCGGCTTGGGTGCATAGCTCCATTTCAGATCGCCGGATGTGGCATCGAGGGCGAACACCTCGTTGGGGTAAGGGCCGATCACGTAAAGCACGTTATCGACGATGAGAGGCGCCGCCTCTTGGCCCTTATTGGTGCCGAGCGAGAAGCTCCACGCCACTTGCAGCTTGCCGACATTTGACGTGTTGATCTCGTCGAGATCGCTGTAGCGGGTACTCGCGTAATCCTTAGCGGCCGTCGGCCACTGCTTGGAATCTTTGCTCAATGCTTCGAGGCTCGATGCTGCGGTTTTGCTGTCGGCAGGCCTTTCGCTGCCGGGCGTCTGATCCGTGCTGAACGTTTGCGTCTTGCCCTCAGGTTGTTGGGCCGGCTCGCTCTCTGCCGCCGCGGGGGGTTGGGGTGAAGGGGCGCTCTCAGATTGGTCGGACGGTTTCGTTTCTGCCGTCGCTGGCGGCTGGGGGGATGTGGCGCTTTCAGGTTGTTCGGCTGGTTTGGTTTCGGCAGGTGCGGGCGGCTGAGCCGAAGGGGAAGCAGCTCCGGGTTCAGTCGGCGGCTGCGCGGCGCCTTGCGTATTCTGCTCGCTTTGGGGATCGGCGAGCACGGTGCCGCCGGCCAGACTACCCAGAATGAACACGGCCAGAGCGAACGCATGACCGGGGGCAAGGAATAAGCGTTGTTGCGCAGTCATTGCGTCGCTCCTTGGCTCTGTGGCTTGGTCTGCGCATTGGTGAGGGCCTGGCGTGCTTGTGCGACCTTCTCTGGGGTGATCGGGCCGAACTCGTTGCCCCAGCTGTTGCGGATATAAGTCCCAACCGAAGCGATCTCGGCATCAGACAGTTTGCTAGCAAAGGGCGGCATTATCCCGCCGCCAAAGAGGATGCGGCCGACGACAAAGTCGTCTACCGCCAGCATCTTGTTCCCGCGGAATCCTGGCCCCGCGCCGCCAAAACCAAGCTGTCCATGGCAAACGAAACAGCCGTTTTGCATGAAGACCGAATGACCGGAGTCTTCTGTCGGCGTGGCCGCATGTCCAGCGGCTGAAGACGCGACAAACGTCACGACGACCAGCACGCTCGAAAGCAGATTTGATTGCGACACCGGCCGCCTCTCAAAGGCGTGTGCAAAGCACGGCCTCCGCCTACCCTAGACGAGAGCCAATTTCGAGCTTTGAACCGCGCACCAGGCCATTCGTTCCAATGGACTATCGTTCCAATGGACTCCAGATCACGCCAAGTCAGGGTGTCGCGGGTGTAGCACTCGCTATTTCGGATGATTGGATAGGGCTTGTCCCCTCATGCACCTAGGGCGCGGACGAGAGCTGTCCAGCCATCGGCGCCTGTTGCACCTCGACGGGCAAATCGGCGCGCGGCACGCCGTAGCTCGCCAAAACCGCATCGATTTTCGGCCGAAGCTGGCTGAGCGCCGCGTTCACTTCTTCGCGCAATGTCGGATCGTCCTTGCGCACTGCCATATTGATGTCGAAAACCATCGGTAGCCGCGGTCCATCGTTCTGCGGGGTTACCAGCGTGACCTTCAGGGGCACGCTTTCATGGCTCGCGAAATAGCCTGCGACCGGTCCCCACACGATCGCCACATCGATATCGCCCTTGGCCACGGCATCCATGATCGCGGCGCCTGGATTTCGCTCGCGGTAATCGCCATAGACGGAATAACCGCGTACGTTGTCTATGATGCCGCGCCGGGCCAATGCCTCCGAGGGCGGCGGATTTGCGCCGTCCTCGCCCACGAGCTGAATTCCTACGCGGAGCTTGTGCAAGATGGGATCGTCGAGAGATGAGACTTGCGGTCCATCCTGTCGGGTGACGAATGCGTAGCCAGACCGGTAATAGGGCAGGGTGGTTCGTAGCATCTCGATGCCGTTGGTCGTGCCGGTCACGAGGTCGCACGCGCCAGCGTTCAACGTGTTACGAATAAAGCCGCGGCGCTGAGCCCACCAGGTATAGCTCAAGGTGGCTCCGAGCTTGATGGCGATCAGCTCGGCAATCTTGTTCTCGAAGCCTTCGCCGCGCTCGTTACTGAACGGCAGATTGTTGGGATCGGCGCAGACGCGCAGCTCGCGGGCATGAGCAGCTGACCCAAACGACACAAGGCCGAGGCTCAAAAGCGCGAGCGGGATCGTGGACATTCGAGAGGGCACGGTGCTGGGAATTTCGTCCACGATGGAAAGTTCCTCATGCGGCAGCTAGCTAGTACCGGGCTAAGGAACGGAAAGTCGCGGAGGTGGTTGCCTTCGGCAGCAACGTAGGAGTGCAGCCGATGGCCGAAACCGTCGCCGATTTCATCCTTTCACGCCTTTCGGAATGGGGAGTGACCCGCCTCTACGGTTATCCAGGCGACGGCATCAACGGCA
>JBKPSQ010000128.1:0-9701 GCA_046735075.1 Pseudomonadota bacterium
GCCCGCGCGTCGATGAGAAAGACGACAAGGTCGGCCTGGTCGATGGCGGCTTCGGTTTGCTGCCGCATGCGCGGCGTGAGCCCCTTGTCACCTGGCTCGAGCCCTGCGGTATCGATCAGCGTGACGTCGCAAGAGCCGATCGTCGTCTCGGCCTCGCGCCGGTCGCGGGTCAGGCCGGGCTGGTCATCGACCAGAGCAAGCCGCTTGCCGGCAAGTCGGTTGAATAAGGTGGACTTGCCGACATTCGGCCGTCCAACGATGGCGATAGTGAAAGACATCTCTGTCGTGGAGAACTCAGCCCTAATTGAGGGCGATCAGCGTAGCGTTGTCAGCCAAGATATACATGCGGCCGCCGGCTACAACCGGAGAGATGAAGACTGGCTCGCCGACGTCGAGATTGCTCACGATTTGTCCGGTTCGCGCATCGGCACCGATAAGAACGCCCTCACCCGACACCACCCAGAGCTTGCCCCCGGCCAGCACCGGGCCGCTCCAGCGCGTGCTGTTGGGAAGGTCGGTCGCCCACCGCACTTCGCCATCGGCGCGGGCGAGCGCAATAAGCTTGCCGCCAAGATCGACCGCATAGACGGTGTCGCCGGCAACCCACGGCATCTGCGTGCTGGCAAGATTGCGCGACCATAGCCGCTCGCCCGTCGTTTCCGAGGCGGCGATCATCTTGCCGCCATGACTTACTGCATAGACGACGCCATGATCGATCACCGGCCGTGCCGGATCACCGAGGATTCCGGAAGCCGTGGTCTCGGCCGAGCGCGTGAGCGAGTCGCTCCACGCCGCCTTGCCGCTTCCAGCCTCGTAGGCGGCGATGTCGCCGGCGGGAAACGGGGCTACTACAATGCCGCTCGACACCGCGGGACTCACATTGGAGAGCAGCGTTGCCGGTTGCGGCAGTCCTCGCGCCGTCCACAATTGCTGGCCGTCCGCCGCGGACAGCGCGTAGAGCATGTTGTCGGTCGAGACGAAATAGATCTTTCCGCCCGCCGCGGTCGGCGAACTCCTGATCGGCCTGCCAACAGGCTTGGTCCACACGATGGCGCCGTTGCCGGGATCAATGGCCACCACTGTGCCGTAGCCGGTGGTTGCGTAGAGACGGCCGCCATCGAGAGCAAGCCCTCCGCCAAAGCCTTCACGGCTCTTCTCGTTCTCCGGTCTCACGCTTGCCGACCAGACCTTGGCGCCATTAGTGGAGGAAAAGGCCGAGACGGTGCCGCCGGCATCGAGGGTATACACCTTGCCGTCGGCTACGAGCGGAATCGCGCTCAATCGGCCGCTAGACGAAGAACCGGTGCCTACGTCTGCTGACCACACCTTTTGCACTTGGTCGCCGAGCGCGAGGTGCCCGAGATTATTTGACGGCGTGCCACCGGGCTCGGTCCACGCCGCGTTGGTCTGCGGCGGCGGTAGCTGAACCGGCCGCGCCGCGGCTTTAGGCTCGATCGCCGCGAGCGTCGGGTCGGTGATGACGGCAATGCGCTCGCCTGGCAGCCTCGCCTTCTCCTTCTTGAAGGGATTCTTGATGTCAGTGAGACTGGTGGGCAGGCCACTACACGCGGCGACACTCAAGGCGGCGGCCACGATCAGGCCAGCGCCGAGAAGGCTTGAAGCAGTTCCCCGTTTTCCGCCCCGGCCCACTTTCGGACCACCCTCGTTACGCGAGCGTTACTTTGCCGTCGTGCTTAGCGATTGCGGGGTCCCCACGATGAGCGCCAGCATCATATTGGCGCGTTCCCGCAAATTGGGCGGGGTCCCCTGATCGCCAACCAGCGCACTAAACTGCTTCTCGGCCTCGCGCATATTGTTCAGCCGGTACGCCGAAAGCCCGAGAAGCTCGCGCGCCGAAAATCTCCAGGCGCTGTTCCCTTCGGCCAACGCCTTGAGCCGCTGCTCCATCTCGGCAGAGTCGGCCTTGTCGAGTCTCAGCGTGGCGGCCTGCAGCGTGGCATGGGTTCGTAGAATCTCGTCGACGCTGGAATCGTTGGCGAGCGCGTCGTACTCGGTGACGGCCTTGTCGGTGTCGCCTGCCTTCTCCGCTGCAGCAGCAAGCTGGAACCGCGCCAGCACCTGGTAGCCATGCGGCCCTGTGGCGGCGAGAGAGGTGAGAATGTCCTTAGCCTTGGCAGCATCGGCGCCATCGAGCATGGTCAAGGCCTGACTGAAAGAAGCGCCGGCGGTTTGCCCCTGCCGCTCCTGCCAATAGTTCCAGCCCTTAAAGGCGGCGACGCCGGCGACGATGAGCGCAGCGAGCCCAATCGCGTAGATGCCGTACTCGTCCCACAGCTTCTTGTAGCGTTCTTGGCGGACGGCTTCGTCCACCTCGCGCAGAAAGGAATCGCCACGGTCGCTCATCGGCAGCGGACTCTTCTGAGGTAAATGGTTACGACGGTTCTCAAGGAGCTCAGGGTCGCTCCTTCCTGGCCGCCGTATAGTGAAGGCCTCTTGCTCGCGCAAGGTAAAGAGCCGCATGGCCGCATCGGCCGACATGGCAACGAGACGCGTGGTTGGCGGCTAACTGCCTGTCATTTTGGTCTTTTTCGTGACTTCGCCGGGCTCCTCGCACATCGGATAGGTGTAATCCGCTGAAGGGAAGGCGCGGTTGCGCACCTCCGTGGCGAAGGCCTTGACCGCGGTCTCGATGCCGGAACCGAGCTGGGCGTATTCCTTCACGAATTTCGGCACGCGCGGCGAGAGGCCGAGCATATCCTCGAGCACGAGGATCTGCCCGTCGCATTCGGCGCTAGCCCCGATGCCGATGGTCGGGATGGCGATCTCCTTGGTGATGCGCGCGGCGAGCAACTCGGCGAGTGCTTCGATCACCACGGCGAACGCGCCGGCGTCGGCGACCGCCTTGGCGTCAGCCTCATAGGCCGCCCACTCCGAGCGATAGCGGCCGAGAGGCTTGAAGCTGCCGATAGTGTTGACGGCCTGCGGCGTCATGCCGATGTGGCTCATCACTGGAATGCCACGCTCGGTGAGATAGCGGATGGTCTCGGCCATCTGCACGCCGCCTTCGAGCTTGATCGCGCCGCAGCCGGTCTCTTTCAACACGCGGGCGGCATTGCGGAAGGCAACTGGGGGGCTCTCCTCGTAAGAGCCGAATGGCATGTCGACAACGACGAGCGCACGCGTTGAGCCGCGCACTACAGCCTGCGCATGCATAATCATGAGCTCGAGCGGCACCGGCACGGTGGTCTCGTAGCCGTGCATCACCATGCCGAGGCTGTCGCCAACCAGCAGGAAATCGACATAAGGGTCGATGATGCGCGCGGTATGCGCATGATAGGCGGTCAGCGCCACGATCGGCGCGCCGCCCTTGCGATTTTTGATGTCCGGTGCGGTCACCCGCTTCACGGCAAACTGATCGACCACGGTCTCTAAGCTCCTGAACTAAGGGACCCTTCTTGCGGGTCTTATGACAGAAATATAGGGCGTTTTGCAGTGCAAAAAATGCCCGGGACGCCTGTCTCGTTCCATTACCGCGGCAGCGGCGACGTCCCGATCAGCAGTGGATGCAGCCAGAACAGGAAGGCGAGATAGAGCACCACGCCAAGGATCACGGCGATCGCGTCGTTCGATGGCGGCCCTGATTTCGGCGTGGCCACAAGTCCTCGGTCGGGCCGGCCTTTCAGCGTGATGCGGTCATAGGCGGCATAAGCCAGGAACGAGGCGAACAGGATGATCGAAGCGAGATCGCCGTTGGCGATGAGATGAGCGAGCGCCCAAGTCTTGATGGCAACGAGGAACGGATGCTTGAGCTTCGCCTTGATCTGCCCCGGCACATAGGCTGCCACCAGGAAGATGAAGGCGGGCAGCATGAGCACGATCGCCACCCACCGCGTCCACGCAGGCGGTGACCAGACTTGGAGGACTGGCGCTTTGGCGAAGCCGTAAACCAGAAGGACGAAAGCAGCGATCGAAACGAGCGCGAACACGCCTTTGTAGGTCCCCTCGCCCAGCCTTGCGATCAGCCGCTCGCGCAGGCCCGGCAACGTCGGCAAAAGATGCAAGCCGAGAAAAGCGACAATGCCAAGGATGAGAAGCGTCATGGGTGCCCACCCTCGATGGGAGTTCTCTCTCGTCGAGACAAACTCATGAGTTCGATTCCGTCAACGCCGATATGCTAAGCTCGCGGCCGTTCGAACGGCGGCATGGGATTCGGTGAGGAGGCAACGATGAACGGCACGGCGGCGAAGATTGGTGGCATGGTCTGCGTTGCGGCGTTTGCTTTGGTCGGGCTGAAGCCCGCCGAGGCTGGCTGTGAGTTGGTCACCGCCACGCATAGCGCGCCGACAAGGATGAAAGCGGTGCAGACCTCGCAAGCGCTCGCGCTACAGAGCGCTTACAACGTGCAGCGCAAGCGAGGATGGAGCTCGGTGAGCTTGTCCGCGCGCCCGGTCGCGGGCGATCCTTTCTGGAAGGCCGTACGGCCCCACGGCGTGCCGGCGCGAGCAAGGCTGCAGCCAGATATCGTCACCGCTCAGTTCTATACGACCTGCTTCAGGGGCGTGGTTGTGCCGTTCGTGTGCACCACGGGTTCGAGCGTGTGCGGCCAGTAGCAGAGCAACATCTGCGCATCCAAGCGGCCTAATCATTTCTCAATAGTGTCGGCAGAAACTCGGCAGCATGACGCGGGCCGAGCTAGAGCGAGTCCTTGACTGGGCCAATGGCAAGCTTGCCACGGGAGCCGAGCCTCCATGGGCGTGGTATCAATACATGAAGCTGCGCGAGACGCTCGAAGCGATCCTCGCCGGGCTTGACGCTACTAGCCCCCAAACGGAGAGTTCACCGCGATCGGAAGCACCTTCAGCGGGCGGTCTGCGACTAGTGGTTTCCAATGCTCAACCAGATAGCGCGTCACGCCCTCAAGCTGATTCGGCGGTACCGCTGCCCATGTGACGCGTAAAGCGCCGTAGCGGCCGTAGGTGAGCACCTCCGGATCCTCTTGATGGTAGTGCAGGCACTCGCCGATCCTGCCGTGTCCGATGCGCACGACGCGGCTCGGATCGCCCTCGTGCCAAATGACGTAGACGCCGACCGCATCGATCACCGAAGGCCACGGCAGCGCAAGTGGCAACCATCCATCCTTAGCCTTGGCCCATCTCAAGTGGATCATGGCTCTTCCCTCTGGCGAATTGCCTTTTCAAGCCTATGCGACGCTAACCGATTCGAGTCTCCCTGTGTGAGGCCGGGAAGCCATCCAGCCTGACCACATCCGCGAAGTTTTCGGCCAAAAAGCGCGTGGCGCTTAACGCCTCGTTAACCGAAATCGCCGTCTTATTAACCATTCCTAATTCACGGTCATGGTCATGACAGCAGTCCCATCGGCAACCTCGTTCCAGTTCTGCGGTCGCTCCTTTCTCGCTTTTGTCCTGAAGCCCAAGATGCCCATAGCCGAATGGATCGCCGACGCCGACAAATGGCTCTCCCGCTCTCCAGGCTTTTTCTCGGGCAAGCCGGTGGTGGTGGACGTTTCTGGGCTTCTACTGAGCAAGGACAACGCGGCCGAACTGATCGCCGATCTTGGCATGCGCAATATCCGGGTCATGGGCATGCTCGGCACGGATGACCGCCTCGCCGATCCTGCTCTCCCGCCGCTGCTGTCGCCAGCCGGAAAGACCGAATTTCAGGTGGCGAGCGAGGCACCAGATCGGCAAGAGACAGCCGAGTCGCAGCCGGAGGCGGCCCCAGTTTCTGCATCCTCGCTGCTCGTCGATTCGCCCGTGCGCTCAGGCCAGTCGCTATTCCACGAAGGCGACGTCACGGTTATTGGCGCAGTCTCCTCTGGCGCCGAGATCGTCGCGACCGGCTCGATCCATATTTACGGAACGCTGCGCGGACGCGTGCTGGCTGGCGCCGACGGCAATGCCAAGGCGCATATCTTCTGTCGGCGACTGGAGGCCGAGCTCATCGCCATCGACGGCTATTACCGCATGGCGGACGACATTACTTCATTCCTCGGCAAGTCAGTTCACGCATGGCTTGACGACGGCGCACTCACCATCAAGGCACTCGACTAGAGAGACAAAAGGAGACAGGCAATGGCGCAGGTCCTGGTAGTGACATCCGGAAAGGGCGGGGTCGGCAAGACAACGACGACTGCCGCGCTCGGCGCTGCTCTCGCGCAACACGGTCAGCGCGTTGTGGTCGTCGATTTCGACGTGGGTTTGAGAAATCTCGACCTGGTGATGGGCGCCGAGCGCCGCGTGGTCTATGACCTCACCTATGTCGCGCAAGGCAATGTGAAACTGCATCAGGCGCTAATCAGAGACCGCCGCATCGAGACGCTGTTCCTGCTTGCGGCCTCGCAGACGAGAGACAAGGACGCGCTGACCGAGGAGGGCGTGGAGCACGTGATCAAAGAGCTTCGCGCCTCGTTCGACTGGGTGATCTGCGACAGCCCGGCCGGCATCGAGCGCGGCGCCACGCTTGCCATGCGCTACGCCGACGTCGCGGTGGTGGTGACCAACCCCGAGGTTTCCTCGGTGCGCGACTCCGACCGCATCATCGGCCTGCTTGACGCCAAAACCGAAAAGGCGGCGCGCGGCGAGCGTATGGACAAGCATCTCCTGCTCACCCGCTACGATCCAGTGCGCGCCGGGCGCGGCGACATGCTTCGCATCGAGGATGTGCTCGACATTCTGTCGATCCCCCTGCTCGCGGTCATCCCGGAGAGCGAGGATGTGCTCAGGGCCTCAAATCTCGGCTCGCCAGTCACGCTGGCGAGCCCGAAGAGCGCGCCGGCGCGCGCCTACGATGAGGCAGCACAACGGCTGATGGGCGTCGACAAGCCGGTCTCCATTCCCAACGGTCGCAGGGGCTTCTTCACCAAGCTGCTTGGAAGGAGGGCGGCATGAGCTGGCTTTCGCTTTTCTCAAGACGAAAATCCGCCTCAGTCGCTCGAGAGCGTCTCCAAATCTTGCTCACTCATGAGCGCGTGGCGGCCTCTCAATCCGACCTGATCCCGACCCTGCGCGAGGAGATTCTTGCCGTGGTCAAGAAGCACGTGGCGGTGGACCCCGAAAAGGTCGAGGTGAAGATCGAGCGCGGCAAGGCAGTATCGCTGCTCGAAATCGACATCGAGATCCCGGCGACGGTAGGTGCCAAAGCCCTCGCGCCAATCGTGGAAGCCGCAAAAGGCGCTGGTGCGAGCGGCCGGCTCAAGGAGATGGCCGCAAAGCCTGCGTAACTGACCTTAGCTTGCAGGCTGCGCTTCGGGGAATTTCCACTTCCCGTCGAGAATCTTGGCGCGCGGGCGGTAGAGCCGGACCGTGTTGTTGGACGCAAAGATTGTCAGCATCAGAAACAGAGTGTCAGTTTGAATTTCATCCAGACCTTCGTTGGCATCAGTTCACCTTTTCGACGTCCGGCAGTGTCCACGTCTTATCGAACAGCGCCTTAGTCGGTGCGTAGAACCGGAACATCAGTTCGAATTTCCGTTGCGGGTCGGTCGGCACCCAATTCGACTCCTTCCCTTCAGGCGCTTTCGGCCCGAAGTAGATGTCGACTGAACCGTCCTCGTTCTGCTGAAGCTCCGCGGCATTCGATGCGCGGCTGGCGCGATCGACACCCTTGATCAGCGCATGCGTCTCGCGGTCATAGGCAGTGATCGACCAATATTGCTCGACCGGGACATTCGGCGGCACGTGCAGACGATAACGCTTGCCGCCATCATAACCCTCTCCGTCCTTATCCTTGATGTTGATCAGATAATACTGGCCGACGCCTAGTCGCTTAATGGCTATGTAGGCATAGGTATAGGCTACCCCACGATCATCGATGGCGTATTTGTCGGGATCGGCGTAGGTGGTGGACTGCGCCCGGATTGCTTCCGGAAAGGCGGGGGGTGTCCAATGTGTACCTTCGAAGAAGACCGGGAAGCCTGCGTCGTATCTCGCCTCCAGCAGGTCGTGGGCATCGGCAATAGCCTGTTCAAGCACCCTCTTGGTGTTGGCATCGGGATAAAACGGCTTGCCCTTCTCGATGCCGATCGACCTGAGTTGATCGATCATCACGCGATCACGCTCGATCCAAGGTTCACTCTGCACGACGCGATCGAGCGCCTCGAAGAAGCTGAGATCGTATCTGATAGTCGAATCGAACTCGACGTCTTTGACGTCAGTGAACACTGTCGCGGGAGGGTTCGCGGCCTGGGACAGAGGATAGAATTTCACCTTCTTGGCGTAGGCGATGGATCTTTCGATATCGGCGTCGCTATGGCTTTTGAGGTTTGAGCGAACGAGGACGTAGCCAGTGAAGGTGTCCGACCTTAGCGGTTCGTACCCCTCAGGGACTTTATCCGCGTACCGCGGGGGGAGGATCAGGAGCTTGGCGCCCTTCCCCTTGTCGACGCCGAGCAGTCCGACATCTTCGAGCGAGGTTTGCCAGACGGTAACAATATTGCCGTTAAGAGAACCGTCGTCGCCCGCCGGCGGAATTTCGAGCACCATCGGACCTGACTCCTTGGTGTCGTAAAACCCCATGAAGTACAGCGTATCGGGATTGGGCGTCAGGGTCTGGTTCCGCCAATCGAGCGGCTTGCCCCAATAAATAATCTCACCGACTTTGCCGCCGGCTTTCAACATCTCCTGCCGCATCAACTCGGTGTTGACCGCGGGCATGCCCCAGATCACGGCTTCGACCGCGCGACTTTTTGTAAAACTGCTGTTGAGGTCGGTCGTCTCCGCTTCAGCGTTAGCGGGCCGCGATTGTCCGATCCAGATCGCGAATACAAGAGCGGTGAGACACAAACGAGAAATGTTCATTGCGAGGTCCCCGAAACTCTGCTGTGGAAATCCTCTCCTCAGAATTTGAAGCTCGCCGAGACGACGACCGTGTCGCCCTCTAGCGTATTCTCGGCGCCAAACTCGTGGTACCACTTGGCCACCGCCGTAAGCGCCGTGACAGGATTTGAGCCGATCGTGTAGGTCACGATCGGACCTACACCATATACCCGCGATTCAAAGTCACCGAACCTTGCGCCCTGCCCGCTGTCGGGTGTCGTCTGAGTCATGACATAGGCGACGGCGCCGACGCCGAGCGGACCGAAATTCTTGGTGAGTGAGCCGTCGAAGTGGAACAGGTTTCCGCTCGTGTAGTCGGTTTCGGGATTTTCGAAGTTCACGGCATAGGCGAAACTGCCGGAGACCTGCCAATTCGCCTTCGCATCGAAATAGGTGATGGCAACGGTCGGAATGACGGACCAGTGATTGAGGCTGGTATTGGCAAGGTCGCGTTTGTCATATTTGCCGGTTGGGGCAAAAATGCACAGGCTGGCATTCCAAAAGAAATTTCCACTATGCCATCCGAGCACGATCGGCGTGATGCCCGTATCGCCGATATTGGTCTCGGTATCGCCGAAGGTCACCGAGAACGGTCCGAACGTTCTGCCGAGCGGCCCGGTGAAGCTCGGTAGCGTCAGCCCAACGTCGGTGTTCATTGACATGATGGCAGGCGCCACACCGAACGCGTAGGTGCCGCCCAGGATCTTCCACTTGGTGACGTAAGTGAGCGGGAGAAAATCGGCAGTGAAGTCCGCCTCGACGCCGAGCTGTACGGCGCCGTTAAACACCAAGGCATTTGCCGAGCCATCTTGTAATGATAGACGTCGTTCAGGACATAGACTCCGGGGACCGACGGGACGACGCCAGCGTAGATATCGCGAAAACTGCGTGGATATGGACTTGAGC
>JBKPSQ010000129.1:0-11967 GCA_046735075.1 Pseudomonadota bacterium
CTCGAGCGGAGCCTCGAATATCCCGAGGACTCTGCCGGCCGCATCATGCAGACGGATCTCATCGCCGTGCCGCCGTTCTGGTCGGTGGGACAGACGATCGACTATATGAGTGAGGCCGAGGATCTCCCGGATCGCTTCTACGAAGTGTTCGTCGTGGATCCGGCCTATCACCTGCTCGGCTCGATCGCGCTCAACCGCCTGCTTCGCTCCAAGCGCACGGCCTCGATCGAGTCGATTACCGACCGGGAAATCCATCCGATCCAGGCCAAGGCCGATCAGGAAGAAGCGGCGCGCCAGTTCGAGCGCTACAATCTCACCTCAGCTCCTGTGATCGATGACGGCGGGCGGTTGGTCGGCGTGATCACCGCCGACGATGTGGTCGAAGTGGTGCAGGAGGAAGCGCAGGAAGACATTCTGAGACTGGGTGGTGTCGGCGGCGAGTCGGTCTCGGACCCGGTGCTGCAAACCACCAAGCACCGGTTCCTCTGGCTGTTCGTCAATTTGGGCACAGCAATTCTTGCGTCCTGGGTCATCAGCCTGTTTGACGCAACCATCCAGCAGATGGTCGCGCTCGCAGTCCTGATGCCTATCGTGGCGTCGATGGGCGGCAATGCCGGGACGCAAACTATGACGGTGGCGGTACGCGCTCTCGCCACGCACGAATTGGGCTGGATCAATGCATTGAGAGTCATCGGCAAAGAAACGGCAGTCGGGCTTCTCAATGGCCTTCTGTTCGCGGTGATCATGGGCGCCATCGCCGTCTATTGGTTCGGCAGCGATACGCTTGGCCTCGTGATCGGGGCCGCCATGATCATCAACCTGCTGGTGGCTGCGCTTGCCGGAATCTTGATTCCGCTTGGGCTTTACGCGGTGCGGCTCGATCCTGCTATTGCTTCCGGCGTGTTTGTGACGATGTGCACAGACTGCGTCGGCTTCTTCGCCTTTCTCGGCCTAGCTGCTATTTGGTTACGCTAGGGCCGGGGGGCTTGCACGCATGTTCTTCTATCTCGCCAAAGGGCTGTGGTTCCTGCTGCAGCCATCCACCCTGATCGCGCTCCTCATCGGCTATGGCGCCATTCTCATTTGGACTGGTTGGGCGCGTTGGGGGAGGCGCTTTGTGACGATCGGCGCGATCCTCCTTTTGCTGGCGGGCCTTTCACCACTCGGGAATGTCTTGATCCTGCCGCTCGAGGACCGTTTCCCACGGACCGATCTCGATAACCCGCCGGCTCCCACGGGATTCATCATTCTTGGCGGTGTCGAGGACAGGCTGGTTGGCACAGCGCGTCATGCGCCTACGGTGAACGAGGCAGCGGAGCGAATTATCGAGGGGGCCATCCTGGCGCGGCGCTTCCCCAGTGCGAAGATTGCATTCACGGGCGGTGACGCAGGCATCCTTTACAAGTCTGGCAGTGAGGCGGAAGGGGCGGAGACTCTCCTTACCGCAATGGGTGTCGCACCGAACCGGCTGATACTAGAGGCCAAAGCGCGCGACACTTACGAGAACGCGGTTCTTCTCAAGGACGAACTAACCAAGCAGGGCGATCTCGGCCCTGGTACGAGATGGGTCCTGATTACCTCGGCCCACCACATGCCGCGCGCGATCGGCGCCTTCCGCAAGGCGGGCTTCGAGGTCGAACCGTGGCCTGTCGATTATCGCACGCGTGGCAAGGCGGACCTGGGGCGGCCCTTCGATAAGGTTTCGGAAGGACTCCGCCGCGTCGATGTCGCAGCGCGCGAATGGGCCGGGCTCCTTGCTTATTGGCTTAGAGGCAGGAGCGACGCTCTGTTCCCGGCACCGCACCTCGCTGCGGCCGCAGGCTGCGATCTCGCGCGCCCCGGCGCTACTGGAGCCGAAAACCCGCCAGCATCCCCGTGTCGACCCAACCCTTGAGGTAGGAGGCGGCGCGAAGCTCGGCCTCGTTCTCTCCAGCGAACGTCGCGATCATTTCGCATAACACGCCGAAGCGTACGCCTTTGACTGCCTCGTCCCACATCATCGCTTCCTCGATGGGAACCGCCCTGAAGCGCGCCATGAAGTCTTGTCGCCAGACGAGAACCGCTTGCGGCTCAGCAAGCGGCACCGGCTTCGGCGGAGCGCTTTCGTTCTTGAGCGCGGTCCAGATTTCGGCAGCGTTGGTCATGAAAGTGAGCCTCGCCGCCGTCGGAACAGGCTGAAAGATGAGGCGCGGCCAGACCTCAGGATCAAGCTGAGCAAGATCGGCAAGGGCAACGGGCTTCGCGTCAGCACCGTCGAAGGCATCGGCGAGGGCTTTCTCTAGTTCGGCAAGTTCCGCCACTTCTGGATGCTCGGTGTAAGCCGCGCTGCTCCTGACGTATGCGGGAAGGTGTCGTCCGAACCAGCGCGCGCTTCTCTGGTCGGATGGATTGGCCGCAATATAAGCCTTGACCAACCTGGCGAAACCCTGGTCGCCGAGATAAGCGTGCACCTGCTCGTAATCCTCCCCCAGGATTTCGGCGAGCCTCGCCACGTATGCGTTGCGATAGACGCCGAACAGGACGCTGCGCTGTTCCTTGGCGCTATCGTTGACCTCGGCGAGGATCGTGTCGTCGCCGGCAAGAATGCCGCGCTGAAATTCGTCTTGCAGCTCTTTGAGGCTTTTCATTCCGCAGCTTCGAGGTGCGCCGATGGAGACGCTCTGCTGCCAAGCACCTCGCCTGCGATCGACCGCGCATGGTCGAGCTCTGCGACCAGCTCGGCCAGCGGCGGGATGTTGTCGTCGCGCTCGATCATGGTCGACACGGGACCGAAATGGGCGACCGCCTCGCGGTAAAAGTCCCACACCTCGTCGCACACCGGGTGGTCGTGCGTATCGATGATATGACTTTCTTCATGGCTATGACCTGCCACATGGAACTGCATCACACGGTCGCGTGGCACGCCATGGAGGAACTCATCAGTGGAGAAGCCGTGGTTGAAAGCGCTGACATAGACGTTGTTGACGTCGAACAGGAGCCAACAATCGGCGCGCCGCGCCACCTCGCTGACAAACTCCCACTCGGTCATCTCCGACTGGCCAAAAGTGACGTAGCTCGAGACATTCTCGAGCGTGAGCCGGCGGCCTAGAAAATCCTGCACTTGGCCGACGCGCTCGACCACATGGTTCAAAGCTTCCTCGGTGTACGGGATGGGCAAAAGGTCGTGCAGGTTCACGCCGTGCACGCCCGTCCAGCATAGATGGTCAGAGATCCATTTCGGCTCGACGCGCTCGGCAAGCGCCTTCAGAGCGCCGAGATACTCGAGGTCGAGAGGCGCGGTCGATGCGATGGAGAGCGAGACGCCGGTCATCACCAACGGATAGCGCTCGGCGATGCGGTCGAGCATGCGCAAAGGCTGCCCGCCCGGGATCATGTAGTTCTCAGAGATGATCTCGAACCAGTCGATAGCTGGAAAGCCGTCGAGGATCTCCTGGTAGTGCTGAGGCCTTAGGCCTAGGCCAAAGCCAAGGAAGGGCGGCTTCTCCTGGTTCATGCTCGGCTCCATGGATTAGAATGGGAGCCGGCGACGGCCGGCTCCCGGCAGTCAAAAAATCAAAGGACCTAGATGGATTCCCACTGGCCGCCAGCGCCGCTGCAGTCGGTCTGGAGCATCTCGAGCCAGCCCTGGCCCTTGCAGGCATTCTTGCCCTTGCAGTCATTCTTGGCACTCTTGCAGTTGCCTTGGCCTTTACAGCCATTGACGCCGAAGCAGCGCCCCTTCACCGTCTCGGCCATGGCCGCGCCGATCAGGGTTGCACCCGAGACGAGCAGAACAGCGGCCGTCATGGCCATTTTAGCACCCGACTTGTTGGTGAGCTTCATCTTCCTCTCCTTGTGCATGAGTTCTAGGCATTCGTGGCGGAGACCCGCCAAGCAAGCTATAGCGCTCCTTCAAGAATGACCTGCGTCACTCCTTCTCAAACCTGTGTGCATGCTGGTTCAATCGCCTTCACGGCGCCGTCAGCGCCTCGTGATTGTCGCATCGGGCAGGTGGGTTGCTTCGCTATCATGGTGCAGAGTATGGGCCATGTCTCTTAACGACATTATCGTTTACGTGGACGGCGCAGATACGACAAAGCCGCGCATCGAGTTCGCTGCGGCGCTCGCCAAGGATCACGGCGCTCATCTCACTGGCATCGGCTTCGCCCCGACTGCGCTCCTTCCTCTATACGGAGCCGACGCTGGCTTCGCTGACATGAGCGAGGTTCTGCAAAGCGTGAAGTCCCAAGGACAGACCGCGCTTCACGCCTGCAAAGAACACTGCGAAACCCAAGGAGTGAGTGTGGAGATAAGGCTGATGCAGGGGGCCAGCGATGAATTCCCCCGCGACTTTGCTAGTTGCGCCTGTCATGCCGACGTCACAGTGCTCGGTCAGCCCCGTCACGGCGATCCGCTGATTGGCCAATATGCGCTGGTCGAGCGCTGCCTATTCGCTTCGGGACGGCCAGTCATTATCGTGCCGGCGGCCGCTGCAGTTGTGCGGCCCCGAACCATCGCTGTGGCCTGGGATGGCAGCCCGCAAGCGGCGCGTGCCTGCAACGATGCCCTCATCTTTCTGAAGCAGGCAGAGCGGGTGGTATTGCTGGTTGGCGTTCCGCCCGATCCCGGTGAGGATGGCGAGCCTCCTGTAGGGGACATGGTGAAGCATCTAAAGCGTCACGGTGTTGCCGCCGAAGTGGTGCGTCTCGAGTTAGGCGGCGGCGATATCGGCAAGTTGCTTCTTGCCAGAGCCAAGGAGCTTAAGGCCGACATGATCGTCATGGGCGCCTTCCATCACTCGCGTTGGCGGCAGTTCATTCTTGGCGGGGTTACGCTGACCATGCTCGAAGAAGCGACTGTTCCCTTATTCATGGCGCATTGAGCTGGCGATGACGGTGCATCTCATCAAGCTTTGCGTGGGCTGCGACACAGTCGAGGAGCTTGCCGTATGGCAGGCGGAGCGGCTCAAGCGTTTGAAGCGTGCACGCAAGACGCCCGAACTCTGTCACCGCACTTTGCAAACTCCGCGCCGACGCGCCGACGTGCTCGGCGACGGCTCGCTCTACTGGGTGATCAAGGGCTTCGTGCTGGTGCGCCAGAGGGTGCTCGATCTTCGCCCGGACATGAAAGAGGATGGCACCGCCTGTTGCGGCATCGTGCTCGACCAGGAGCTTGTGGCGACGAGAGCCCATCCGCGCCGCGCCTTCCAGGGATGGCGTTACCTGGAAATGGCTGACGCACCAAAGGACGCTGGTGTCTTCGATGCTGCCGTCGAAGACATACCTCGCGGAATGCGCGAGGAGCTACGCGAGCTCCGGCTCATCGATTGGTAGGCGGCACCGGAACGTTGTCGATCAACCTGGTCTTGCCGAGATAGGCGGCGACCAGCACCCGCGCACGCTTCACCGGGCCTGACAGCGGCTTCAGCGTGTCGGGATCGCGTATGGCGACATAATCGACGCGAAAACCGGCCGCTTCGAGCTTGAAACGCCCGGCGACGCAGGCAGCATCGGCTCCTTCACCCCGCGCCAATGCCACCGCCACCTCCGAAATAATTTGATGCAGCCGTGGCGCAGTTTTGCGCTCGGCGGGCGACAGGTAGGCGTTGCGCGAAGACAGGGCGAGGCCGTCCTCCTCGCGCACGATCTCGCCGCCCAGGATCTCGACCGGGATGTTGAGGTCGCGCACGAGGTGCCTGATCACGAGCAGCTGCTGATAGTCCTTCTCGCCGAAGATCGCCATGTCGGGCGCGCATTGCAGCAACAGCTTGGTCACCACCGTGGCGACACCGTCGAAATGATTGGGCCGGTTTGCGCCGCAAAGATCTTCGGTGAGGTCCCCTACACTCACTTTGGTGGCGAAGCCGGTGGGATACATCTCGGCGGAGTTTGGGGCGAACACGAGATCTCCAGCTGCGCGAAGCTTCTCGATGTCTCCCGCCTCGTCGCGTGGGTAGGTCTTAAAGTCCTCACGCGGGCCGAATTGGATCGGGTTCACGAAGATGGAGATCACAACCCGGTCTGCCTTGCTCTTGGCGAGCGTTACTAGCGAGAGGTGGCCGGCATGGAGTGCGCCCATCGTCGGCACGAGCGCGATGCTCTCGTCTGCCTTGCGCCATGGGGCAAGGTGCGCCCGCAAATCGGCGACGGTACGGACGGTGGTTAGGCCAGTCGGCATGGCGCGGGCTCCCCAAGGGCGGCGACCATAACAAGAGCGCAATAGTTGGGCGAGGGGCAAAGGACTAGACTTGGACCATGGGCGAGCCAAAACGCGACATTGCCGCACCACTTTCGCTGCCAAGCCGGCAAGCGATCAGCGACGCGCTGCTTGCCAAGGAAGATCCCCTGGTCGAGAGCCTCATCGCGCAGGCGCGCTTCACCGAGGAAGAGCGCTGCCGGATCGAGCTACTCGCCAGCGATCTGGTCAGGGCTGCGCGCGACGGCAGGCAAGAACAAGGTGGGATTGACTCGTTCCTGCATGAATATGGGCTGTCCAGCGAGGAGGGGGTTCTGCTGCTCTGCCTCGCCGAGGCTCTGCTCCGCATCCCCGATGCCGACACCGCCGATCGGCTCATTGCCGGGACGATCGGCTCAGGCGATTGGGGGCGGCATCTCGGCCATTCCGACTCCCTCCTTGTCAATGCTTCAACCTGGGGGCTGATGCTCACAGGCCGAATCGTCGACTGGGGCGAAAACAAGCGGAGCGATACCGCGGGTCTCGTCCAGCGGATGATTGCGCGAAGCGGGGAGCCGGTGATCCGCCAGGCGCTGCGCCAGGCGATGCGCATTCTCGGCCGCCAATTCGTGCTGGGGCAGACGATCGAAGAAGCGCTTGCCAATGCCGAGGGCGAGAGGGAGCAGGGCTATCGCTTCTCCTTCGACATGCTGGGCGAGGCCGCGCGCACACAGGAAGACGCGGCGCGATATACCAAGCGTTACAGCGACGCGATTGCGGCTATCGCCGCCTGGGTCGGGAAGTCAAAGGGACGAACCGAAGAAGAGCTGCAAATGCGCCCAGGCCTCTCCGTCAAGCTCTCGGCGCTCCATCCGCGCTACCAACCCTCGCAAGAAGAACGCTTGCAGGAAGAGCTTGTGCCACGACTGCTTGAGCTTGCGCGAGCGGCGCGCGAGGCGTGGCTGCCGCTTTGCATCGATGCCGAGGAGGCCGACAGGTTCGACCTTTCCCTTAGCTTGACCGAACCGCTTCTCACCGACCCGGCGCTCGCCGGCTGGAATGGGCTTGGGCTTGCCGTGCAGGCCTATAGCAAGCGGGCATTACCGCTGATCGAGTGGTTGGCTGATGCCGCGCGCGCGACAGGGCGGCGCATCTCGGTGCGCCTAGTCAAGGGTGCCTATTGGGACAGCGAGATCGAGTGGGCGCAGAAGCAGAGTCTTGCCGGCTATCCCGTCTTCACGCGCAAGGTGAACACTGACATTTCTTATCTCGCCGCTGCGCGGGCGTTGCTAGCCCGGCCCGACTGCTTCTATCCCCAATTCGCCACGCATAATGCTCACACCATCGCAGCGATCGTGGCGCTTGCAGGAAATCGGCCCTACGAGTTCCAGCGGCTTTACGGCATGGGCGAGGCGCTGCACCGGGAGGTGGTGCATCCGGAATCGCTTGCCAAGCCCTGTCGTATCTATGCGCCGGTCGGAGGTCACAGGGACCTGCTTGCCTATCTCGTCCGGCGGCTTCTTGAGAATGGCGCGAATACCTCCTTCGTCAATCGGCTCGCCGACGATCAGGCGCCGATTACCGCCATCGTCGCCGATCCGGTGGAGAAGGCCGCAGCGCTACCGAAGAAAGCTAACCCGCAAATTCCAATTCCGCCCGACCTTTATCTCCCTGAGCGCCGTAACAGCCACGGGCTTCCTTTGTGGGACAATGCGGTACGCGAGCCGCTTGTCGCTTCCATCAAGGAAGCGCTGGCGCGTCCGGCGATAGCCAATCCCATCGTTGCCGGCGAGGAGATCGAGCAGGGAGGCGACGTCACCTGGGTGACCTCGCCACAGGACCGCAGTGTCGTGGTCGGCACCTGCCGCCGCGCTGGCCCCGAAGCCATCGACAAGGCGTTGGCTAACGCTAAAGCGGCGAGCGACGATTGGGATAGGACCGGAGGGGAGGCGCGAGCCATGATCCTCGACCGCGCCGCCGACCTGTTCGAAGCTGACCGCGCCGGACTCATGGCGCTGATGGTGCGGGAGGCTGGGAAGACGCTGCCAACTGCTCAAGGCGACGTGCGCGAGGCGGTCGATCATCTGCGTTATTCGGCGGCGGAAGCGCGCCGGCAATTTGCTGAGCCGCAACTTCTCAGGGGTCCGACCGGCGAGCAAAACGAGTTGTCGCTGCACGGTCTGGGTGTGTTCGCCTGCATCTCGCCCTGGAATTTCCCGCTCGCGATCTTCACGGGGCAGATCGCTGGCGCGCTCGCCGCAGGCAATGCGGTACTGGCGAAGCCCGCCGAGCAGACGCCGCTCACGGCAGCACGGGCCGTGCGCCTCATGCATAAAGCGGGCGTTCCGCACGACGTGCTGCATCTCCTGCCTGGGCGCGGGGAAGTGGTGGGCGCGGCACTCGTTGGCGACCTGCGTGTGGACGGCATAGCCTTCACCGGTGGCACCGAGACTGGTATCGCCATCAACCGCGCCCTTGCCGCTCGTGATGGTCCGATCGTGAAGCTGATCGCTGAGACTGGCGGCCTCAATGCCATGATTGTGGATTCCTCTGCGCTCGCCGAGCAGGTCGTCGACGATGCGCTTACCTCCGCCTTTGACAGCGCCGGGCAGCGCTGCTCGGCGCTGCGTGTGCTTTTCCTGCAAGAGGACATCGCTGCCCACACCCTGGACATGCTGCTCGGAGCTGCGCGCGAACTCAAAATCGGTGATCCGCTCGATTATGCGACTGATGTCGGGCCAGTCATCGACGAGGACGCACGCACTGCGCTCGAAGCACATAAGGCCAAGATGCGCGCGGAGGCACACGAGCTGCTCGATGTGCCTTTGAGCGACGAGCACGCTCACGGCACCTATGTCTCGCCCGCGATCTACGAAATCCCCTCGATTAGCATGCTGAAACACGAGGTATTTGGGCCCATCCTCCACGTGGTGCGATTTGCCGGCGATCGCCTGGCAGACGTCTGCGACGCGATTAATGGCACCGGCTATGGCCTCACCCTCGGTCTGCATAGCCGCATCAAAGCCACGGCGGACTTCGTCGCTGCCCGCGTCACGGTCGGCAATATGTATGTGAACCGCAACCAGATCGGCGCCGTCGTTGGGGTGCAGCCTTTTGGCGGAGAAGGACTCTCTGGCACCGGTCCCAAGGCCGGCGGCCCGCATTATCTGCAAGCCTTTGCCGTCGAGCGGGTGCGCTCGACGGACCTCACGGCCTCTGGCGGCAATGCGAGCCTTCTCGCCGCCGGCTTCGACGAGGGTTGAGCCCGCTAAGGCATTGTCCAGTGGGGCTTAAGGGTCCATCTATAGCGCGCGGGGCCAGGTGCCCTGCGGAGACGAGCCATGGCCGAGCCTAAAGCCCCGGCTGCCATCAAGAAAACCGATGTCACGCAAACCCGCTCGACGCGCTCGGAAGTCGATGCCTTTCTCGAGCAGGTCAAGACTCTCAAGCCCCGAGATGAGGGCCGCGGCAGGCTGATCTTCGCTATGGATGCGACCATGAGCCGGCAGCCGTCTTGGGACCTCGCGCTGGATCTCCAGTCGGACATGTTCGCCGCGGTGAAGACGGTAGGCGGTCTTGACGTCCAGCTCGTGTATTTCCGTGGTTTCAGCGAATGCCAAGCCTCGAAATGGGTCTGCGATCCCGACGCGCTCGCCAGGCTGATGCGCAAGGTCTCTTGCGAAGGCGGCCTGACCCAGATCGCCAAAGTGCTGAGCCACGCGCGTCGCGAGGCTGAGAAAACAAAGATCAATGCGCTTGTCTATGTCGGCGATTGCATGGAGGAGGACGTCGATCAGCTCGCTCGGCTTGCCGGCGAACTTGGATTGGTGAAGGTACCTGTCTTCATTTTCCATGAGGGTCGCGACGCCAAGGCTGCGCGCGCCTTCAAGGAGATCGCGCGACTGTCGCGCGGCGCTTATGTCCCGTTCGATGAGGGCTCTGCCCGTCAACTCCGCGAGCTTCTGACCGCGGTCGCCGTCTACGCCAGCGGCGGCCGGAAGGCGCTGCAGAACTTCAGCGACAAGACCAGAAGCGGCGCGGCGCTCCGTCTGCTCGAGCAGCTCGGCTAAACGGCACTTGGCGATGGCATACTTTCTTGCCGGTTGTGCGATCCTTCTGCTTCTCCTCATCGGAGGTCGCTTCCTTGTACGGGTCGACCCGCGCAGGCTTGCCACGGTGATCCGCAAGACCGGAGGCGTTGCCGCACTTGCAGTTGCCGGCTTTCTTCTCATGCGCGGCGCGCTGCCCATCGCCATTCCGCTCGCTGTGTTCGGGCTTGCGCTCGTAGGCGGCAGAAACGTGCTCGGGTTCAGTGGCCGCCCCTTCGGCTCGGCGCAGAAATCTCCCGGGCAGAAATCGCAAGTCCGCACCGACAAGCTGGAAATGCAGCTCGATCACGACAGCGGGCATATGGATGGCAGGTCTTTGTCAGGCCGCTTCGCGGGGAGAGCTCTGTCGTCCCTTAGTGACCGCGAAGCGATGGAGCTGCTTGCTGAACTGCATTCCGCCGGGGCGCGGGAGGCAGCGTTGATGGAAGCCTATCTCGATTGGCGCTTGCCCAATTGGCGCGAGCAAGCCTCAGCGGATGAGTGGCAGCCGCGCGGCTTCGCCGAGGGTGAGCATACGGGGGCGCCACGCGGCCGAGCGAGGCCTAATCGCATGAGTGTGGAAGAAGCGTACGCCGTGCTTGGCGTCAAAAAGACCGCAAGCGAGGAGGAAATCAAGCAGGCACACCGCAAGTTGATGATGAAGATGCACCCCGATCAAGGCGGATCGACTTACCTCGCGGCTCGCATCAACGAAGCCAAGGAAGTCCTGCTCGGCCAGTGATAGCGAAGCCGGCCGATGCTATTCGGCCTTCATCACCGCGCAATCGAGCGACATCTTCTTGAGTGCAGCGCAAGCCGCTTGCGCGCCTTCTCGGGTGAATCCGGCGAATCGAGCCCGATACCACTCCTCGTCGTCCTTCGTGAAGGAAGTGGTGAAGGGCATATGGCCCTCGAGTAGGTCCGATGCCCGCTGCTGCACCATGCCGAGCCGGTTCTCGGCTTCTGTTTCCGACATGAAGGCGCCGACTTGGACCTGGAAAGCGCCCTGATATTTGCCGGGCTTGACCGTGGGCTTAGGCGCGGGCTCGGTTGTGGTGAGGCTCGCCTTGATGGGCTCTGCCGGTTCGCTGGTATCGCCCTCTTCGGTGTCGGTGGTTGTATCAGCGGGAGTATCAATGGTAGCCCCGGCAGCCGGCGCAGAGGGTGCAGGTGTGGGCGGCGCGAGCGTATAGGCCGGTTTTTGCACAGCCGGCGGCGAGGGCGCCGGCACGACTGAAGCAAGCAATTGGGCAGGTGTAGGCTTTGTGTCGGTGGCCTTGGCGAAATGCCGGTCAAGAAGCGACCGCATTGCGGCGTCGCGTTGAGCGCCGGTCTTGCCCCCCAGCACCACGGCGACAAGATGCTTATTGCCGCGATGCACCGAGGCAGTCAGATTGAATCCGCTTGCGTGGGTGTAGCCGGTCTTGATGCCGTCACAGCCCTTGTAGCCGAACAACAGCTTATTGTGATTGCGATACTTGCGGCCATTGAAGCTGAAATAGCGCGTCTCGAAC
The DNA here is from genome assembly GCA_046735075.1 of Pseudomonadota bacterium. Classification (GTDB taxonomy): domain Bacteria; phylum Pseudomonadota; class Alphaproteobacteria; order Rhizobiales; family Methyloligellaceae; genus Methyloceanibacter. The sequence continues at coordinate 11,756 of JBKPSQ010000129.1, forward strand.
ACCTCGTAATATTCCGGGTAGTCGTGAATGAGGTGGGCGGCGAGCGTCGCCATGTCACGCGCCGTGGTGATCTGGTCTTCATTTGGAAGCCCTGAGGCGTTGCGGAAGGTGGTGGCGTTCATGCCAATGCGTCGTGCCGTATCGGTCATCACCCGTGCGAAGTTCTCCTCGGTGCCGGCCAGGTTTTCGGCAATGGTGACGGCCGCGTCATT
>JBKPSQ010000130.1:0-6440 GCA_046735075.1 Pseudomonadota bacterium
TGGGGGTCGCATTGCCGTCTTGCGGAAGCGTGACCCCCTCCCCAACCCTCCCCCTTTCAGGGGGAGGGAGTTACCACTCGCCAAGCTCAGGCAAGGCGGGGTCCATGAGATTAAGGCGGCCTCTTATCGCGATTATCCTGCCGCGCTTACCTTTGGCCTTGCGGCAGTCACTGAAGCCGCAACCAAGGCCAAGCGACGAAACCTCATTTTGTGGTGCCTCACCAAAGATGCCGCGCGCGAATGGGGCCGGCCTTACGGGCCTGGATTTTGCCCGCTTGGCCTAGATCCTTCGCGCTTTCTCATCGTCGAGGCGCGGACGGCGCAAGATGCAGCCTGGGCGCTTGAAGAGGGGCTGAAGAGCCGCGCGCTCATCGCCGCGCTCGCGCAGATCGAGATCAAAGCGCCGCTCGTCACACGTCGCCTTGGCTTAGCCGCGCAAGCCTCGAGCACGCCATGCCTGTTGCTGTCGAGCCATCAGCAAACAGGCTTGCCGGGGACGCTCACCCGCTGGCACATCGCTGCCAAAAGGAGCGCGACTGCCCCCTTCGATGCCAATGCGCCTGGTCCTGCCTCCTGGCATCTCACGCTTGAGCGCTGCCGGGGCGAAGCAGGTGGGAGAAGCTTTATCGTGGAGTTCAGTCATGAGTCGTTACGTGTCCGTCTTCCTGCCGCATCTTCCGATCGAGCGGCTGAAGCGAGAGAGAACGGAAAAGGACGAAGCGCCGTTACCGGATGACCGGCCGTTCGCCCTTGTCGGTAGCGAAGAGCGCGGACTTGTTCTCACCGCCGTCAATGCAGCAAGTCTCAATGAAGGTCTTGGCGAAGGTTTCGGCCTTGCCGATGCGAGAGCCATCTGCCCGCATCTCCTGACTGCGCCTGCGGCCCCCAAGAAGGACACGGCTGTGTTGCTCGCGCTCGCGCGCTGGGCCTCTGCCCGTTACAGTCCGATGCTCAACAGAGATGGCGATGACGGGCTTTGGCTCGATGTCACCGGCGTGCCGCATCTCTTCGGCGGCGAGGAAGCGCTTTTTGCCGATATGACGACGCGACTTGCACGCGCTGGCTTCAGTGCGCGGCTTGCTATTGCCGAGACTTTAGGAGGGGCTCATGCGCTTGCCCGCTACGCGCCGAGTTCCCCCCTCATCGTGCCTCACGGAAAGATCGGCGATGCGCTTCGCTCTCTTCCTGTCGAGGCTTTGCGGATTGAACCTGAGATCGCATTGCTCTTGCGGCGGCTTGGATTGAAGCGCATCGGCCAGCTCTACGATCTGCCGCGCTCGAGCCTGGAGCGGCGATTCCACTCCAAAGATGTGGCAGAAGCCATCCTGCTCCGCCTTGATCAGGCCCTTGGGCTTCGCGAGGAGCCGCGTATTCCCCTTCGTCCCGCGCCGGATTTCGTGGCGCGACTCCCCTTCCCTGAACCTCTCGTCAGCCATGACGCCGTTGCTGGTGCGCTTGCCCATCTCGCCGCAGAACTTTGCCTCACCTTGGCGAGCGCTGAGCGAGGCGCTCGGCGCATAGCACTGTGGGTCTGCCGCGCCGACGGCTCGTCCACCGTGATCGAGGTTGGCTTGAGCGCACCCTCGCGCAAGCCAGAGCATCTCTTGCGTCTGCTCAAGGACAAGATCGAAACGATCGACGTTGGCTTCGGCGTCGACCTGATGTCGTTGGCGGCACTTGCTACCGACAGACTAGCGCCGGCCCAAACCACGCTCGCCGAGAGCGAGGGGGAAGCGGAATCAGAATCTTTGATCGATTGCCTTGCCAATCGCCTGGGCAGCCGTGCCGTGCGCCGACTCGTGCCCAAGGCAAGCCATATTCCCGAATTGGCGCAAACTTTGCGCAGCGCTTTTGCCGGCCCATCATTTTGGCCCGAGCAAGGCCCTACCAAACCGCCGCGCCCGCCACTGCTTTTTCCAAAGCCTGAGCCTGTTTCGGTGATTGCCGAGATTCCCGAAGGACCTCCGGCGCGCTTCACCTGGCGACACGTGATGCGCCGGGTGGTCAAAGCAGAGGGGCCTGAGCGCGTCGCGCCCGAATGGTGGCGCGCACTTAAAGCCTCACCTCCACGCAAGGAAAAAGCGCACGCGAGGCCGCGAGATTACTACCGCATCGAGGATGAGGACGGGCACCGTTACTGGATCTTCCGCGACGGGCTCTATCAGGAGAGCGGGCTTGGAGTGCCCTCCTGGTATCTGCACGGGGTCTACGGGTAATGGCCTCGGCATCGCCCCACTACGCCGAGCTCGACGTCACTACCAATTTCTCATTCCTGCGCGGCGGTTCGCACCCCGAAGAGCTGGTGGCAACGGCAAAGCTACTCGGGTTAGAGGCGATTGCCGTCACCGACCGCAACACACTCGCCGGCGTGGTGCGCGCTCATCTCGCCGCCAAGGAGATCGGAGGAATAAAGTTCATCGTCGGCGTGCGTCTCGATCTTAAAGACGCTCCGAGCCTGCTCGCTTATCCGCGCGATCGCGCCGCCTATGGCAGGTTATGCCGGCTTCTCACGCTCGGCCAACGTCGCGCCGAGAAGGGCGAGTGCATCCTTCATCTCGACGATGTCGCCGCTCACGCCGCCGGACTTATTTTCATCGTTTTGCCACCGGCTGAAGAAAGGGCGGCAAGTTTCGAGCCGAAGCTGAGGCGCATCCGGGAGACACTTGGGTCGCAAACGCGCCTCTATCTGGCGGCGCGGCACTCTTATCGGGGTGATGATCGCGCCCGCATCGCGGCGCTTGCGGAGCTTGGGCAAAGAACTGGGACTGCCCTCGTCGCCACTAATGGCGTGCTCTACCACGTCCCCCATCAGCGCGCCTTGCAGGATGTGCTTACCGCAATCCGCGAGAAATGCACCGTCGCCGAAGCTGGTCTCCGCCTTGAGGCCAACGCCGAGCGGCACCTGAAAACCGCGCCCGATATGGCGCGGCTTTTCACCGGTCATGAAGACGCGCTCGCCCGAACTATCGAGATCGCTGAATCCTGCACCTTCTCCCTAGACGAGCTCAAATACGAATATCCCGATGAACCGGTGCCCGAGGGCAAGACGCCTCAATCGCATCTGGAGGATCTCACTTGGACCCGCGCCGCCTGGCGCTATCCGAACGGCATCCCCGACCACGTGCGCACGATCTTGAAGAAGGAGCTCGCGCTGATCGCCGAGCTCGACTACGCGCGCTATTTCCTCACCGTGCACGACATCGTGCATTACGCGCGGGAAGCCGGCATCCTCTGCCAAGGTCGCGGCTCGGCTGCCAATTCCGCCGTCTGCTATTGCCTAGCCATCACCAATGTCGATCCGGCCGAGATCGACCTCCTGTTCGAGCGCTTCATCTCCCCCGAACGGAAAGAGCCGCCCGACATTGACGTCGATTTCGAGCATGAGCGGCGTGAGGAGGTGATCCAATATATCTATGCGCGCTACGGCCGCGACCGCGCGGGCCTCGCCGCCACCGTAATCTGCTATCGCGGACGCCTTGCTGTGCGCGAGGTCGGTAAGGCGCTCGGACTTTCCGAGGATACAGTTGCTGCGCTCGCCACCACCATCTGGGGCTTGAGCAATTCGAGCCTACCCGAGGAATATGTGCGGCAGGCAGGGCTCGATCCTTCGGATCCGCTGCTTGCCCGCTGTCTTGAGCTCACGCATGAGCTGATCGGTTTCCCGCGCCATCTCTCTCAGCATGTCGGCGGTTTCGTGCTGACGCGCGGGCTTCTCTGCGAGACGGTGCCGATCGGGAATGCCGCCATGGAAGACCGCACCGTCATCGAATGGGACAAGGATGACCTCGACGCGCTCGGGCTGCTGAAGGTCGATGTGCTCGGCCTTGGCATGCTCACCTGCATCCGCAAGGCCTTTGCTTTCTTGCGTGAGCATTACGGCAAAGACATCAGCCTCGGCACGGTGCCGCCCGACGATCCAGCCGTCTACGACATGCTGTGCAAGGCCGACTCGATCGGCGTGTTCCAGGTCGAAAGCCGGGCGCAGATGAACATGCTGCCGCGACTGAAGCCCCGCCGCTTCTACGACCTCGTCATCGAGGTCGCCATCGTCCGCCCCGGCCCCATTCAGGGCGACATGGTCCACCCCTACTTGCGCCGCCGCTGCGGCGACGAGCGAGTCGAATTTCCGGAGCCTCACCCAGATCATGGTCCGCCGGACGAGCTTCGCCAAGTGCTCGGCAAGACCATGGGCGTGCCACTGTTCCAGGAACAGGCCATGCGGCTCGCCATGGTGGCGGCGAAATTCTCAAGTGAGGAGGCGAACGAGCTCCGCCGTGCCATGGCGACGTTCCGCCGTCGCGGCACAATTGACCGCCTCAGAGAAAAGATGATCGGTCGCATGACGGAGCGGGGCTATCCGTCAGAGTTCGCCGAACGTTGTTTCAACCAGATCAAGGGTTTTGGCGAATACGGTTTTCCCGAGAGCCACGCCGCGAGCTTCGCCCATCTCGTCTATGTCTCAGCCTGGATCAAATGCCATTACCCTACGGTGTTTGCCGCGGCCCTGCTCAACTCCCAGCCGATGGGCTTCTATGCTCCGGCGCAGATCGTGGCTTGCGCGCGTGCCCATGACGTTGAGGCGCGCCCCCCGGACGTCAACCACAGCCTATGGGACTGCACACTTGAGGAAGTGAATGGCGGCACTTTTGCGCTGCGTCTTGGACTGCGCCAGATCGACGGCTTGCGCGAGGCTGAGGTGCAGCGCTTCGTCTCTGTGCGCGACGGCATCCCCGCCGAGCTCAATCCTCATCTTTTCTGTCCTCCTTTACCGTCATCGCCTGGCTTGACCAGGCGTGATACGAAGAAAGAGAACGAGAGATTCAGAGACATCCGGGATTTGTGGCGGCGAAGCGGTATTTTCCGCGGAAGCATCGAGAAGCTCGCCGCAGCCGATGCTTTCCGTTCACTCGGCCTCGACCGTCGTCAGGCGCTGTGGGAGGTGCACGGGCTTCCGAAAGAGAGTCCGCTGCCTCTGTTCGACCATGCTGTCACTGCCGAGGCTGGAGACGAGGAGAAGGTGGCACTGCCCGTGATGCCGCTGTCAGAGCATGTGGTGAACGACTACCGCACGCTTCGCCTTTCGCTCAAAGCCCATCCCATGAGCTTCCTGCGCGCACGCGTTGCTGCATCGCGTATTCTCTCTTGTGCCGGTCTCAAGCAGGTTCGCGATGGCGCGCGCGTGAGCGTCGCAGGGGTCGTGCTGGTGCGCCAGCGCCCGGGCTCCGCGCAAGGCGTAGTATTCATGACCATCGAGGATGAGACCGGCGTCGCCAACTCGGTGATCTGGCCCAAGGTGCTCGAGCGCGAGCGCAAGGTGGTAATGGGCGCACGGCTGGTGGTGGTGCATGGCCGCGTGCAGCGCCACGAGGATATTATCCATGTCGTCGCAGAACGGCTCGAGGATCGCAGCGACTGGCTCCATCTCCTCACCGAGGATGGCGAGAGTTTGAGCATCTCCCTCGCCAACGCCGACGAGATTCGCCGGCCCGAGCCTGGATCTTGGCGTCAAAAGACTGACGAGCTTCCTCTCCCCATCGCCCATGGCGATCACGTCAAGCATGCCGGCGGCGAGGATCCTCGCGAGCGCAAGCGAGAACGCGGGCATCCGCGTTGGAACCCGCGCCGCCATCCGCGTAATGAGCGCATCATCCCGCGGTCCCGCGACTTCCATTAGTCGCAAAGGAGTGAGTGGTCAGCCAAGCGAAAGTCGCTATGCTGCCGGCCATGACCCGCAATACGTTACTTATCGCCGGCGCGCTTGCGTACGTCCTTACCTTCGGCGCAGCGCCAAGCGGCGCCTTCGAGCAGCCCGAGCCTGCCAGCGGCTTTACACCGAAGCCGCTAGTCACAGCGAAGCGACACATGGTGGTCGCCGCGCATCCGCTCGCGGCGGAGGCTGGACTCGCCATGTTGCGCAAAGGCGGCAGCGCAGCGGATGCAGCGATCGCCACCCAGATGGTGCTCAATCTCGTCGAGCCGCAATCCTCGGGCGTGGGCGGCGGCGCCTTCATCCTTTATTGGGACCAAGCGGCGAAGCAGCTCGCGGGCTTCGATGGGCGCGAAACAGCGCCGGCGGCCGCCACGCCCGGGCTTTTTCTGGGACCAGATGGGAAGCCCCTTCCACGCGATGCCGTCATGGCCAGCGGGCTATCGGTCGGGACACCCGGTGCACTCGCCGCACTCAAGCTCGCTCACGATAAGTATGGCAAGCTTCCTTGGGCGGACCTGTTCCAACCGGCCATCACTCTTGCCCGCGACGGCTTCCCCATCTCGCCGCGGCTCGCTAAGGTGCTCGCCGAGACTGGCCCAGAAAGCTTCGCGCCCGAGGCCCGCGCCTATTTCTTCGACGCGCAGGGGCGGCCGCGGCCCACCGGTTACAAGCTTACCAACCCCGCACTCGCTGACACCCTCGAGACAATAGCGCGCGACGGCCCCAGAGC
>JBKPSQ010000131.1:0-9728 GCA_046735075.1 Pseudomonadota bacterium
GTGACCACCCGAGCGGAAAGCGAGTGGCACGCCGTTCGAGGCGGCCCAAAGCAGCGAGGTGCGCACGTCCTCAGGCGAGGCGCAGCGGGCAATAGCTCGAGGTAGGGTGGAGGCGTAGTTGAGGTTCCAGGGCTTCGCGAGCCTGCGGAAATCCGGGTGGCCCTCTTGCAAAAGCTGGGCGCCAAGCGAGCGAGCCAGATCTTGCCAATCGGCTGAACTTACCGAGACAGCATTTTCCTGGGCGACTGCACCGGCTGAGCCTTTGAACTGCCCCAAGCCAAGCAGGACGCCAGAAGCTGCTTTCAAGAACCCCCGGCGGTCCAACAAGCCGATCACGCGTGCCTCCTAGGTCAGGCGATCCATGGAGCACAGCCTATGGCCTTTGGCGGCGCAATTGACAACCGCGCCAAGTCCATATGGGATCCTGCAGCTATGGCACCTCCTAGCGGTCCTGCAACGAGTTCCCTGATCGTCGCGGAGAACGCCGTAGGAGCCGGGCCCTTCGTCCTCCTTTGTGATCACGCGTCAAACCGCATCCCGGACGAATATCAATCGTTCGGCTTTGTCACCGATGCGCTTAACCTGCACATTGCCTGGGACCCGGGCGCTCTCGCTGTGGCGCGCCTGTTGTCGGCAAGGCTCGATGCGCCGCTTTTCTGGCCCGATGCCTCCCGTCTCATCATCGACTGCAACCGCCCGCTCGATGCGGCGAGTCTCATTGTGGTCGAGAGCGAGGGTCGGGCTGTGCCCGCCAATGTGGGCTTAGGCACGACCGAACGAGCGCGACGGATCGCCCACATTCATGCGCCTTACCACGACGCAATCGAGACCTGCCTTGCACGGCGCCTTGCAACGGGCCTGCCAACTGTTTTGGTCGCGGTCCATTCGTTTACCCCGGTATATCTCGGTAAAACGCGACCCTGGCAGATAGGCATCGTGTTTGACGAGGATGCCCGCGTTGCAAACGCCTTGATCGCGGCGCTCACCGCCGACTCGGCGCTGACGGTCGGCGTCAACGAGCCTTATTCGCCTGCGGACCTCGTTTATTACACGGTCAGCCGCCACGCCCGCCGGCATGACCTACCGGCGGCCATGATAGAGATCCGCAACGACGAAATCGGCGATGAGCCCAGCCAAAGGCGCTGGGCCGACCGGCTAGCCGATATCCTTCTCGGCCGGACCTCAGGCGTCCTCGAGCCCGAACAAGCTGTGGTGTGATCCTTGCAAGTAGAATAGGATATTACGGGACTTATGGGGGGTCTGAAAATGGCTGAGAAGCGACACGAAGGCGGGGTTTCGTATCATATTCCAGGCAAGGACTATTTCGAGCAGCGGGAGCTGAGGCGTCACGCGGGTGTATTCGCGTTGTGGGCGCTGGGGGTCGGCGCGGTCATCTCGGGCGATTTCTCCGGTTGGAACCTTGGCTTCGCCGTTGGTGGCTGGGGTGGCATGTTGGTCGCCACGATCGTCATCACCATCATGTATCTCGGTCTCACCTATTCCATCGCGGAGATGAGTCCGGCGTTGCCTCATACCGGTGGCGCCTATTCGTTTGCTCGAACGGCGTGGGGTCCATGGGGCGGCTTCATCACGGGAATTGCCGAGAACATCGAATATGTGCTGACGCCTGCGGTGATCATGTTCTTTATCGGCTCTTACCTCACGGCAATCTTCGAGACGCCCGCCGCCTTCCAGCCGGTGTGGTGGATCTTGGGTTACATCGTTTTTGTCGGGCTCAATGCCCGGGGCGTCGAGTTGTCGTTCACCGTCACCGTGATCGTAACGCTGCTCGCGATCGCTATCCTCATCGTCTTCTTTGTCAGCGCAATTCCCTTTTTCGACTTCAGCAAATACGCCATGAATATCGGCGCCGATCCGGCGACCGGCGCAGCGGTGGAACTTCCCGACGGGCACGGTCCCTTCCTGCCGTTCGGGATACACGGCGTGCTGGCTGCACTGCCCTTCGCCGTGTGGCTGTTCCTAGCCATCGAGGAGTTGCCCCTCGCGGCGGAGGAGTCGGCCGACCCGAAACGGGACATGCCTAAGGGCATCATGCTCGGCATGTTCACGCTGATTGCGCTCGGCTTCCTAGTTCTTCTCATCAACCCGGCGATTCCGATCACGCGCGAAGTGACTGACGCCGCAGGTACCGCGTCCACGGTTCACGGCGCCTTCGCGCTTGGAACCTCAGGAGAGCCAATCCTTGATGGCTTCCGTGCGATCTTCGGCTCGAATTGGGCTAAGGCGCTGGCGCTGATCGCTGTCGCTGGACTGGTCGCCAGTTTCCACACGATCATCTTCGCCTATGGACGCCAGATCTTCTCGTTGTCGCGGGCGGGTTATTTCCCGCATTTCCTGTCGGTCACCCACGGCACGCACAAAACGCCGAACCTAGCGCTGATTACCGGCGGCGTCGTCGGCCTCGCGGTTATGCTGGTCGTGTGGTTTACCATGGGAGGCGAGGCAGCCGGCTCCTTCATCGGCGGCGTGCTGCTCAACATGGCGGTGTTCGGAGCAATGTTCTCCTATCTCCTCCAGGCACTCACCTTCATCAAGCTTCGCAAGAGCTTCCCCAACATCGAGCGGCCCTATCGCAGCCCATTCGGCGTGTTGGGCGCCTCCCTAACCGTGATCATCGCGCTGGTGACCATCGGCTTTCAGCTTACCGATCCGGTGTACCGCACGGGCGTGATCGGGGTGGCGATTTGGTATGCTCTTGCAATCCTTTATTTCGCGGCTTATGGGCGGAAAACGCTCGTCTTCTCGCCAGAGGAAGAGTTCGCGGTGAAGCACCGCGAAGGCGTGGTCAAAGTCTAGCCGCGCTAAGCTGAACCTTCCCGAAACCGGCTCGCTCACCCGAGCGAGCCGGCCCTCCTTTCATAATAGGGTCGTTGCAGATGGCTGGCTTGTTGACGTTGCAAGAGTTGGAGAAAGAAGCGGCTGCCGACGGGATCGACACCGTGGTGGCCTGCTTTCCCGACATGCAGGGGCGTCTGGTCGGCAAGCGCTTCCACGTCGCCTATTTCCTCGAAGGGGCGCATGAGGAGACGCACGGCTGCGATTACCTCCTTGCCAACGACATCGACATGGAGCCGGTACCGGGATACGCGGCGGCCAACTGGGAGAAGGGCTACGGCGATTTCATCATGAAGCCTGATCTCGGCACTCTGCGGCGGATTCCGTGGCTGCCGGCGACTGCGCTCGTCCTGTGCGATATCGTGGATCACCATCACCACGAGCCGGTGCCGCACAGTCCGCGCGCGATGTTGCGTGGACAGATGGAGCGGCTGAAGGCGCTCGGAATGGCGTCTTTCTTCGCCTCCGAGCTTGAGTTCTATCTGTTCGACGAGACCTACGAAACTGCGCAGGCGAAGTCGTGGAACAACTTGAAGACCACCGGCACCTACATCCAGGACTACCACATCTTCCAGACAACCAAGGAAGAGGCGGTCATGCGGGCGATCCGCAACGGACTTCAAGGCGCCGGCATTCCCGTCGAGAATTCGAAGGGTGAATGGGGCCCTGGCCAGGAAGAGATCAATATTCGATATGCCGATCCCCTGACCATGGCGGACTGGCACGTGATTCTGAAAAATGGCTGCAAGGAGATCGCCCATTCGCGCGGCCAGGCCGTGACCTTCATGGCGAAATGGCGCTACGACCTCGCCGGTTCATCGAGCCACATCCACGCTTCCATTTGGAATGCTTCCGGCAAGAACTCGCTATTCTTCGATCCGAACAGCGAGCACGGCATGTCGGACCTGATGCGCCGGTTCGTGGCCGGCCAGCTCGCTTACGCTCGCGAAATCACCTGGTTCCTCGCGCCCTACGTGAACTCCTACAAGCGCTTCCAGGCCGGTACTTTCGCGCCGACCAAGGCGATCTGGTCGTTCGACAATCGCACGGCAGGTTTCCGGCTGTGCGGGGCCGACACCAAGGCCGTTCGGATCGAGTGCCGCATCGGTGGTGCCGATCTCAACCCCTATCTCGCCTTCTCTGCGCTGATTGCTGCCGGGCTCGCCGGCGTCGAGCAAAAGCTTGAGTTGGAGAAGCCGTATGCCGGAGACGCCTATCAGGGTAAGGCGCTGCGCGAGGTGCCCAAGACCCTGCGCGAGGCGACGGATTTAATGCGGGACTCCACCATGCTGCGAGAGGCCTTCGGCGACGAGGTCATCGATCACTATGTCCACACCGCCGAGTGGGAGCAGTTCGAATATGACCGCCGCGTCACCGATTGGGAGCTGAAGCGCGGCTTCGAGCGGTATTGAGTCTCGAGTCCATGGCTGAAATTCAGAAAATCATCTCTCCTATCGATGGCTCGGTTTATGCCGAGCGCCCGGTCGCACGCGACGCCGAAGTCGACGCCGCGGTAAGGGCTGCGCGCGGGGCGTTACCTGAGTGGAAGGCGGTCCCGGTCGCCGAACGGAAGCGTTACATCCTCGCCTTCCTCGATGCGCTGCTCGCCATGAATGACGACATTGCGGTCGAGCTCGCTTGGCAGATGGGAAGGCCGGTTCGTTATGGCGGTGAGAAGGGCAGCGTCGAGGAGCGCACGCGAGCCATGGTGGCGCTGGCCGAGGAGGCGCTCAGCCCCTATTACCCGCCGGAGAAGCCGGGCTTTCGCCGCTACATCACACGCGAGCCGGTCGGCATCGTGCTGGTGATCGCGCCGTGGAATTACCCTTATCTCACCGCCATCAACACCATCGTGCCAGGTTTGTTGGCGGGCAACGCCATCATTTTGAAGCATGCCGCGCAGACGCTGCTGGTCGGGGAGCGTTTCGCCGAAGCCTTCCGTGGGGCGAAATTGCCGAAGGGTTTGTTCCACAATTTGGTGATGTCGCACGAACAAGCCGAGAAGCTGATCGCGTCTGGCCGCATCGATCATGTCAACTTTACTGGCTCGGTGCCCGGCGGCCGCGCCGTGGAGCGCGCCGTGGGTGGCACTTTCGCCTCGACCGGTTTCGAGCTCGGCGGCAAGGACCCCGCCTATGTCAGGGCCGACGCCAAACTCGACCACGCCATCGAGAATCTGGTCGACGGCTCGTTCTTCAATTCGGGGCAGTCCTGCTGCGGGATCGAGCGCATCTATGTCGATGCCAAGATTTACGACGACTTCGTCGAAGGCTTTGCTGACCTCACGCGCAGATACGTCGTCGGCAATCCACTCGACCAGGCAACCACGCTTGGGCCGCTGGTGCGCGGTTCCTCTGCCGATATCGTGCGCGGCCAGATCGAGGAAGCCAAGCGCAAAGGCGCGAAGGCGCTAATTAACATGAAGGTCGAAGGCGACCGCCCTGGCTCACCCTATCTCGCGCCCGAGGTGCTGACTGACGTCAATCACCAGATGGAGGTGATGCGGGAGGAAAGCTTCGGCCCGGTCGTCGGCATCATGAAGGTGCGCGATGATGACGAGGCGGTGACCTTGATGAACGACAGCCCTTATGGGCTCACTGCCTCGATCTGGACGCGTAATGCCGATCGCGCCGCCGAGCTTGGCACGCGCATCGAGACAGGCACGGTCTTTATGAACCGTTGCGACTATCTTGACCCTTATCTCGTGTGGACCGGTGTCAAGGACACTGGCCGCGGCGCTGCGCTATCGAAATATGGTTTCGATGCCGTGACCCAGCCGAAGAGCTTTCACCTCCGCGACGTCTGATCGCGACCATCCCAGAGCAGGACATGACCGTACCCACCGCCAATTGGAGCTATCCGACCGCCGTGCGCTTCGGCGCAGGCCGCATCAAAGAACTCGGGGAGGCTTGCCGTGCCGCCGGAATTACCCGCCCGTTGCTCGTCACCGATGCCGCGCTCGCCAAGCTGCCCATCACCGCAACGGCGGTTGACCTGCTCAAGAAGTCTGGTCTTCCCGTGGTGGTCTTCTCCGATGTCCAATCGAACCCGGTTGAATCGAATCTCGAAGGGGGGATTGCCGCTTTCCGTAAAGGCAACCACGACGGTGTGGTCGCGTTCGGCGGTGGCTCCGGCCTCGACACCGGCAAGGTCATTGCCTTCATGGCCGGCCAGACTCGGCCATTGTGGGATTTCGAAGACATCGGCGATTGGTGGACGCGGGCTGACCCCGACAAGATCGCGCCGATCGTTGCCGTGCCCACAACGGCGGGCACTGGTTCCGAGGTCGGCCGCGCCGGCGTCATCACGCAGGAGGCAACTCACACCAAAAAGGTGATCTTTCATCCCAAGATGATGCCGCGCGTTGTGATCTGCGATCCCGAGCTCACAGCCGGCATGCCGCCTTCGATCACTATGGGAACGGGGATGGACGCGCTCGCGCATTGTCTCGAGGCCTATTGCGCGCCGAGCTACCATCCGATCGCCGAGGGTATCGCGGTCGAAGGCATGCGGCTCATCTTCGCCAATCTGCCAAAGGCCGTGGCAAACGGCAGTGACCTCGAAGCGCGTGCGCATATGATGAGCGCGGCGGCAATGGGCGCGGCCGCCTTCCAGAAGGGCCTTGGCGCCATCCACGCGCTGTCTCACCCGGTCGGCGCGCTCTATAACACCCATCATGGTACGACCAATGGCGTGTTCATGCCCTACGTGCTCGTCTTCAATCGCGCGGCGATCGAGCCAAAGATCAAGCGGCTTGCGGGTTATCTGGAAATCCCCGGCGGTTTCGACGGCCTCCTCAAGGCCGTGCTCGATCTCCGCGAGCAGACCGGCGTGCCACACGATCTCGGCGACCTCGGCGTCGACGGAAGCAAGGTTGAGACGATCGTCGAGATGTCTCTGGTCGATCCCACTGCCGGCGGTAATCCAGTTCCCCTGACGAAGGAGGGAAGCCGCAAGATATTCGAAGCGGCTTTGTCAGGCGATGTCGCTGCGGCTGCTTAAGCCGCCAATCGGATCTTCGCCGGAGATCTGAAAGAAGGCACGGGCAGATCGCAAAGGCCACCGCCGAGGAACAGATGGTGCCAAAGCTGGGTGGCCATGACGCCAGTTAGGCCGAGGCTCTTGAAGGTGCCCAATTTATCCCCCCGGCCGAACACCTCGTAGTCGCTACGGACGGTGGCGACGTCGAAATATCCGGTCTTCCGTAGCGCTTCTTCGCTCATCAATTGACGCACGAAGGGCGGAGGGCTCGTGAAGAAACTCTCGGCAAGCGGCAGCCGAAACATCGATTTCGGCCGTGAGGCGATTTCCGCCGGCAACATCCGGGCAGCAGCCTGACGCAAGAGGTATTTCTCCTTCGTGCCGCGCCTCAGCTTCCATCTCGGATGCAACCTCGCGGCAAAGGAGATCACCTCCTCGTCGAGGAACGGGTAACGCGCCTCCACACTGTTGGCCATGGCGACGCGATCGCCCTTGTGGCTCAGCAACATGCCGGCAAGCAGAACTTTGTAGCCGAAATAAAGAGAGCGGTTCAGGGGATGCCAGCGGCGTATCCGCTCCGGATCGAAACGAAGATCCTCGTAGGCGACAAACGATCCGAGCTGGTCACTGAAGTCGGCGTTGTAGTAGCGGTGCCGGGAGCTCGCCACGAAATTATAGAGGATCGACTGGGCGTGCGGTCCGCCGACCATCTCGTCGATACGCCGCATCTCTGAGAAAGAGACGTGTGGTGTCGAGGCCTTGCGGAAGGCACGGCTGAGGACGGTGCTTAGATGGAACGATCCCGCGTCGAAGGTTCGCGCAAGCTCGCGCCATTTGAACCAGAGATAGCCGGCGAAAGCCTCATCGGCCCCTTCGCCGGTAATCACCACCTTATTGCCTTGCTTTTGCACCTCGCGCGAGAGCGAAAGGAGCGCGGCGCAAGAGGTGTCGAGCACTGGACTCTCTGCCGCCTCGATCAGCCCCGCATAATTTGCAGCGATCACACCGGCGCTGGCGTCGAGAACGGTTTGGTTGCTGCCTATCGTACGCGCAGTTGCTGCCGCGTCGTCTGTCTCATCGAACACCGATTGCGGTGCGGTCACGGTGAAGCTTGGAACTGGCGCCCCGCGGATGCAGGATGCCATGGCGAGAATGTAGGCCGAATCCACACCGCCACTCAGATAGCTCACCACCGGCACATCGGCACGCAGCCTGATCTCGACGGCACGGCGAAATGTCTCTTCGAATTCCTCGATCAGAGTCGCGGCGTCGCCATCGTGCTCCTGTCCCCAGTCAGGAAAGTCGAGATCCCAATAGCAGCGCTCGTCGATGGATGCTGGCGCGCCGTCACTGCGGAACGTGACGCGCAAGTAATGCCCCGGCGCGACCGATTGGATGCCTTTGAACATGGTGCGCCGCGTACCCATGGCGAAGAACGTGAAGATATGATCGAGGCCTCTTGGATCGAGAGTGGGGGAGACCGCGTGGGAAGCAAGCAGCGCCTTGATCTCCGATCCGAAATAAAGCCAGTCGCCCTGCCTCGACCAATGCAACGGACATATGCCGACGCGGTCGCGGGCGAGTAGCACCTTGCGCTGTTCGACATCGACCAGCACGAAGGCGAACTGGCCCTTCAGATGCTGAAACATGTCCTCGCCGTGATCCTCGTAGAGATGAACGATGATCTCAGTGTCGGAGCAGGTGCGGAAGATGTGGCCTTTTGCTTCAAGGCGGGCCCTCTGCTCGGGATAATCGAAGAACTCGCCATTGCCGATCACGCCGACCTTGCCCGTCTCGTTGAAGATGGGCTGGCGGCCGTTGGTAACCCCAACGATTGCCAATCGGCGATTACCCATGCCGACACCCGGCGCGAACATGAAGCCATCATCGTCGGGGCCGCGATGACGCAGCGCGGATGCCATGTGGCGCACCACGAGGTTGTCGGGCTCACGGCTGCCCGTTAGATCGATCACCCCCGCTATTCCGCACATCGTTTGTCGTCCCGCTGTTGCTTATGAGGTCAGATCAGGTTGTCAGTATCGCACGAAGCTGGTCGTGATGTGTCGAGACGATGGCAGCGGGACCAGCCGTGCACAGGTCTTCACCACGTAAAGATTCCCCTATTTTGGCCGGACAGATAGGACCCAGCAGCAAATGTGGCGATATGGCGTGCGCGGCAAATTGGCCAAACGGCACGCATTGGGATCTATACCGAACCGGGCCGCGATCCGGGAGGTCACATCGTGATGCGCCATTATCTCGGCATTGATATCGGCACTTATGCGAGCAAGGGTGCCCTGGTCGACGAGAGCGGCCGAATAGTCGCCGAGGCCAGCCGTCCCCACCGCATGCTCGTGCCGCAAGCCGGTTGGGCCGAGCACCGGCCCCGCGAGGATTGGTGGAATGATTTCACCGCCATTAGCTGGCAGCTGATAGCCGAGAGCGGCATTCCTCCTGGTGACATCTGCTCGGTGGCATGCAGCGCCATCGGCCCTTGTATGTTGCCCGTTGATGCCGATGGCGAGCCGCTCATGAACGCAGTGCTTTACGGCGTTGATACACGCGCCGCCGCAGAGATAGAGGAACTCACCACGCGGATAGGCGAAGAGGCGCTCCTCGAGCACTGCGGTCAGGCGCTGACCAGCCAGTCGGTCGGTCCGAAAATCCTCTGGCTGCGCCGCAATCGACCGGAGATTTTTGCCCGTACAGCCAAGATCGTGACTTCCACTACCTACTTGGTGTGGAAACTCACCGGCCGTTACGTCCTCGACCACTATTCGGCGATTAACACCGGTCCCCTCACCCGGCGCACGCGGTCTGGTCGTCCTGCCTTACTTCTCGGGCGAGCGCACGCCGATTCACGATCCGCACGCTCATGGCGTTATTTTCGG
>JBKPSQ010000132.1:0-4488 GCA_046735075.1 Pseudomonadota bacterium
GATGATGATCAAAATTAGAAGAAGTCGCATTTCGAGCACCCTCCCTTCTGCGCCGCCGTAAAGTATACGAACGGGCCGCAAACAAAAAGGGCCGGTGCAAAAGCTGTCCCTGATTTCATCGTGGCGTCATGCCCCAGGCGACGCTTAGCAGATGCGAAAAGACAGAGCAGGTGCGGTAAAAGCCCCTCCGACTCACGGGTGGTACTCCCGAAAACGCTCTCTCCTCCCGAGGCGAGCCGGAAGGAGAGAGCGCAGCGAGCCTTAGATTAGTCACCCACTAGTCCCAATCGCGGTGACGGTACCTCCACCGGGGGCCGTACCCATAGCCGTAGCGATCGTAATGACGACGGTGGCCATAGCCATAGCCGCCGTAACCGTAGCGCGGGCCGACATAGACGCCAAACCCAGGGCCGCCCCACCCGCCGCCATGGTAGTAACGTGCTGCGGAGGCGGTATCCGGCGCGAGGCCGACGAGGCCAAGCGCCATGAGGCCGGCGAGGCATGTCAGTGCATATTTCATTCCTCATCTCCTTCAACAGAGGGCGTCGAATTGCGACGCGAGCATGTAGCGTGAACGCGAGGGCCACCCATGCGTTCCCTTACGCTCTCGGCATCGTGAGTCTTTGCGGAATTTTTTCCCATGTGTGAGCGATGCCCAATTTCGCGCCGCAATGCGCTGAAGGTCGCGCTCGCACTCGCAGCATCACCGCTCCTTCGCTATGCGCCAGTCTACGCCGCGGATGCCGAGGTCAGCGAAATCGCGCCGGGCGTGTTCGTGCACCAGGGACGTTATGAGATTCAATCGCCAGGGAATCTCGGCGACATGGCCAATGCGAGCTTCATCGTGGGAAGCGATGGGGTGGCGGTGATCGACACACTGGGCAGCGCCGTCGCGGGGCGCGAACTGAGAGCGGCAATTCGCGCCGTCACCAACAAACCGATCCGCTACGTGATCAACACCCACATGCATCCCGACCATGTGTTCGGCAATGCCGCGTTCAAGGAAGACAATCCCGTTTATGTGGGGCACCACAAGCTCGCGCGCGGGCTCGCCTCACGCGCCGAGCGCTACCTCGCCATCAACAAGCAGATGCTGGGAGACGAGGCGTTCCAGGGCATCGAGATCATCCTCCCGACGCTTGCCGTCGACGGCAGCCAGACGCTCGATCTCGGTGGCCGCAGCCTCGTCTTGGAAACACAACGCACGGCGCATACCGATAACGACATGACCATCACCGATTCGGCGACGGACACGCTATTTCTCGGTGACCTCCTGTTCTCAGTCCATGTGCCGACGCTCGACGGGTCGATCAAAGGCTGGCTCGCACTGCTCGACGAGCTAAGTCGGAAACGGGCGGCTCGGGTTGTGCCGGGGCATGGCCCCAGATCCATGGAACTGCCGGGTGCGTTGGAGCCAGAGCAGCGTTATCTCGCGGCGATCGCAAACGACGTGAGGCGACTGATCAAGGAGGGCAAGACGCTCGAAGATGCGACCAAGGTCGCCGGCTTCTCCGAGCGCGACGCCTGGAAGCTGTTCGACCAATATCACGTGAGGAACGTTACAGCGGCCTTCGCAGAGCTTGAATGGGAGTGATATGATGCGGGCAGCCCTTGTGAGGATGGCGCCGTGCTTGCGAGACTAATCGACGGAAGAGGCCTTGCCGCTCTCGTGAGCGCGGCCTTCCTCCTGCTCGCTCCGGCCGCGAAAGCGGAAGAGGATGTCTGGCCGAAGCTCAAGCAGCAGACCTTCGGCGACCGGCAGATTCAAGCCGAGGACGGCACGGTCGTCCTCGAAATTCCCGGCACGGCCGAAGATGCCGCCCTCGTACCCCTGACGGTGCGCGTGCCTCCGGCAGTCAGACAGAAGCTCAAATCGCTGGCACTCTTTATCGACAAGAACCCTGACCCGCTGGTGGCGACCTTGAATTTCGGCCCGGCGGCAGGCTCGGGCGGCGAGCGTTCGTTCTCGACTCGCGTGCGCATCGACTCGTTCTCGCATGTGCGCGCGGTCCTCGAGACCGAGGACGGCACGCTGCACATGGCGACCAAATTCGTGGCGGCCGCCGGCGGCTGCGGCGCAATGCAGGCCAAGGATCCCGACGCCGAGACCGTCGATCTCGGCAAGATGATCGTCAAGACCTTTCCGCCTGCGCTTCCCTCCAATCCGATCTGGTCCGGCCTGGTGATGGTCAAGCATCCGAACCAAAACGGCATGCAGCTCAATATCAACACGGCCAACATCATCCCGGCTCGCTTCGTCAAGAACGTCACGGTCAAGCGCGGCGGCGAGCTCGTGTTTCAGATGCAGAGCACGTTCTCGATCTCGACCAACCCGAATTTCCGCTTCACCTTCGGACGGGGCGCGGATAACAGCCTCGACGTGGTGGTGAAGGACACCGACGGGGCGATATTCAGCGCGCAATCGGAGCCGAGCGGCTCTTAGTCATCCTCATTTTTTCAACATCGTCATGCCCGGCCGAAGTGCCGGGCATCCACGTTTTGGCTTCGTACCGTGAAGAGACCGTGGATGGGCGGGACAAGCCCGGCCATGACGAAGAACTGATTATTGTGGCTTGCTCGAATAATAGACCTGCGCCTTGAGCAGGAACTCATCAGGCTTCTTGAGAAAGAGCTGCTTGGCCGTCTCGTTGCCGAAGCAATAGGTCTTGCCGTCATAGACGGTGTTGACCGAGCAGTCGGTCTTGATGTCCTTGCCGAGCGCAAGGCCCATGACGCATTCCCCGCCAAACTCGCCTTCGGTCGCTATCGCGGCGCCGATGCTCGACGTGAACAGCGCGGCGGCGACAACAGCGCTACGAAGCAAAGCTTTCACCGCACCTTCCTCACCAGCAAACTTTTGCGCCGGAGGTGCAGACGTAAGGCGATACCACCCCGTGCCAGCAAATAGTGTAGGAGCGCGCGTTCACTATGTCTGGCTTGTAAATGCCGCAGTTGATGCCGAAGCAAAACTGGCTATCGCTGACGCTGTCGCGCCAATAAGGTTGTGGCGACGCGCGCATGGCGCTCACGGTGACGGCGGGGAGTTTCTTTTCCGCCTTGTATTGCTTGACATAATCGGCCAGCGCGAGTTGCGCGCGACTGACCGCCGTCTCCTTGTCGAAGCCGTCAGCCGTGCCCGACAGACCAACGCACCCTGCTTGTGCTGAAGCGGCCAAAGCCAAGCAGAATCCAGCCACCGTCAAGGCCAGCACTGAGCCACGCACATACGCAATCATTGGAATTCCCCTCCCGTAGTAGCGACTAGCTGACGGGGGAATTTATCGAGTAGGTGGACGGTAGTCGAGAGAGGGCAAATCGTCTCGGTCATCGCTACGGCCCCGCTTCATTGTGAGACCACGCGTGAAACCGCTACTAACCTGAACCCATAAATCCTGGGATTGTTGGTGGGCGCACAAGGACTCGAACCTTGGACCCGCTGATTAAGAGTCAGCTGCTCTACCACCTGAGCTATGCGCCCTAAGATCGCCGCCTCTGCCTTGGCAGGGCGCAGTTAAGGGGGCACCCCTTAGCACTGCGTCGCTTTGCCTGTCCAGGGTCGCTACGCGGCAGCGACACTCACCACAGTGGGCCGTATTCCTCGCGCCTGATGCGCGTCGCCCGGTTGACATAGGCATTCAGCACGAAGCCGAGACCGGCCATCATGGTCAGCATCGAGGTGCCACCGTAAGAGACGAGCGGCAGCGGCACGCCGACCACTGGGACCAGCCCCGTCACCATCGCCACGTTGATGAACACGTAGGTGAACAGGCAGAGCCCCATGCCGGCGGCAACCAGCCGCGGGAAAGTGCTCCGGCACCTCAGCGCCATATAAGTAATGAACAGCAGCACGAGAAGGTAGAGCGCAAGAAGGGACGCCGCGCCGATGAAGCCCATCTCCTCGGCGAACATGGTGAAGATGAAATCGGTGTGCTTCTCGGGAAGGAAATTGAGCTGGGCTTGTGTGCCATGCATGAAGCCCTTGCCGGTGAGCCCGCCGGAGCCGATGGCGATCTTCGATTGGAGGATGTGGTAACCGGAGCCGAGCGGGTCGCGGTCGGGGTCGAGCAACGTCAGCACGCGCTCCTTCTGATAATCGTGCAGCTTCTCCCAGATATGCGGCAGGATCGCGATCACCGCGACCAGCCCACCGACGAAGTAGAGCCAGCTCACGCCAGCGAGAAAGAGCAGTCCGCAGCCGACGATGGCAAACAACGCGGCAGTACCGAGGTCGGGCTGGCCGAGGGCAAGGATGGTCGGCAAGCCGATCATGAGCGCTGGCGGCACCACCGCGTCGGGACGCCACACTTTGTCGGGGGGAAGCCACTGATAGTAGCGGGCAATCGCCAGCACCAGCGCGATCTTCATAATCTCCGACGGCTGAAAGCTGTATTCGCCGAAGCCGAGCCAGCGCTGCGCGCCGCCGCTTTCCACGCCGATGAACGGCACCAGAACGAGCAGAAAAAGGACAATGAAATAAAAGGGATAGGC
>JBKPSQ010000133.1:0-4124 GCA_046735075.1 Pseudomonadota bacterium
AAAATCGGGGGTGGCAGGAGGGGAGAGCGCCACCAGAAGCGCTAACTTCGCCTTAACCTCTCAAGTTCGATCTTGGCCGAGGTGCGCAAGGGGCACTGCGTATGCTTCGTTCAGGTCTGGTCACGGCAATTGCCGCCGCGAGCGTGGTACTTATGGTTGCCGCGCTGGCCGGCTGTGGCGAGTTCGCTCCTTCCTATATGAAGCCGCTTTCGCCGCAGACGCGGGCTCTTCTCGCGCAAAAAGGCATGAAGGAGGACGCTCCCGTCCTCCTCCGCATCTTCAAGGCCGAGTCCGAGCTTGAAGTGTGGAAGGCCAAGGATGACGGACGCTTCTATCTGTTCAAGACCTATCCGATCTGCAGCTATTCCGGGGGGCTTGGCCCTAAAGTGAGCCAAGGCGACCGCCAGGCGCCGGAAGGGTTCTATCTCGTGTCGCAAGAGCAGATGAACCCGAACAGCAAGTACCACCTCTCATTCAATATCGGGTTCCCCAACGCCTATGACCGCGCTTACGGCCGCACCGGGCAGGACATCATGGTGCACGGCGACTGCACCTCGGCCGGCTGCTACGCCATGACCGACGGCGTGGTCGAGGAGATCTTCATCCTTGCTTATCAGGCGCTGCAAGGCGGTCAGCAGGCGTTCCAGATCCAGGCCTACCCGTTTCGCATGACGGCGGCGAACATGGCTTCGCATAAGGATTCGGAGTGGTACGATTTCTGGAAGAACCTGAAAGAGGGCTACGACTATTTCGAGGTCACGCATCTGCCCCCACGCGTGGCGGTGTGCGAGAAGCACTATCTGATCAACGCTGCCTTCGTCGACCGCGGTGCCCGCGCCGACCCGAGCGGGGCGTGTCCCGCTTGGCAGAGATTGCCGATCTCACGCGCCCCCGCGCAGCAAGAGGCGAAGAGCAGCGCGAAAAAGGACGTCTCGGCGTCGCTCACCAAGCCGCTTGGCAGCGTGCTCGGACTGAGATTCGGGCCGGCCAAGCCTGCCTACCAGGCCTTCACGCTTGGGCCAGCAGCGCCGGCAGCGGGCAAGTAGCCGCCGCTTAGAAATCAGAAGTCAGAATTCAGAGTGGCGGAGCAAATCGTATACTCTGCCTCTAGCTTCCAAGTTCTAGCTTGTGATTCTGAACCTCCGAAACATGCGCGGCTTGATCCTACTCATCATCCTTGGTCTAGGCGGGTGGTATCTGCTCTCGCCCGACGGCAGCGCATTCATCGACCGCATGCGCATCAACTGGACGCGCTGGGAGAATGAGAGCCGGTTTCGCGCTGGCCAGCCTCTCGCCGGCACGCCTGACCTTGCCCGTCTCGACGAAAGACTCGCAGCGAAAGGCGTCAAGCTCGGCGTGCCGATCTATTTGCGCATCTTCAAGCTCGACTCGGAGCTTGAGCTTTGGGTCGAGAAGGACGGCCGCTTCGTGCGCTTTGCCACCTACCCGATCTGCCGGTGGTCTGGACGGCTCGGACCTAAGCTTCGAGAGGGCGACAAGCAGGCGCCCGAGGGCTTCTACACAGTGGCCGCCGATCAGCTCAATCCCAACAGCCGCATGTATCGCTCGTTCAGCCTCGGGTTCCCCAACGCCTTCGACCTGGCACATGGGCGCACCGGATCATTTCTCATGGTGCATGGCGGATGCGCGTCGGTCGGCTGCTATGCGGTGACCGATCCCGTGATCGGCGAACTGTGGAGTTTCGTGACGACAGCGCTCGACAACGGTGAGGAGCGGATACCGGTTCATGTATTCCCGTTCCGCATGACCGATCGCAATCTCTGGGTGCGCAAGGGCGCCAAATGGGAAGGCTTCTGGGCCGACCTCAAGAAGGGCTACGACATGTTCGAGGCGAGTCGCTTGCCTCCAGTCGTCAGCGTGTGCAACGGCCGCTATGTGTTCCAGCCGGGAACGAGCGCCACGATCAGCAGCGCCGTCGAGGAACGCTGCCCGCCTGAAGTCGCCGGCAATTCTTGACTGGAGATCGCAGCTTGCCCCGCGGCAAGCGGATTCGTGTAAGATGCGCCGCCGGGCTGACTCGGCCTAGGGCTCACAGGGGGGATAAATGCACAAGGCATCTTTGATTGCGATTGCGGCCGCCACGATTGGGCTTCTCGCGGTCCCGCTTACAAGCGCGTCTGCCGGCGACTATGAGTCCGGCTATAACAGCGGCGACACCGACACGCTGACTATAGGCTCAGATCCTTACACTGGCGGCGCGACGCAAGAAGACTACGATCAGATGCAGTCGATCCAGCAAGGGATCGATGACCTGAAGGCAAGCCATGACGAAGCTCCGGATGGTGTTTCGCCTGACGATTCCACCGAGACCGACGACTCCTCCGGGCATTAGCAGTCAGTTCTTTTAAATTAGGACTAGGATAAATTAGGACTAGGAGTGGGCCCTGCGTCTAGCTGAAGGCGCCGTGGCAGTGCTTGTATTTCTTGCCCGAGCCGCATGGGCAGAGCGCGTTCCTCTGCACCTTGCCCCACGTCGCCGGATCGGCGGGATCGACCGCAACGGCGGCTGCTGCGCCTGCCTTCCGCGCCCGCCCAGGCTTGGCCGCTCCGCCGCGGCCGTTGCCGCCCCCATTCGCCATTTCGAGCGCAAACTCGTCCTCGCCGGTGGTGGGATCGAAGTGATGCGCTTCCATGGGTGGAAGCTCGGTGGGCTCTAACGGCGGGGCCTCGTCCGGTCGCGCAAGCTCGACATGCATGAGCTGGCCCGTGACGGCCTCCCTGAGTCGCGCCAGCATGTGCTCGAACAGGGTGAAGGCCTCGTTCTTGTATTCGTTCAGCGGATCGCGCTGGCCATAGCCGCGTAAGCCGATCACTTGGCGGAGATGCTCGAGCGTGACAAGATGCTCGCGCCATAGATTGTCGAGAGTCTGTAGCAGCACCGCTCGCTCGATCTGCCGCATCACTTGCGGCCCGAAATTCGCCGCCTTGTTGGCGGCCTTCTCGTCTGCGGCCTTGATCAGGCGCTCGTGGAACTCGGCCTCGCCGAGGCCTTCCTCCGCGGTCCATTCGGCAAGTGGCAGATCGAGCCCGAAGATGTCGTTCATGGCCTGCGAGAGAGTCTCGACGTCCCACTGCTCGGCATAAGACTTCTCGGGAATGGCATCGGCAACCAAATCGTCGATCACTTGTCGGCGCATGTCGGCGATGGTTTCGCTCAAATCCGCATCGCTCAAAAGCTCTCGCCGCTGATCGAAGATCGCCTTGCGCTGATCGTTCATCACGTTGTCGTATTTGAGCAGGTTCTTGCGGATGTCGAAGTTGCGCGCCTCGACCTTTGCTTGCGCTTTCTCCAGCGCCTTGTTGATCCAGGGATGGACGATGGCCTCGTCCTCTTTCAGCCCAAGCGCCTGGAGCATGCCGTCCATGCGCTGCGAGCCGAAAATGCGCATGAGGTCGTCTTCGAGCGAGAGGAAGAAGCGCGAGCGGCCGGGGTCGCCTTGCCGGCCCGAGCGGCCGCGCAACTGATTATCGATGCGCCGGCTCTCATGGCGCTCGGTGCCGACCACATAGAGGCCGCCGGCTTCGAGCGCCGTCTTTTTGCGCTCGGCGACCTCGGCCATGATCTCTTTCCGCTTGGCAGCGATATCCTCCGGCGACAGCTCCTTGCCCTTTTCCTTCTCGGCGGTGATCCAATCCTCGGTCAGCATGTCGGGATTGCCACCGAGCTGAATATCGGTGCCGCGTCCCGCCATGTTGGTGGCGATGGTGATGGCGCCAGGAACGCCGGCCTGGGCGATGATATGCGCCTCCTGCTCGTGGTAGCGGGCGTTCAGCACCTGATGCGGCACCTTCTCCTTCTTGAGCAGCCCCGACAGGATCTCCGATTTCTCGATCGACACGGTGCCGACCAGCATCGGTTGGCCGCGCTTCCGCGCGTCCTTGATCAGACTGATGATGGCCCGGTACTTCTCCTGCGCCGTGCGATAGACCTCATCATCCTCATCGGCGCGGATCATGTCCATGTTGGTCGGCACCTCGACCACGTCGAGGCCGTAAGTCTCCATGAACTCGTCGGCCTCGGTGATGGCAGTGCCGGTCATGCCGGCGAGCTTCTGGTAGAGGCGGAAATAGTTCTGGAAGGTGATGGTGGCGAGCGTCTGGTT
>JBKPSQ010000134.1:0-13571 GCA_046735075.1 Pseudomonadota bacterium
CGCCCGCCAAGACGCCGCTAGAAGTCGAGCTTACGCTTAATCGCATCGTGCCCGAGTGCTACAAGCACAACGCCCATCACTGGCTGATCCTACACGGCCGCTATGTGTGCAAGGCGCGCCGGCCGGAATGCTGGCGCTGCCTCATCAACGACATCTGCCTATTCAAGCCGAAGACCCCTGCGCCGGCCTAATGCCGCCACGTTCCATTTCTTAATTGCGCGCAGCTAACGTGAAGGACAGACGATGCAGAACGATCCGAACAAAGGCAGCCGTATCAAGTACTTGCTTCCTTGGCTGGCCATGGCTGCGATCATTGGGCTGATGTGGGCAGCATTCGCTGAGTGAGCACCTTCGGAACAACCCGGCGTCAGCCGGGTTTGTAAGCTTGAGGGAATCAGCGCGAGTTCATCGCAGTCAAAGCGCATGCCCGACGGCAGCGAGAAGTTTGGCGCGCATAAGCCATGCCTCGCTGCAAACAGCGGGAGGCTATCATGCCAGCCAATTCAACAGAGTGCCGGGAAAGAGCCCAGCGTTGCGCCAAATTGGCCGCGACGGCGGCCACACCGGAGTTAGCCGCGGCACTTTCGGACATTGCGCAAAAATGGGCGGTGCTTGCTGCCGAGCTCGACCGCACCGACCGTCAGCTCGCCGCTTGGCAGTCGCCCCTTCCGCAGTCATCCCCTCCTAAACCCCGCTCGTAACATTCAGGCATGCACCAGAAGAAGGCGCAGCTTTTCCACTGCCGTCTGGAGGGACAGCGGCTGCGCTCCCCAAATAATGACAGCCATGCCGGCTCCCCAAACCGCTAAGGTGAGCACGAGCGCAATTGTTAAGCCCGCCCGGTCGCTGATGGTACGCATTCCGTAGCGAAACGATCTGCGGAAGCGGCCGGTTCCTCGCATGCAGGAGATGCAGGGGCGCCGGCGTCGGCCGATGCCCCTTTAAGGCAGAACCCTTACTTCACGTTCTTCACGTGGTTTTTGATCCAGTCTTCAAGCAGGTCGGCGATCTGCTCGTTATTTAGCTCTGCCATCATCGTGTGACCGTTGCCGTGAATTCCCACGTCCGGCAGGTATACGGTCGTCGCGTCGCCACCGAGACCGTTGATCGTAGCGGACCATGCTTGTTGGTGGTTGGGTTGCTGTGATCGCCTATTACCGTAAGCTGAGGTATGGTCTTCACCACATTAGGATCGCCATCACTACTCGCTTGAAATCCTTCGATCCCGATGAGCCCCTTAACTTTTGATGCGTAGGAAGACGAGGATGCTGCTTGCATGACGTTAGTAGAGCCCGTGGACCAACCGAGAAGGATACAGGGTCCGATCCTGTCGATGAGGGCGCGTAAGTCATCCCGCATCGCGTTATTTTCGACTTGCTCCGCTGGCGCTGGCAAGTTGCGGTACGCCGGCTGGATCTGCCTTATGTAGGCCTCCACATAGTCTTTCGGGAATTGCGTGTTGTCGTAAAAGGTCCCGAAGGTCGGGCCCCAGCGGAATCCGGTCCAAGCGCCTTCCTCGGTATAAATGTTCACGCCCTGCATGTCCGAAGCGGGAGCCTGTCCTATCGTAGCCTGGATTCTAGCTGTCGGATCCCAGCCGGATCGGCCGCGATTCGGTCCATCGACGGCATAAACGGCAAAGCCCCGCCGCGTGAGGCTGGTGAACCAACCCTCGCGCCCATCTGGGGTCGACATGAAGATATTGGCGGTGTGGCCGCCGCCATGCATTACGACGATGGGATACTTGTACTTCTGGTCAACGGGAATCTGATATTGGACGTTGGCCTGATAGACCGCGATATGCCCTGGAGCAGTTCCATCTCCGGGCAATGCCGCATTGGTGGTGTTGGGGCTGCGCAATTCAATGCGGCCGCCGACGTAGAAATTGCCTTGCTCCTTCAATGTCAGCGGCTTGTGCTGATGGGGGACGCAGTGGCTAGTTTTGCATTTCCCGTCATCGCCGCCGTGGTCGTTGTTGCCATTGTTGTTTTGTGAATCCGCCCATGCGCTTCCGCCCATGCCCAGTACGAACAGGGGCACCGCAAATAAGATGCCTGCCAAACCAATCCTCGGATGACGTTTCATAGTAGCCTCCCTTTTCAAGTGTGGGTCTTGATTAGAGAGGACTCGTCGGATGGCGGTCTTCCATGAAGACGCCATTCTCTTTTGCAGATTTCTGCCGTGAGGCGCGCGACAGTCTGACACCCTTGACGGCTCGGTCAGGGCCTCCGCGCGTTCGAGGTTGCACTGACCAAAACTTATCCCCGGCGCTGCAAACCTCGCTTATCGCGACATCACCGCGTTCGAGTTGAAGTGCGTCTATGGAAGCGGTCGGTTAGTCGCGCGCAGGGATGCAGGGACGCCAGCTTTGGCCGGCGCCCCTTTAAGGGCAGGACCCTCACCGTACGTTCTTCACGTGCCGTTTGATCCAGTTTTCAACCAAATCTGCGATCTCTTCGTTGTTCAGCTCTAGCGCGAATGTGTGTCCATTGCCGACAATCCCCACGTCCGGCAAATAGACGGTCGTCGAGTCGCCACCGAGACCGTTGATCGTATCGGACCATGCTTGGTTAGGGGTTGGATCGAGATGATCGCCCAATACCGTGAGCTGGGGGATATTCTTCACCAGATTAGGATCGCCACCACTGCTCGCTTGGAATCCTTCGAGGCCGATGAGCCCTTTGACCTTTGGCGCGTAAGACGGTGACGACGCTGCTTGCATGACATTAGTAGAGCCGGTCGACCAACCGACAAGAATGCAGGGCCCAATCTTGTCTATGAGGGCTTGGAGATTTGCTTTGAGAAACGGGTTTGCCGTTGGATCGCGATAGGCCGGTTGGATTTGTCTCAGATAGTCGTCCTTGGCGTCTTTCGGGAATTGAGTATTCGGGTACCAGGTGCCATAGGTCGGCCCCCACCGGAACGCGACCCAGGCCGACTGCTCGGAATACATGTTTGCGGATTCCATATTCGATGGAGGCACGAGTCCTTGGCTGGCAGCGAAACGGTTGGTCGGATCCCAACCCGCTCGGCCGCGATTTGATCCGTCGACCGCATAAACCGCAAAGCCGCGTTTCGTGAAACTCGTAAACCATCCGTCGCGTCCGTCCGGCGTTGTCCGGAAGAACTGACCGGTATGGCCACCGCCATGCATGAAGACGATGGGATACTTGTACTTCCGAGACTCCGGGATCTGGTACTCCACATACATCTGATGGACAGCGATGTTACCCGGGAGAGATCGCACGTCACCCGTTACCGTGGTTGAACTGTTTGGCGTGCGGAACTCGATCGTTCCCCCCACCGTAGAAGGTGCCTTGCTCCTCCAATATCAGTGGCTGGTGCTGATGGGGGACGCAGTGGCTAGTCTTGCATTTCCCGCCGTCATCGCCGCCGTGGTCGTTTTTGCCATTGTTGTTTTGTGAATCGGCCCACGCGCTTCCGATCATGCTCAGTATGAATAGGGGCGCGGCAACCAAGATGCCCGCCAAACCAATCCTCGACTGACGATTCATGAGTAGCCTCCCTTTTCAAGTGTGGTTCTTGATTAGAGAGGCTTCCTTGGACGACCGTCTTCCACGAAGGCGCCATCCTTTTTGCAGATTTCTGCCGTGGGGCGCGCGATAGCCCCACACCTTGGCGGTCAGGCTGACGAGCTCGGCGCGGCCTGCCACCAAATTATTCCGAAGCTAATCGAACTTTGCGGCGGGGGCGGCAATTAAGCACAAGGCGGGGCGGGAGATTAGAGCTGCCAGGTGGCACGCCTTGACACCCGATCGATACATAATCGTCTTCCATGAAGGCGAGTGGAAGATTCGACGACGCGAAGGATTATCTGCTCGCTATCGGACCCAGCAAGAAGCGTTGCTCGACGCACTGCACTCGGCCAGGAAGGCTGGTGCCCGTGGAGAACTGATAGAGGTTTTTTTGGAGGGCGAGGTTCGTCCGATCGCCTTGAGCGAGGCCAGTGGAACTTCCTCAGACGAGATCACATTTGGACGTCGCGGCGGGGGTCACGGAGGAAACCATGGCCCGAGAACAATTCTTCGTGGTGCTCCACGAAGGCCGCTGGAAGATCAAACATAGCGGACAACATTCGAAGCCCTACAACAGTCAAACCGCGGCCCTCAAGGACGCGATCGATCAGGCACACGAGGTGCACAAAAGGGGTGGCCTGTCACAAGTCCTCGTCCAGGGGGAGGATATGCAGTTTCGCGAGGAGCGGACTTTCGGCGAGGACCCCTATCCACCAGCGGGATAATCGCCGCCAATCCTGAGACCCTGGTTCTCTTGACACTGGCCGACGTCTCCGTCCGGACTTATCCCCGCTCTCCTAATCCGCGCTTAAACTTAGCATCACCTCGTCCACTTGAAGGGCGTTTCTCGAGGGCGTTCGTGAAGCGGGACGAGGTACGGCGCCTGCGGGCTCGTGTACGCAACATGAGCGCTCGGGCGGCATCGGAGCCCTCCCGGACCCAATAGGAGGTCCTGCTGGGAGCCAGCTGAAGGATCGGTCGGCGCATTCGAGCGTGACGGACCGGACTAAAGCGAGGCCCGGTGCCGTATGGACGCCGTGATTGGCGCGCCGAGAGGCGCCCGCCGCGGTCTCGCAAGATCGCGGATACCATAGGTTTGCGCTTTTCGGCGCGCCATCCCCCTTAAGCCTCGCGGGCTAGGTCCGACGGGAAATTTTGGCGTACCCACGAGAGCGCTTAGGACGCGGGCCGCGGCGCGACGCGCAAGTCCGAGGCGCGGGACAGGCCCTTGTAGATGCGCACCATGAAGGCAGTGCCAAACAGCGGCGTGATCAAGTTCAGGATCGGCACCGAAGCGACAGCAGCAATGATCAGGCCGCACAGCAGAACGGTGACGCGGTTTGTCTTGCGCAATTGCTTCGCGGCATCAGGCGGCATGTGACGCATGGCGGCAAGCTCGAAATATTCGCGGCCGAGCAGATAGCCGTTGCCGAGATAGAAGGCGATCAAGTTGATGCCGGGAATGAGCAGGAGGAACAGCGCGAGGATGTTCACCGCGAGCACGACGAAGAAGAACTTGAGCGCGAGCCCGATCGCCGGCAGCGTGGCAAGCTCCTTCCCGGGAGGATCCTGCGGAAACGATGTGCGCTCGACTTCTGCTGCGATGTCGTCGACATAGAGCCCGGCGATCAGGGAGCTCACCGGCGGAATGAGAAAGATCGAGCCCACGACCAGCGCAAGGCCGCCCAGCCATTCGATGGTCTTCTCGATCCATCCCGGCCATTGCACGAAATGACTGAAGGTCCACTCGATGCCGACGATCAGCAGAACGAGCAGCGCGATGGTGAAGCCGACGCATTTGAGCAACACCGCGCGGAATGGCGGCGTGAACAGCTCTTGGAAGGCTTGACCTGCGGCGGTGAGCATGACTGGTCTCCAACTCCAGCGGGCGAATATAGTGGCCGTCCCGCGTGATACCAGGGGAAGGAGCGCCTCAACACATGGCTGAAAAGCGTTACGACGTGGTCGGCATCGGCAACGCCATCGTCGATATTATTTCCCGCTGCGACGATGGTTTTCTGTCGAAGCACGATCTCGCCAAGGGCTTCATGAGGCTGATCGATGCCGAGGAGGCCAATCGCCTTTACGCCGCCATGGGCCCAGCGGTCGAGCGGTCGGGTGGATCAGTCGCCAACACCATCGCCGGCCTCGCCTCCTTCGGCGCGAAATGCGGCTTCATCGGCAGGGTGGCCGCAGACCAGTTCGGAGGCATTTTCCGCCACGACATCCGTTCGCAGGGCGTAGCCTTCGATACCGCGCCAGCAATCGACGGCGCACCGACTGCGCGCTGCCTCATCCTGGTGACACCCGACGGCGAGCGCACGATGAACACGTTCCTCGGCGCGAGCGTCGATCTCAGCGCCGCCGATATCGACCAGGCGCTGATCGAAAATTCGAAGATCATCTACCTCGAAGGTTATTTGTTCGACCGCCACGACGCGAAAGAAGCGTTTCGCGACGCGGCACGCCGCGCCCGCAAAGTGGGGGTCAAAGTTGCGCTCAGCCTCTCCGATGCCTTCTGCGTGGACCGTCACCGCGACGACTTCCGCAAATTGGTGAGGGAGGGTGCCGATATCGTGTTCGCCAACGAGAAAGAGATCACCTCACTTTATCAGGTGAACAGCTTCGAGGCGGCGGCCGATGCCGCGCTCCAGGACTGCGAGATGGCGGTCCTCACCCGCTCCGAGCAGGGATCGGTGATCGTAGCCTCGGGCGAGACCATCGAGATTGCCGCTGAACCAGTCCCTGAGGTCGTCGACGTGACCGGCGCCGGTGACCTTTACGCTGCAGGCTTCCTTTACGGCCTGACCAAGGGCCTGCCGCTCGAGACATGCGGGCGTCTCGGGAGTCTCGCGGCAGCCGAGGTCATCGGTCATATCGGCGCCCGGCCCGAGATTCCACTCCGCCAACTCGCCAAAGGAAGCGGGCTGATTGGCTGAGAACTGATAGTCAGTGTTGTGGCTTTTCCGCCACTTCGCGGCGAAATCTGCTTATGGCAGCGACAGATAAGCCTTTCGTAAGTTTCGAAGCTGGTATGGTCCCGTCGGCGCGGACCTGGCAGGGAACATCATGAAAAGAACGGCTTATCTGATTGCGGCCACGGCATTTGGCATTGGAGCCTTCGCCCAGGGCGCCTCTGCCCAGGACTTCACCAGCACGACCTTCGGCGGCACCACGATTTGGGCCGGCGGCGGCGTCCAGTACTTGAGCCTTCCCGACATCAGGTTCACCGGCAAGGGCGATCCCGGAGATTTTCACCGCCAGAAGAACAGCGACTTTGCCGAGTATGGCGGATCGGCCGGCGGCGGTGTCGAGACCGCACTCGGTTATTGGTGGGGCTATCGCGTGACCGGCGGCGTCAAAGGCTTCTGGTCCGGCGTCGACGGCGACGATACCGTAACCTGCCGAAACGGATGCGTCGTGGTCGATCCGACCGGTCAATTGGCCTTTGGCAATACGCTTCGCACCAAGACCGATCGCGATGTCGATTATTGGGGCGGGCAGGCCGAGTTCAAATTCGGAAATCCGCAGCCCGTAGAGACGCGGCCCAACCTCTACCGCAACGACTATTTCATCATCGGCGCCGATGTCCGCGGCATTGACCAGGACAACAAGCTGAGAGGCCACTCGCTCGCCGCCACCGACGTATTCACCTACAGGGAAAGCCTCGATACCACCTATACCGGCGGCTATATCGGGTTCGGCGGCGAATATAGCCTCGGCTTCCTCGGCACCGGTGGCCTGATGGACCGCTTCGGACTGCGCACCTTCCTCAACGTGAAGGCAGGGCTCTATAACGCCGATACCGACTATGACGGCCGCTTCGCTTTCAATTTCTTCCCGTTCAATTCTAGGCTGTCCCAATCGGACGACGACCTCGCCTTCATTGGCAGCGTGTCGTTCGAAACGCGCAAGCAACTCGGCCCGCGCACCAGTCTCTCGCTGTGGACCGATTATGAGTACATCTCGTCGGCTCCGAAGATGCGTTATGCCAGCGATGACCGTCCGACACGCATCGACGACGACAGCGCATTTGCGGCACGCACCATGCTCAGGCTGAATATCAGCTTCGGCGGGCCGCCGCCTGGTCCCGCGCCGGCCTATGCCGAGCCGCTGAAGTAATCCTCGCTCTCCCGCCTAGCGTTATCCTTAGGTTCGGTTGCACAAGCCCTGGCTGTGGCCCGAGGGACACACCTACCCTTACGGCTTGATGCTATGCTGTCTTTGGATCTTCGATCGGCCGGGGGGCGTCCATGCGCAAGATCGTGCAGCTACTCGCGGGTGTGCTGCTCGTCGTGGCACCTGCATCGGCGGCATGGGCGCAAGGGCCGGTGCCAGTCACCGCGACCTACGGGGGCACCACCATCTCGATCGGTGGTGGCGCCCAGCTCCTCTCGCTCCCCGACATCGATTTCACCTTCAAGGTGGACGAGGACGGCGCTGCGGTCCGCAAGCAGACCAACAGCGATCTCGACGACTACGGCGGAGCGTTTGCCGGTTCGATCGAGACGCCATTCGGTTATTGGGGCGCGACGCCGGTAACGGGTGTCGTCTCGGGCTTCTTCGCCAATGTCACCGATACCGATCGCAAAGGCTGCGCTTCCACCGGCAGCCTCGGCTGCACTGCCGAGAACATCGTCGACAATCCAAACCAGCTCGACAGCTTCGGCTTCGAGCAGTTCAGGACCAGCACCAACCGCGACGTGGATTATTGGGGCGTGGGCGGCGAGGCGCGGTTCGGCAAAGGAGCCGAGCCCGTTCCCGACTCCGGCGGTTATCTCTTCCGCTTCGCCTATGTCGGTGTGGGTGTCGATGCGAGAGGCATCGATCAGGCCAACAGGTTGAACCTGCGCGGCGACGGCTTCGACACGAACGAGATCAAATATAGCGAGTCGCTCGATACGACCTATTGGGGCGGCTATCTGTCGATCGGCGGTGAGTACAACATCCTCGGCTATCTCGGCATGGGCGGATCATGAGGCTTGCGCTCGCTCATCTCGCTGCGCGCCGGAATCTACGACGCCAACACGGACTATTCGGGTCGCTTCACGCCAAACGGCGAAGATGTGACCCATCTCGGCCTGTCCGACGACAAGGTGGCGTTAATCGGCGGGGCGACATTCGAGACGCGCAAGCAGTTCGCCCGCGCACCTCGCTCTCGCTCGTCACCGACTATGAGATGGCTTCGAGGTGCGCACCACGCTCAGGCTGAACATCGCCCTTGGCGCGCTGCCACCGCCCCCGCCGCCTCCCTAGACGAGACGCTCACAATTTCCTGAGCGCCACCGTCTCAACGGCGTGATCCGGTCCCTTGCGCAGGATGAGATCGGCACGCTGGCGCGTCGGCAGAATGTTCTCGCGAAGGTTGACCAGATTGATCGACTGCCAGATGGCGAGCCCCGTGGCGCGCGCTTCGCTCTCCGAAAGCATCGAGTAGCGATGGAAGTAAGAGGCCGGATCGCGGAACGCCGTCTGCCGCAGCCGCAAGAAGCGCTCCACATACCAACTTCCGACCAGTTCCTCGGCGGCATCGATATAGATCGAGAAATCGAAGAAGTCCGACACATACGGTATGGCCTGTCCATCCTTCGGCAGCTTAGCGGGCTGCAACACGTTGAGGCCCTCAACAATAACGATGTCAGGCTGCTCGATGACGAGCCTCTGATCCGGCAGCACGTCGTAGACGAGATGGGAGTAGGCCGGCGCCTCGACGCGGGTTTTCCCCGACTTGACCTCGGCAAGAAAGTTCAAGAGCTTGGTCAGGTCGTAGCTCTCGGGGAAGCCTTTCCGCTCCATCATCCCACGCTCTTCGAGCTCGGCGTTGGGGAACAGAAAGCCGTCGGTCGGCACAAGATCGACGCGCCGGTGGCTCGGCCAGCGAGCAAGCAGAGCTCGGAGCACGCGCGCGGTCGTGCTCTTGCCGGCTGCCACGCTTCCGGCCAAGCCGAGAATGAACGGCATCTTGCTGTCGCCTTTACGCAGGAAGGCTTGCGTGGCGCCGTGCAGTCTTTGTGCCGCCTCGACGTAAAAGTTTAGGAGCCGGCTCAGCGGCAAGTAGATTTCCACGACCTCCGCCGTGGAGATACGCTCGGTGAGACCGCTGAGATTCTCGAGCTCGGCCTCGGTGAGCGGCATCGGCGTGTCGGCGCGAAGCCGCGCCCACTCGTCACGCAGGTAGAGGGCATAAGGCGAGAATGCGACGGTGGCACGCGGGTTCATGGCAGCAGCACTCGGGATACTCGAAAGCCGTCAGCGTGCAGCGGCTTTCCGCCTCTTCTGCTCGAGATCGGTGGCGCTCATGCGCCGCTCGAGCTCGTCAAAGACATCATCGAGCGCAATATGCCGGGATTCCAGAACGACGAGAAGATGATAGAGCAGGTCTGCCGTCTCCCCCACCAATGCGGCTTTGTCCTGAGCGATTGCGGCGATAGCCACTTCGACCGCCTCCTCGCCAAGCTTCTTGGCGGGTTTCACCGGCGCGTCGTCGAGCAGACGGCGGGTATGAGAGTCCTCGGGCCGTGCGGTTCGTCGCGCTTTGATGGTGTCGGCAAGCCGGCTCAGGACATCATTGCTCATGGTCTTGGCTCATACACTGCCGGGGGCAACGTGGGAATAGCCTGGGCTTAGAAATCCCTACTAAACACAAGGCAATCTGCCTATTTGACACGCAGAATTACTGATCCAGGCGCATCGCTAGACCCGCGGCGGCCATGAACCGCTTAGCCTCCCCGATCGAGTGCTCGCCGTAATGGAAGATCGAGGCGGCCAGCACGGCCGAGGCATGGCCCTCGCGCACGCCCTCGACAAAGTGCGAAAGCGTACCAACACCACCCGAGGCGATCACCGGTACCGGCACGGCATCCGCGATAGCGCGTGTCAGCTCTAAGTCGAAGCCCCTCCGCGTGCCGTCGCGGTCCATCGACGTAAGCAGGATCTCGCCGGCGCCAAGCGACACGACTTCTTGTGCATAGCCGACGGCTTCGATGCCGGTCGGCTGGCGGCCACCATGGGTAAAGATCTCGAAGCGCGGCTCGCCGCCATTTGCCGAAACGCGCTTCGCGTCAATGGCGATCACGATGCATTGCGCACCGAACTTTTCAGAAGCGGCGCGCACCAGGCTCCGGTCTTTCACCGCGGCGGTATTGATTGATACTTTGTCAGCGCCGGCTTCGAGCAGCGCGCGCACGTCCTCGGTGCTGCGCACGCCGCCACCGACGGTGAGCGGCATGAAACAGCGCTCGGCGGTGCGGCTCACCACATCGAGGATTGTGCCTCGCTTCTCGTGAGAAGCGGTGATGTCGAGGAAGCACAGCTCGTCAGCGCCCGCCTCATCATAAGCAGCGGCAGCCTCAACCGGATCGCCTGCGTCCTTGAGATCGACGAAGTTGACGCCTTTGACGACGCGGCCTTCTTTCACGTCGAGACAGGGTATGATGCGAATTTTCAACATGGCGCAAATGAGCAGCTTAGGATGTCTTGCGGCGCCGGTCGGCGAGCCAGCCCAAGAACACGATCGTGGCGGCAATCGTCCAGAGCACGAAAAGCGCGAGGCCGGCTGGAAGCGTCAGATAGGAATACCAGATGGCGAAGCCAAGATCGTAGAAGGTCTGCCCGTAATCCTTGCCGCCGATGACGCACGGGACCGCGTAGTTGAGATTCGTTTGGCAGCCAAATACGTGTTCGGCGACCAACTCGCTGCCGACCGCAATTAATGCCGGCCCAAAAGCGACAAGGAGGATCAGGACGAGCAGGATGATGAAGACCGTGCGTGCACGCATCGAATTAACCGTGTTGTGACTCGTCGTTTGCGGCGATGAGCGCCAGAGCTTCGCGCGGGTCGAGACGTCCGTCGTAGAGCGCGCGGCCGGCGATAGCTCCTTCCAGCAGGCCGTAGCGGGGTTCGAGGAGTCTCTGCACGTCGGCCATGCCGGCAAAGCCGCCGCTTGCGATCACCGGAATGGTGACAGCTCGTGCAATGGCGGCAGCGGCATCCAGGTTGAGACCTTCGAGCACGCCGTCACGGGCGATGTCGGTATGGACGATGGCGGCAACGCCAGCGTCCTCGAATCTACGCGCAATATCAATGGCTTCGAGCTCGCTTGTCTCGGCCCAACCCTCGATCGCCACCTTGCCGTCCCGCGCGTCGATGCCCACGGCAATACAGCCGGGGAAGTCGCGCGCGGCTTCGCGCACGAAACTGGGATCGCGCACGGCAGCAGTGCCGAGGATTACGCGATCGATGCCCTTCTCAAGCCAGGCGACGATGGTGTCGAGATCTCGGATGCCGCCGCCAAGCTGAATGGGGATGTGCACGGCTTCAAGGATCGCTTCGACGGCGGACGCGTTGACCGGCTTGCCGGCAAAAGCGCCGTTGAGATCGACGATATGCAGGAACTCAAAGCCTTGGTCTTCGAAGGCGCGGGCCTGCGCTGCCGGATCGGTGTTGAACACCGTAGCCTCGGCCATTTCGCCTTGGCGGAGCCGCACGCATTGCCCATCCTTCAGGTCGATGGCGGGGAACAGAATCATGAGCGCCTACCGGTTCACCTCGACGAGCAGCACCCAGGCATCCGTTACCGCCTTGATGAAGGAGACGATGACGCCGGCGGCAATCCAGTAGAAGCCGCCCTCGATGCCCAACAGCAGGAGAATGCTTCCGACGATAAAGGGGAGAATGCCGAACTCGAGCAGAACAAGATTCACGATGAATGCCGGCTGGTTCTGGAGATTGACCTTGCGCAGCGCATAGACCTCCATGCCTGACCCGACCAAGAACAGAAGAACGCCAACAACCGCGATCTCGATTCCAAGCGCGTTGAGCGATTGTTCTGGCATCAGCATGAACGACGAGATGATCAGGATCGCCATCAGCACCATGAGCGCTAGGAGTGCACGACCCGGCAGCCACGCATAGGACAGGATTTTCTTGAGGTTAAGTGACAGCCCGACGAAGACGAGTCCGCCAAGCGCAGCAGCAGCACCGAGCTGCGCCGTGTAAAAGGCCTCCCAATCGTCCGCAGTCACGGTTTCCACTTAAGGAAGTTCGAGATGAGTGCGAGCCCCAGCTTCTGGCTCTTCTCGGGGTGGAACTGGCTGCCTGCCATGTTGTCCTTGGCCACGAACGCAGTGACCTCACCGCCATAATCCGTGCTCGCGACAAGTGCGCGACGCTCGCTCGGAACGAGGTGGTAAGAGTGCACGAAATAGGCGTTGAGGCCCTCCTCACCGGTAGGGATGCCGTCGAATAGAGCGTGCGTGCGCGCCATCGTCAGCGTGTTCCAGCCCATGTGGGGAATCTTGAGTGACGAGTCATGTGGCTCGATCGGCTTTACCTCGCCTGCGATCCATCCGAGCCCTGGCGTGAGGCCATTCTCGAGCCCACGCTCGGCCATAAGCTGAAGCCCGACGCAGATGCCGAGAAACGGCTTGCCGCGTTCTCGGACCGCCTCCTCTAAAGCCTCGATCATGCCAGGCACGCGCTCTAGGCCTTGGCGGCAGTCGGCAAACGCGCCGACGCCGGGCAACACGACGCGCTCGGCCGAAAGCACGACCTCGGGCTCCGCTGTCACCTTGACAGCGAGCTTCGAGCCCTGCTCCCGCGCTGCGCGCTCGAAGGCCTTCGCGGCAGAGTGGAGATTGCCCGAGCCGTAGTCGATGATGGCGACGTGCATGTCGATCACGGTCCGGGGAACAACCCGATGACCTCCTCAGGCTCGCCGCGAGTGCCTGACTGAGAGCTTCCACTCCCGGGCTTTTCGGATGTGCGTTCTTGGGCGCGCTCTTGCTTCTCGTGCTCAGGAAGCCAGGTGCGGAAGAAGGACAGCTCGGCTTGGCCGCGATCTCGACCGCTCGCCACGC
Source organism: Pseudomonadota bacterium (assembly GCA_046735075.1). Taxonomy (GTDB): domain Bacteria; phylum Pseudomonadota; class Alphaproteobacteria; order Rhizobiales; family Methyloligellaceae; genus Methyloceanibacter. The sequence goes on from JBKPSQ010000134.1 coordinate 13,395, forward strand.
CAACCAGCCGATAGCCGCGACGCTCCAATGAAGCTGCGCGCAGGTCGTTGGCCTCGAAAGCAAACAGAACGAAGAGACCGAGGCTCACCCAGCCGAACAATGTCTTGCCGGGGTCGCTCGTGCCGAACATCCATTCAAGCGCCGCGAACCCGACCAGGAACACGATCAGCTCGAGCC
>JBKPSQ010000135.1:0-17951 GCA_046735075.1 Pseudomonadota bacterium
GCTTGGAGGTGTGGGCAGTGCTAAGCTCTTGGAAGGACTGAAAGCGTTCCCTTCCATGGTGAAAGCAAGGGTTGAGAGCAGAAAGCGCACGCCGGCCAAGGCAGCTGTGCCCAATTCTGCATCAGAGGTCGCCGCGGCCGCACCAGCGGTCGTCCTGGTCAAGCCGCAACTCGGCGAGAATATCGGCTTCGCCGCGCGCGCCATGGCGAATTTCGGGCTGAGCGATCTCAGACTGGTCGCCCCCCGCGACGGGTGGCCCAATGACAAGGCACATGCAGCGGCTGCCGGCGCTGCCTTTCTCGTCGAACGCGCGAAAGTCTACCCCACAGTCGAGGAAGCGATCGCCGAGCTCAACTTCGTGCTCGCTACCACAGCGCGGCCACGCGAAATGGTGAAGGCGGTGCTGTCTCCGGAAAGCGCAGCCTCCGACCTCAAACAGCGGGAGCAAAGGGGCGAGCGCACCGGCATCCTGTTCGGGCCTGAGAAGAGCGGCCTCGACAACGATACGATTGCGCTCGCAGATGGGATCCTCACCGCGCCGGTTAGTCCCGACTTCGCCTCGTTGAGTCTCCCTCAGGCGGTGCTCTTGCTCGGGTACGAATGGCTCAAGGCAACAAGCTCCGTGCCGCAACTTGGACGCATCACGAAGTTCGACGGGCCGGCGCAAGAGGGCATCTCTTTTCCAGATACGCGACCCGCGTCGCGGACCGAACTGTTCGCGTTGTTCGAGCATCTCGAAACCGAGCTCGATCGAGCAGGCTTCCTTTATCCCGCCGAGAAACGCCCCTCTATGGTGCGCGGCATCCGCAACATGTTCCACCGCATGGGGGCTACGGAACAGGACGTCCGCACGTGGCGCGGGATCGTGGCGGCGCTCACACGCGGACACCGCGCCCGCCGCAACAAGGTGTCATAGTTCCGCCCCGTTTCTCCTATTGCGATGACCTATAAGGATGGCTAGCTTCCGCCACGGGAGGAGAGGGGCAGTTCATGCAAAAGGCGTGGATTCAGTGGAGCGGGGCCGCGGCCGCCGCGGTCTTAACACTGTTGGCAAGCACGCCTCTCAGAGCCGCCGACAATGATGGCGTGAGGCCGGTTGCCGAGGAGCTTGGCCAACGGACAAAGCCTGCCGCCGCCGCGCCTGGCGGCGAGCAGAAGGGAGGCCTGAGCGACAGCGCTGTTCGCGTGCTCATGACTTATGCCTTCTCGATCATCCCCGACGAGACGCCGGGACCAGACGGAAAGCCGGTCAAGGTCGATAAATCCGATCCCAACAAATTTCTTATTCCGACCGAGGATGCCCGGCGTGTGATCCGCGTCGCCACCCGCTCGGCCTATGCCGAAGTTTGCCAGTTGCCGGAGCTCGAGAAAGCGAATTTCGAGACCTTGATGAGAGGTGAGCAGACCAAGGCGTGGACTCACGATCAGATGCTCCTGATCAACGCGCTGCACATCTTCGCGGTCTCCTATTTCACCGGCAGCGTCAAGGTCACCACCAAAGAAGAGGCGGAGGACGTCCCGCCCTCCGAGCGGATTGCTCCCGAGGGAGCGGCCACGGCGGCTGCAAAGCCCCCCGCTGGGCAAGCCCCCAAAGCCGGGGCAGACGACCCGCAGACTCAAATCGTTGCGCCGAAGCGTCCCGACTGCCCTCCAGAGCAGAAGCAGAAGGTGACAAACGCGATCAATGCCTATGTTCAGGCCGCCAAGGCAGAAGCGCCTCCTGCCCCCGCGCAGACGGCAAAACCGGCTGCGCAAGCGGCACAGCCCATCCCTGCACCGACCGCTAGGCCGGCGGCCCAGGCCGCACAGCCAGTTCCCGGCGCTTCCGGCTCCGATTGACACTTTCCTTCATTCGCGTGTAACAGAGCGCGTGCGAAGCCTTGGGGCGCCTCGGTTCGACCGGCGCCTCAATCGGCCCGGCGGGCCGCCGCCATCACCAGCAAGGGTTTAGCGCAAGGCGCGGGGTGAAGCCCGCGGAGAGCTTATTTGACTTTGGAGTCCTGAAAGCATGACGAAACGCGTTCACGCCAAGCACAAGATCGACCGCAGGCTCGGCGAGAATATCTGGGGCCGGCCGAAGAGTCCCTACAACAAGCGCGAGTACGGCCCGGGCGAGCATGGTCAGCGCCGCCGCGGTAAGCTCTCCGACTATGGCCAGCAGCTTCGCGCCAAGCAGAAGTTGAAGGGCTATTACGGCAACATCACCGAGAAGCAGTTCAAGGCAATCTATCGCGAAGCGGCAAGGCTTCGAGGCGATACCTCAGAGAAGCTCATCGGGCTGTTGGAGCGACGCCTCGACGCCATCATCTATCGCGCCAAGTTCGTGCCTACCGTGTTCGCCGCGCGGCAGTTCGTGAGCCATGGCCATGTGCGGGTCAACGGCAGGCGCGTGAACATTCCGAGCTATCGCTGCCGTGAGGGGGACGTGATCGAGGTGAGGGACAAGGCCAAGGATGCCGGCATGGTGTTGGAAGCATCGCAAAGCCCCGAGCGGCAGGTGCCTGACTATATCGACGTCGACCACAACAAGATGACAGCCAAGCTCACGCGCATCCCGACGCTGTCCGACGTGCCTTACCCCACGATCATGGAGCCCAACCTCGTCATCGAGTTCTACTCGCGCTAGTCAGCCGAGAGCGACGAGAGCGAGCCCCGCGGCGATCAGGAGTAACGCCGCGACCCTCGCTGCTGCCGCGCCGAAAGGCGCGAGCTTCTCAAGCGCCACGAACAGCGTCAGCCCGGCAATCCACACGAGATTCATGATGCCTCCTACGAAGAGGAGCAGCATGAGGACGGCACAACAGCCGACACAATAGAGGCCGTGTTCCAGGCCCATGCGCCACGCGCCGAAGACCCCGGGCCGCCAATGCAAGGCGACGAAGGAGAATGGCGCGCGACATTGTTTGAGGCATGCGGTCTTTAGCGGAGTGAGCTGATAGACGCCTGCGGCAATCAGAAGCGCGCCCGACATCGACAGGCTGCGCGAGTTCATCAGCACCGATAACCCGCCAGTGCGCTCGAGCATCCACTGCAGGGTGATGGCGCAGAGGCTGAAAAGAATCCACAAGGCCAGATAGCCGCCGGCAAATGAGGCGATTGAAGCCGATGCGCTTGGGCCTCGTCCCTGACTTTCCGCCTGCCGCACGACGCGCGCATAGAGCAAGACCATGGGAGAGGCGCTCGGCAGCATCATCGCGACCATCATTGTTGCCCACATGAAGAAGGCGATGAGCCAGTAGCTCAGCGTCCAGGTGGAGTCCGGGGAAGGTGCGCTCGGAAGCCACCAGCCGCTCATGGCAACGGGATCCATTCCGGTGCCGGCGCCGGCAAGGACGGCCAGCCAGGCAAGCAGGGTCAGAACGATCAGGGCTATAGGGACGATTACGCCGTCGCGTTTGAACACCGCTTCGAATGGCGCCTCAGGCATGTCTCAGCGTACCATGCCGCTTTGGCAAAGGTGTACGTGCGCAAATTGTCCGTAGGTGTTTTCAAGAGTGAAGCTGATCGGTCCAGCGGTCTTAGACCACCCACGTCCGATCTCGGCTTCAGCGAACTCGAAACCGTTCGGCTGCACGATGCGCACGCGGTGCTCCGCGCCGGTGATGGGGTTCAGGATCGGCTCGCCGCGCATCTCGACAATATCCTCGATCTTAGCGCGCGCCTTTCGACCATCGACGTCGAGCTCGAACTCGATGTTGGCCACGGCCGGGTCGTGGAAGGTATCGCAGGTCGAGGCGAACACGGCGTAAACCGTGGCGCCCGGTTCGGTATCCTCGCCACGCAAAATGCGCAAGAGGGCCTCGCGCTGCTCTGGCGTCGCGCGACGGTCGACGATATGCCAGCCTTCGCCTTTCCCTTCGTGGATCGGACCGGGCCAGCGAAAAATCCCGCACGCGCGTAGACCATCGAGCCGCGTCGCGCCGTGGAAACCTTGCTCGATATCGAACACCGCCAATCCTCGACAATGGCCATGTGTCGGCAGCGCGTTGAACTGGCACGGGCAGCCGTAGTCGCAGTTGCAGTTACCGAATTCTTGGCCCTTGATCTCCCACGTAACCATTTTCTCCTCCCCTGACGGAACCTCCCCGCGATTGCCATCCTTGAAGAAGCGGGCGCGATTATGGCGCAACAGCCCGCTGCCTGCCTTGGAACCAGCCGAAAAGCGCTGCGTTGCTCACACGACTTATATCCAAGCCTTGCGGGGATTGAGATCGCTGCGCTGAAGCGCGTGCGGTCGATTGGGATTCGCTGATGGGATGCCCTTCATGCTCGAAAGAAATGATTCGGTAAAATTGCGTCGGGGCGCAGTAGCCCTTGCTGTGATGATCGCAGTTGCCATCGCCACCGTCTGGCTCGCCGGGGTGGGATCATCCAGGCGGGGAGATTTGCATGCGTGGGTGCAATCGGCAGTCGGCAGGCTCGATCAGCCTTCGCCGCGCGGCTTCGAGGATGTCGTGGCGCGGGTGAAGCCGGCGGTATTCGGAATACGCGCCAAGGTGCCCGACGAAAACGTGTCGGCCGAGGATCAGGGGCAAGGTTTTCTGCCCCGCTTCGGCGAAACCCCGGACGAGGACAGCGCACCGGAGCATCCCCGCTCAACCATGAGCCAGGGATCGGGCTTCTTCATCTCGTCGGATGGCTTCGCCGTCACCACCAACCACGTGGTCGAGCACGGGAGCTCGATCACCATCGAAACTGACGACGGCAATACCTATCCAGCGAGGGTGGTTGCCAGCGACCCGCAATCTGACATCGCGCTGCTCAAGGTGGATGGCGGACCCGGATTCAAGTCGGTCGAAATCGCCGATGAGGCCCCCCGCATTGGCGAATGGGTAATCGCTGTGGGCAACCCCTTCGGACTTGGCGGCACGGTGACGGCCGGCATCGTCTCGGCACGGTCCCGCGACATCACGCCTGGTAGCAATAACGAGTTCATCCAAATCGATGCGCCCGTGAATCAGGGCAACTCCGGAGGCCCAACCTTCGACGTCAGCGGCAAGGTCATCGGCATCAACAGCGCAATCGTTTCGCCCACGGGAGGTTCGGTTGGCATCGGCTTCGCGATTCCGGCAGAGACAGTGCGGACGGTGGTGTCCGATTTGAAGACCAAGGGCAGGGTCGTGAGGGGTTGGCTTGGCGTGAGCATTCAGGCGATCAGTCCAGAAATTGCCGAGGGCCTAGGCCTCAAGCAGACACAAGGTGCACTTGTCGCCGAGCCCCAGCCGGACAGCCCCGCGGCAAAGGCCGGTATCCAGCCGGGCGATATCATCACCTCTCTGCAAGGCAAGCCGGTCAAAGACGAGCGCGAGCTTTCCAGGATGGTGAGCGACATGGCGCCCGGAACCAAAGTCGAGCTCGGCATCATCAGGCAGGGAGAGAAGGAGGCCGTGGTTGTTGCGCTCGGTCAGCTTCCAAGCAAACCGAGCGAGGGCCCAGCCCGCGACCAGGGGCTTCAGAATGAAGAGGGAAGCACCGATCCTTCCAAGCTCGGGCTTACGCTCGCTCCCGCTACACAGGCCGCTAAACCGTCTAGGGGAGGCGTGGTGGTAACGAAGGTCGATCCGGATGGAATTGCCGCCGAGCGTGGCCTTCAGGCCGGCGACATCATCCTCGACGTGGCGGGGAACTCAGTGAGCGCGCCGCAAGACGTGCAAAAGGCGCTCAATGAAGCGCATAGCCAAAGCAAGCATAACGTGATCGCGCGCGTGAAGTCCGGCTACGCCACACGCTTTGTCGCCATTCCTTTGGGCTGAGGACGAGCTAAGCAGTCAGCGTCTGCTTGTTGTTAGCGATGCCTTTGGCGGTCAGAAGCTCTTGCAACTCGCCCGCCTGGAACATCTCGCGCACGATGTCGCAGCCGCCAATGAAGTCGCCCTTGACGTAGAGCTGCGGAATGGTCGGCCAATTCGAATAGGCTTTGACACCTTCGCGCACGCTCATGTCCTCGAGGACGTTGATGTCTTTGAAATCGACGCCGAGATGCTGGAGGATTTGGGCGACCTGCATGGAGAAGCCGCATTGGGGCATGGCCTTGGTGCCTTTCATGAACAGCACCACGTCGTTATTTGCGACTTGTTTCCCGATCCAGTCCTGAACATCCTGTGCGGTCATCGTTCCATTCCTCCTCCTACGCTGCCTGCGTAGTTATGGTGTCGCGGTCTTAAGCGCAAGCGCATGCAGGACGCCGCCCATGTTGCCCTTGAGCGCGTCATAAACCATCTGGTGCTGCTGAACTCGCGTCTTGCCGCGAAACGCCTCGGACACCACCGTCGCGGCATAGTGGTTGCCGTCGCCGGCGAGATCCTCGATACGAATCTCGGCGTCAGGGAAGCGCTCCTTGATCATCCGCGCGATATCTTCGGGCGCCATGCCCATGCTTCTTCCTCTCTGGCGATCTAGTTATGCGCCATGAAGCGCGGAAACCAGGCCTCGTGGGCGGCTCTGAGGGTGGCGAGTGGCAGAGGCGCCTCACCCTGAAGCTTGATCGACTCGCCGCCGACTTTGCCAAGCAGCCTAAGCGGTACCTTTGCCACGGCGGCCGCCTTATGGATGGCATCGGCCTTGTCGGTAGAAGCGGCAACCACGAAGCGAGCCTGATCCTCGCCGAACCATATCGCGTGGGCGGGGAGGGGAGCCGGCAAGTCCTCAAGCTCGACGCCGAGACCGCCGGCAAGGGCCATTTCGGCGATGGCGACCAGGAGGCCGCCATCGGAGACGTCGTGGGCGGCCGAAACATCGCCGTTTCTGATCAATCCCCTGACGCAATCTCCGGCGCGCTTCTCGGCATCGAGATCGACGGGGGGCGGCGCGCCGTCGGCCCGGTTCAACATCATCTTCATGTAAAGCGACTGACCGAGATGGCCGGCCTCGGCGCCGAGCAGCATCAGGATGTCGCCGGGGCGCTTCAAAGCGATGGTGGTCATCGTGTCGATATCGGGGATGAGCCCCACGCCGCCAATGGCGGGTGTCGGCGGAATGGCGATGCCGTTGGTCTCGTTGTAGAGCGAGACGTTTCCCGACACGACGGGAAAGGCAAGCGTGGTGCACGCCTCAGCCATGCCTTCAACGGCGGCGGCGAACTCGCCCATGATCTCGGGGCGCTCAGGATTACCGAAGTTCATGCAATCGGTGATGGCGAGAGGATCTGCGCCTACTGCGGACAGATTGCGCCAGCACTCGGCGACGGCCTGCTTGGCTCCTTCATAGGGATCCGCAGCGCAGTAGCGCGGGGTCACATCGCAGGAGATGGCGAGGCACTTGGTCGTACCGTGAACGCGCACCACAGCCGCATCGCCGCCCGGCCGCTGCACTGTGTCGCCCATGACCATATGGTCGTATTGCTCCCAAATCCAGCGGCGGGATGAGAGGTGGGCCGAGCCCATCATGCTTTCCAGCGTCAGGAGAATGCTATTCGGCGCGGGCACGTCTTGCGATGGAATGACGGCTGGCGCTGTCGGCTTGGTCCAAGGCCGCTCGTAAACAGGAGCGGCGTGGGCGAGAGCGGCAAGCGGGATGTCGGCCTCAAGCGCGCCGCGATGGCGAACCACCAGCCTGCCGGTATCCGTGGTGTAGCCGATCACGGCAAAGTCGAGTCCCCACTTCTTGAACACGCGCTCGGCAAGCGACTCGGCGCCGGGCTTCAGCACCATGAGCATGCGTTCCTGGCTCTCTGACAGCATCATCTCGTAAGCCGTCATGCCTTCCTCGCGGGTCGGCACACGGTCGAGCTCAAGCTCGATGCCTACGCCGCCTTTGTCGGCCATCTCGACCGAAGAAGAAGTGAGCCCTGCCGCGCCCATATCCTGAATGGCGACGATCGCATCTTCTGCCATCAATTCGAGGCAGGCTTCGAGCAGGAGCTTCTCGGTAAACGGATCGCCGACCTGCACGGTGGGACGCTTCTCTTGCGACGCCTCGTCGAACTCTGCCGATGCCATGGTGGCGCCGTGGATTCCGTCCCGTCCCGTCTTGGAACCAACATAAACGACCGAATGACCCACGCCTTTGGCCGCGGACTTGAAGATGCGGTTGGCATCCACCAGCCCCACGGTCATGGCGTTGACGAGGATATTGTCGTTGTAGCGCGCGTCGAAATTGGTCTCGCCGCCAACGGTCGGCACGCCCATGCAGTTGCCGTAGTCGCCGATGCCAGACACGACGCCGGCGACGAGATGGCGCGTCTTGGGATGATTGGGCGCGCCGAATCTCAGCGCATTCATATTGGCAACGGGACGCGCGCCCATGGTGAACACGTCGCGCATGATGCCGCCCACGCCTGTCGCTGCGCCCTGATAGGGCTCGATGTAGGACGGATGGTTGTGGCTCTCCATCTTGAACACGGCCGCCTGGCCGTCGCCGAGATCGACCACCCCGGCGTTCTCGCCGGGTCCTTGGATCACCTGCGGGCCGGAGGTCGGCAGCTTCTTGAGCCAGACTTTGGATGATTTGTAGGAGCAATGCTCCGACCACATCACCGAGAAGATGCCGAGCTCAGTGAGCCGCGGGTCGCGACCAAGCGCCTCGACCAGCTGCCGGTATTCTTCGGAGGACAGACCGTGCTCAGCAATGATGTCAGAGGTGAGACCCTCCTGTTTCCGCGCCGCAAGCGCCGCGATGTTCAATGAAGCGTCTCCACGAGAGAGAGAAACATCTTGGCGCCGTCGCTGCCGCCGAGAGCGGTGTCGGCCAGACGCTCCGGATGCGGCATGAGCCCAAGCACCGTGCCGGATGGATTGTAGACACCGGCGATATTGTTGCGCGAGCCGTTAGGGTTGGCCTCCGGCGTGATCGCGCCGGTAGGATCACAGTAGCGGAAAGCGACGAGACCTTCGCCTTCCAGCCTTTGCAACGTCTGGTCATCGGCGAAGTAGCTTCCATCCTTATGGGCGACGGGAAACCGCACTACCTCGCCACGGTGGTAACGGTGCGTAAAGATCGAATCATTGCGCTCGACCCGGAGATGCACGTCTTTGCAGATGAACCGGAGGGTCGAGTTGCGCATGAGCACACCGGGCAGGAGGCCCGCCTCGGTCAACACCTGAAAGCCATTACAGATGCCAAGCACGGGCGTACCGGCGCGGGCACGGGCAATCACCTCGCGCATTACCGGCGAGTGTGCGGCCATGGCGCCAGAGCGGAGATAGTCGCCATAGGAAAAGCCGCCTGGCAGCACGATCAGGTCGCTTTTCGGGAGCTCGCTGTCGCCATGCCAGACCATTGCCGGCGGCGTGCCCGTCGCCGCCTGAAGCGCGACGGCCGCATCGCGATCGCAATTCGATCCCGGAAAAACGACGACGCTCGCTTTCATGCCTCTTCGATACCTGACTCGTTATCGCCCGATGGCCGGGTTATCCAGATAACTACCAACTTGGATTACTTGATCGCCGCTGGGGAGGTGACACTACGTCAATAGCGAAGGAGATCCTGACCTAAGCCGCCTCGAGCTCATAGGCGTAGTTCTCGATTATGGTGTTGGCGAGGAGCTGCTCGCACATGCGCTCGACCTCTGCGCGCGCTCGCCCCGGATCGCTCTCCGCCACCTCGACCTCGATATATTTGCCCTGACGCACATTTCCAACCGAGCCGAAGCCGAGCGCGTGCAGCGCGCCGGCGATCGCCTTCCCTTGCGGGTCGAGCACGCCCTGCTTTAGCGTGATGGTAATACGTGCCTTCATGGGCCCCCGCGCCTTTGTCCTATTTCGAGCGCACCAGGACGGGCCCGGTGCGCGTGCGCACGGCGCTGTCGACATGCAGCCCGAGTCGCCGCGCCACCTCCTGATAGGCCTCGACCAGGCCTCCCATGTCGCGGCGGAAGCGGTCCTTGTCGAGCTTGTTTTGCGTCTCGATGTCCCACAGTCGCGAGCAATCGGGGGAAATCTCGTCGGCGAGCACGATACGCATTGTCTCGTTCTCCCACAGCCTGCCGAACTCGCATTTGAAATCGACGAGCTTGATGCCGACGCCAAGGAAGAGGCCTGACAGGAAGTCGTTGATCCTGAGTGCGAGCGACATGATGTCGTCAATCTCCTGCGGCGTGGCCCAGCCGAAGGCGGTGATGTGCTCCTCGGTGACCATCGGGTCTCCGAGTTGATCGTTCTTGTAATAGAACTCGACGATCGAGCGGGGCAGCGCTGTTCCCTCGTCCATGCCGAGTCTCGTCGCGAGCGAGCCTGCCGCGACGTTGCGCACCACGACCTCGAGCGGAATGATCTCAACGTCGCGGATCAACTGCTCGCGCATGTTGAGGCGCTTGATGAAGTGGGTGGGCACGCCGACCTCCCCGAGCTTCTGGAAGAGATATTCGGAGATGCGGTTGTTGAGGACGCCTTTGCCCTCGATCTTGTCGTGCTTCTTGTTGTTGAAGGCGGTGGCGTCGTCCTTGAAGTGCTGGACGAGCGTGCCGGGTTCGGGACCCTCATATAGAATCTTGGCTTTGCCTTCGTAAATGCGCCGTCGGCGGTTCATGGTTGGTTCCTCACTCACAGATGGCTCACACTGCCGACAAACGCCAAATGCGCGGGGCGAGGGTCGCCCAGGCCGCGCGCAACTTGCAGATTGCCATCGTCGGAATCGATCAAGGGGTCGTGGTTCGACCTTAGCGTAAGGATAAAGGGCATACAACGGCCGCTAAGGCGCAGGTTATTTCTTCCGTGGATTTGTTGATTTCAAGGGGCCTGGGCGCTATCCCTCGGGACCCAAAGGAACGTGTTTCCCCATAAATTCTGCGGCTTTTCCCTGGAATCGACGAGGGGGTCCCTGAGGAGGGCAGATGACAAATTTCGAGGATCGCGAGAAGGGTTATGAGCGGAAATTCGCCCATGACGAGGAACTGAAGTTCAAGGCGACCGCGCGGCGTAACAGGCTACTCGGGCTCTGGGCAGCCGAGCAGCTTGGGATCAGCGGAGACGAGGCCCAGGCCTATGCCCGGGAAGTGATCAAGGCCGACCTTGAGATCCCCGGCGATGATGATGTCTTCCGCAAGATCAGGCGGGATTTCGACGCCAAAGGCATCCAGAAATCCGATCATCAGATTCGCAGCAAGATGGTCGACCTGATGGGCGTTGCTGTCGGTCAGATCGAATCCGAAGCTAAAGGCTGATCGGCTTCCATGCCTAAGGATCGCTTCCGCACGGCGGCAAAAGAGCGACGCACGCTGTTCAACGCCTGGCTCACCCTCAACAACCCGTTTCTCATCGAGCTCATCGGCGAGGCGGGGTTCGACTGCATTACCATCGACCAGCAGCACGGACTGGGTGGCAACGAGGCCCTAATTTCCTGCCTCACGGCGGCACGCGCCTCGGATCTGCCGGCGATCGTTCGCGTCGCTGAGAACGACTTCGGCCTGATCGGGCGGGCACTCGATGCCGGCGCGCAGGGGATCATGTGCCCGATGATCGAGACGGTCGAGGATGCCGAAGCTTTCGTGAAAGCCGTGAAATATCCGCCACGCGGTTTGCGCAGCTGGGGCCCTTACCGGGCGCGGCTCGACTATGAAGGCGACTATTTCACCACCGCCAACAACTGGACGATTGCTTGTCCGCAGATCGAGACCAGGGGCGCGCTCGATCAGCTTGACGAGATCCTCGCGCTCGATGGCGTCGATATGGTCTGCTTCGGCCCTAACGACCTATCGGTCGCGCTTACCGGGCGCCTCGACATCCATGCGCCCGAAGTGAAGGAGGCGATGAAGCTCGTTTTGAGCAAATGTCGCGAAATGTCGGTAATGGGGCTGATTTTCGCCAATGACCTCGACTACGCGAAACCGCTAGTCGCGGCAGGCTGGGACATCGTGGCGCCCGGTACGGACGCCGGCTGGTTCGGCAAAGCCGCTGCGGCAACGCGGCGCGAATTTGGCGGCGGATCATAGAACGACGACAATCGACGCCTGCCGCCGTCTGTGCCAGAATGGCGTCAAGGGGACTAAGGGGGCAGGGGGCATGCGCGCATCCTATGGCATCGCGATTGCGGCTGTGCTGCTTGTGCTCAGCGCCGGCGGCGCATTCGCGCGCATTGGGGCGACCACCACGGACCTCGGCTTGCGCGCCGGCCCAAGCTCTAACACCGAGCTGCTGCTCACCATTCCCGCCGGATCCAAAGTGAATATTGGCGCCTGCACGGGGAGCTGGTGCAGGGTTAGCTGGAGTGGCTACTCCGGCTACGCCATCAAGAGCGGGCTCGCAGTCAGTGCGGCAGCTGGCCCGCGCGTTGCCATCCGCCCGGTCTACCCGCCGGCCGGGGAGATCGTGCCGATCTTTCCACCCTATCCCTATCGCTCCGGCTATTACCCGAAGGCCGACTGGTACTTCGACATTCCGCCCTACACGGCAATCGAGCCTTCGTTCTACAGGCGGCGCTATTTCATGATGGCGCAGGAGCGTTACCGCTATCGTTTCATGCCGCACATCTTCCACGGCTACGGTTATGGCGATGGCGGTGGGCCGATCACCGATATCGATATGCAGAAAATAAGCGCCAGCCTCAGGCTGGACGAAGTCACCACCACTTCGCCAACTGCCCCTTACAATCCGCCTGCCGTTACGATGCCTCCCGCCTCAACGACACCCCCAGCCGCCACGACACCCCCGGCCGCAACGATTCCCCCAGCCACGACAAGTCCTCCATCCGGCACGACGCCTACCGTTCCATGAGGACGTTTGGACTGAGGCTGTAGAGCAACCGCAGTTGCCAGGGAGAAACGGAGCATGGTGTTCGCCGGCCGAACGTGTGGAATAGCTCTGTGCGCAACCGCGGGATTGCTGACGCTAGCCGCTCCGGCGCTTGCGAGCGATCTCCTTCCAATGCCTGGAACAGCATGGGGCGGGTTCTATGTCGGCGGACAACTCGGCGGCGCGTGGAGCGACACCGATTGGCGCTACGACAACCACAACTGGTTCAATACGATCGGCCCCGCGCTGGTCGGCACCAATTTCGACATCGATGTGAGCGGGATCATCGGCGGTGGCCAAGCCGGATTTAACTACCAAAGCGGATCTTGGGTGCTTGGCGTGGAGACTTCGGTTGCGGGGGCCGATCTCGATGGAAGCCGCAACGATCCCTTCTTTCCGGGCTCCGGTACCTACAGCGCCGACATCGATCTATTAACCACCGTGACCGGTCGCATCGGCTACGCGCAAGGCAAATGGCTGGCTTACGCCAAGGGCGGCTGGGCTGGCGCCGACGTCGAGCTGGCCCTGTTCGACCGCGAGACGCCGGTGCGCGCCAATTCGAGCGACTGGGCTAACGGCTGGACGGTCGGCGGCGGGGGCGAATATGCGATCTGCAAGAATCTGTCGCTTGGCGTCGAGTACGACTTCGCCGAACTCGACAAAGACCGCTGGAAGATCAATTGCCCGACCTGCCCATCGGGCGTGGGCGGCGGAGTGCCGGTCGTTGATGGCGATATCCAGGTGCAATCGGTGACGGCGCGGCTCAACTACCGCTTCGGCGGATAGCCGGCTCAGCTTGACCCAAACACGCGGGCGAAGATCGTGTCCACGTGCTTCGTGTGATAGCCGAGATCGAACTGGGCTTTGATCGCATCAGGCGAAAGCGCCTTGGTCACCTCCTTGTCCGCGAGCAGCACGGCTTGGAAGTCGGCGCCGGTCTGCCACACCTTCATGGCGTTCCGCTGCACCATCCGATAGGCCTCCTCGCGCGGCACGCCTGCTTCCGTCAGCGCCAGCAGCACGCGCTGGGAATGAATCAATCCCCCCAATCGCTGGAGATTTGCCCTCATGCGCTCCGGATAAACCACGAGGCCTTTAATGATGCTAGTCAGCCGCACCAGGGCGAAGTCGAGCGCGATGGTGGCATCTGGGCCGATGACCCGTTCGACCGATGAGTGGGAGATATCGCGCTCATGCCAAAGCGCCACGTCTTCGAACGCCGGCTGCGCATAGGCGCGCACCACCCGCGCAAGGCCGGTCAGATTTTCCGACAATACCGGATTCCGCTTATGCGGCATTGCCGAGGATCCTTTCTGACCCTCGCTGAAATATTCCTCCGCTTCGAGCACTTCAGTCCTTTGCAAATGCCTAATCTCGGTCGCAAGCCGTTCGATCGAGCTTGCCACGACCGCAAGCGTCGCGAAGTATGCGGCATGCCGGTCGCGCGGAATGACCTGAGTGGAGATCGGTTCCGGCGTGAGGCCAAGCTTCTTGGCGACGTAGGCTTCGACGCGCGGATCGACATGGGCGAAGGTGCCGACAGCTCCGGAGATGGCGCAGGTCGCAACCTCCTCGCGGGCGCGCACGAGCCGCTCGCGGCCTCTCGCGAACTCCGCATACGCGCTCGCAAGCTTGAGCCCGAAAGTAGTAGGCTCGGCGTGGACGCCGTGGCTTCTTCCCACAGTGAGCGTGTCCTTGAACTCGAAGGCACGGGTTTTGAGCGCGGCAAGCAGCGCATCGACATCGGCGATGAGTAGGTCAGCCGCCTTGACCAGCTGCACGTTGAAGCAGGTGTCGAGTACATCCGAGGAAGTAAGACCCGCGTGCATGAAGCGCGCCTCTGGGCCGACATGCTCGGCCACCGAGGTAAGAAACGCGATCACGTCGTGCTTCACCTCGCGCTCGATCTGATCGATGCGCGAGACGTCGAAACCGCCGCGTTTCCTTACGGCATCGGCCGCATGCTTCGGGATGAGGCCGAGGTCGGCCATGGCCTCGGCGGCATAGGTCTCGATTTTGAGCCAGATGCGGAACTTCGCCTCGGGCTCCCAAATGCGAGCCATCTCGGGGCGGCTATAGCGAGGGATCATGCGAGCGTAGGGGCCTTTCCGCGAGAAAGGGCGGGAGAGGCGCTAAGCTCTAGCAGAGCATGCGAGCAGGCTCAAATCCGAGACGAAGTCAGATCTCGACTGTCTTCGGCTCGCGCGGCCCGAACAGGGCGACGTAGAAGGCGGCCGCCACGATGAGTGCGGCATAGGCGGGCCGCGGTGGCACCAGCATGAAGATCACGAAGGAGATGAGATCGCTCTGCGAGGCCCAATAGAGGCCCGACAGCGACCAGTCCTGCTGGCTCGGATAGGTGACGTGGCTATAGAGCACCCTGAGCAGGCCGCCGAAGCTGCAAAACGCCACGACGAAGATGAAGAGCGCAAACAGGAAACGCACCACAAAGCCGCGTTTCGCGGCAAAGCCCTGCACCCACCAGGTGGCGAGCGCAGCGAAGGCACCGGCAAAACCCACGATCTGCAGCGTCTGCTCGGCCTGCTTCTTCATGTCGGGAGGCGTGGACATGTACTCGCCGTTGAGCAGAGCCCACATCGAGGCGCCGACCACAACCGCAAATAGGACGGCGAGAATGAAGCCGACCACCTTGCCAAACGTCACTTTTTCCATTGCCGCATTCCCCGCCCGTTCAGACCCCTGCGCCCCGCGCGACTATGCAAGGGAAACGCCGCGCCCGCAATCGTCGCGGCATCCGGGCAGTGCTTGAAGGCGTGCCGCAATTATGATCGGATCGAGACAGAGTGCGGCGAGGGCAGGAGACGCGACAACATGGCATTCGAAAATCTTGAGGCAGAGCTTGCCCTCCTCATCAACCAAATGGAGACCCAACCCGAAGATCCGCACGAGCTCTACCTTCGGATCTACGAGAAGCTGAACGAGTTCAAGGCGCTCGGGCTTCCGCTCCCCGACGACCTCGTGCGGGTCGAGAAAGAGCTTGAGAAGTATTTTGCGTCCCAGGAAGCCCGCGCCAAGAAACGCTAACCTGCTGGCCCGGCGGCGGCGGCCTGATCGCTGGTCTCATCATAAGTCCCGTTGGACCAGCGATAGACGGCGTAAGGCGGCAGGTTCGGGTCACCCTTCTCATTGAATTTGAATTTGCCGACGACGGTGTCGAACTCGGTGTCGTTCATCGCCTTCACCACGTCAGCGGACTCGCTCGACTTCGCCTTTTCCGCTGCCTGCTTCCAGGTTTGCACTGCGGCATAGGTGTAGAGCACGTAGCCCTCGGGCTCGATGCCCTTGTCCCTGAAGCGCTTCACCACCTCGGCCGCCGCCGGATTCTTGCGCGGATCGGGCGAGAAGGTCATGAGCGTGCCTTCGCCAGCGGGGCCGGTGATCGACCAGAACTCTTGGGTCATGAGCGCGTCACCACCCATGAGAATGGTATCCATCCCCTGGTCGCGCATCTGCCGGATGATCAATCCGGCTTCGGTGTGATAGCCGCCGAAATAGACGAGATCGATATTGGCCTGCTTCAGCTTTGAGACGAGGGCCGAGTAGTCCTTCTCGCCCGCGGTGATCGCCTCGTACATCGTCTCCTGCTTACCCGCCTCGTTCATCGCCTTCTTGGTCTCGTCTGCGAGGCCTTTGCCGTAAGCCGTCTTGTCGTGCACGAAGGCGACGTTCTTATCTGAGAAATGCGAGGCGATGTATTTGCCGGCTACGCCACCCTGCTGATCGTCGCGGCCGCATACGCGATAGATATTCGGGCCGGCGCGATTGTCGGTGAAAGCAGGGTTGGTGGAGGCGGGAGAGATCTGCACCATATTGGACTCGGCATAGACTTTAGAGGCCGGAATTGACGAGCCGGAGCAATAGTGACCGGCGACCAGCGCGACATTGTTGCCTGTCATCTGGTTCGCCACGGCTACCGCCTGTTTCGGATCGCAGGCATCGTCGCCGAACTCGAGATTGAGTTTCTTGCCGAGCACGCCGCCAGCTGCATTGATGTCCTCGACAGCCAACTCGCCGCCGTTCTTCATCTGCGCGCCGAACGATGCGTATTGACCGGTGATCGGCCCAACGACGGCAACTGGTATGGACTTATCTTCATCGCCCCCACCGCAGCTTGCTGCAATTGCCGCTACGCCCAGGGCCGCGACTAATCCGGCAAAACGCTTCATCATCACCTCCCACTCCATGATCTTTTTAGTTTACATGATTTGGTCGCTGGAAACTGCTCGAAGGTTCACCGGGTCTTCCAGGTCAGCGGGCTCGTCCGCTCGTAGAGCCAGCGATATTGGGTGACCATTTGGCTCGTGCGCATCACGCGGAAACCAAGCCAAGCCGCGCCAACGAGCAGGATATAGGTGACGATGTAATAGTAGAGCGATAGGAGCTTGCCTTCTCCGAGGGCGTAATGAAAAAACCGCACGGCGGCAGCGAGCAGCGCCATGTAGAAGAAGATGCGCCCAGACGGCTTCCATGATCGCGCGAGCCCACGTCCGGCGAGAAAGGCCGCGCCACCGCCCAAGATGACGGTGAGCACGAGAAAGATCCAAGGTCCCTCGTCGGACAGCCAAGTCATTTTCTTATGCCCTCCCGCGGCGCACCCTTGCCGCCCCCTTCGAGGTAGGCGGCCTGGACCTCGGTGCTTCCAAGCAACTCGGCGCCAGAGCCTGTCATTGTGATCCGGCCATTGACGAGCACATAACCGCGGTGGGCGAGACGAAGCGCATGATAGGCGCTCTGCTCGACGAGAAAGACGGTGAGGCCATAGTCGGCATTGAGCGCACGGATCGCGCCGAAGATCTGCTTCACAATCAGCGGAGCCAGGCCGAGCGACGGCTCGTCGAGAAGCAGAAGCTTGGGGCGTCCCATCAGCGCACGCGCGATCGCGAGCATCTGCTGCTCGCCGCCGGACAAAGTGCCGCCGCGCTGATGCTGACGTTTCTTAAGTAGAGGAAAGAGCTCGAACACATGTTCGAGGTCGCTGGCGAAGTGGGCCGGCTCGTCGGCGATGATGGCGCCCATTTGCAAGTTTTCCAGCACCGTCATGCGCGGGAAAATCCGACGGCCCTCCGGGGACTGCGCGATCCTGAGCTGTGCGATCTTGTGGGTTGGGAGGTCGGTAATGTCCTCGCCATCGAACAGGATGCGGCCTTCGGAGGCGCGCGGACGTCCGAAGATCGACATCATGAGGGTGCTTTTGCCCGCGCCGTTAGCTCCGATCAGTGCCACGATCTCGCCGGGTCGAATGTCGAGGCTCACGCCGTGCAACAC
>JBKPSQ010000136.1:0-1803 GCA_046735075.1 Pseudomonadota bacterium
GTGCCGGAGCATCATTTGCGACGATGATCGTCGAGAAGAAGCCTGCGCCCGTGTTTTCGAAGTTAGCGACCGTCGCCGTTTTGGCCAACAGGCGAAGAGCATTCGCGAACTGCGGATAGTCTTCGGCTGTTGCCTCAAGAACCGCTCGTTCGATGGGCCAAAGCGCTCTCACGCGGAGACGGTAACGCTCCTCGCCTAACGTCCGCAATGGGTGGAAAGCAGACATCAAGTTGCGCAGCCTGCCTGGACGGAACTCGTGCGAATCATCGACAAGTCGCTCGGCGGCTTCCTCCCAGCCGCGGCAACTTCTCATCGACCTAAGCTCGGGCCACTCAGGTTAGCGGATGGGCGAATCTGATGGCGGTTCTGGCTCCGCCGGCTCGACTAAAGCGTCCGGCAGACCGGCGTCCGCTTCGACCGGGACCGCCATGCCCGCGGCGACCAGCTGCTCGCGCTGATCGAAGAATTGCGCCCGCTTGATCCGCTTCTTGATAGACAGCGAAGGGTTGTCCGCACTCGGCCCTTCGCAGGCGGCCTCGACATGGCTGCCCGGCGCCGCATCGGCACAAGGGGATGGGGACGCGGCCGGCGCAGAGGTGTCGGCGGACGTGGCGGATGGGTTTTCTGGGGTGCTTTGGGTCATGATAAGGGTCAACGAACGACGCGCCAGTATGGGTACACGCCCGAGTTCCGCTAATGGCAGGAATGGGTGGAAAGCTGCCCTTTGGAAATTCGCGATTAGCTAGGGACCGGGAGCTTCGTTTGGGCCGCGATCCGGATCGGCGCCCAACGAGGCGCTTTGGCTGGCGGCCGTCTGGCTACTGCATTTGCTCCGCATTCAGGCCCATGCGATTGGCGATGGCTCCAAGGCGCTTGTCTCGCGTCCAAAGCTGCGATCCCGCGTTGAGGCGGACGGCAGCAAGTAGATGGGCATCGATATAGCCAATGCCCAAGCCGAAGAGCGAATTGCGCTCGATGAACTGCTGCACTTCCTCGTCCGTTGCGGGCGCAGCCTGAGGTAAGCCCTTCAAACTACCGAGAATGCTCTCGCGGTTCTTCAGACTGCCAAGCGCGAGCTCTCCGACGACGAAAGGGTGGGTCAACACCTGGCTGGCGTCGAGCAAGGTCACAAGACGCCGATCCCCTTTCCGAAGATGATCTACCCAGACCGAGGTGTCGACAAGGATCATGCGGCAACGGAGCGGCGGCGTGGCACGACTTCGAGATCCGGCTCACTTCCACCGAGGCGAGCGAGGCGATGAGCACTTTCGCGTTCAATAAGGGCCTTCAACGCTTCTCTGATCAACGCTGATTTTTCCTTCACACCAGTGAAAGCCTGCGCCTTAGCGACGAGCTCGTCATCGAGAGCGAGCGTGGTTCGCATACCTTTTCTCCTTCGGCACGATTTTTAGCATCAAATGATGCGTTCTACAATGCCTCCAAGGCGGATCGAAGAGACCGAACTGACCCGTTTGGAAGGCGTGCTTCACACCAAAGCTAAATCCAATAGATGTGGCGGACAGCGCTGCCCAGGTTAGCCAGCGGTGAGAACGTCATGTCTCGGATCTCATTCGTCTCAGCTGTTCACGGACAAGCCAAGCAGAGTGATCTGGAGTCAGCGAGACAAGTCCTCTCGTCTCCGCCAAAATTTGGCACCTGATAATAGCAATTCGCCCGCCACGCGCACTTGCGTGATGTTACATTCATCTTTCACGGCGTTCATCGGAGCAGGAGTGTACGTTGGAGCAAGTTGTATTCACCCTAGTATCGGGTACGGCGTTGGTTGTCTTAGCGCGGCTGATT
>JBKPSQ010000137.1:0-12756 GCA_046735075.1 Pseudomonadota bacterium
ACTTTGTGCATGTCCCCGGTGTACAGCATGTCTTTGTCGTTCAATTGCACGAAGTCGATGGCGAAGCGTTCAGGGACGTGCAGCGTGCCCTTGATCGGCAGCGTGGCGCCGCGGTGACAGCCGATCGGCGTGCAGCACCCGCCGCCGATGACCCAGCGGGATCCTTTGAGTGGGGGCGCTACCACGACCGCCGCCGGACCGACCGTCAGAGGATCGCTGACGAAGGAAACGTCTTGCGGCGGCTGGGGCAGGGATCGGCATCGGCGCTCGCATCTGGTGCCGGCGCCTTGGCCACAGTCAGTTCGAAGCGGTGCTTGATAGACTTCGGCACCGCGTCTTGCTTTGCGAGCGTCACATCCATGAAGAGAATGCCGGAGGACCCGCCCTGAAGCCCGGGTCCCTTGCCTCCGCCGTTCAGCTTGATCATCTGTGCAAGCGCATCGCCGCTGAGCGTTCCGATCACCGTGTCACCTGCGGCATCGAGAGTCTCGATCTTCTCGATCGTCACCATGCCCGGGGCCATGTTCATCAGCGCGAATTCGTAGGCGAGGTGAATTTTATCATCGGCGCCGAGCGCAGGGTTGGGTTCAGCGAGCGGCATCGCCACGAGCGGCGTCACCGCGTCACTTTGCTCGACTGCGAGCGTGGTCGATGTGACGCCGCAGGGAATGAGCGCAGCAAACAAGATCAGGACAAAACGGCGAAAGGACTTGGCATGCTTTCGCGAAACCTGACTCGTCATCGTTGCTGCTCCCCGTTCCGTCCTCGCCCAGTCGTCCAGATTGACACGAACGCATCGCATCCGGAATCCTGCTCTGCGAACTGGGTGTATGAACCTGTCTTGCCATCAAAGGGCGCATCGATGGACACGCATGTCCCTCCCTCAGGCAAGCCGCGTGCCTGGTCACCGACGTAAGGCCCAGAGAAACTAGCCGGCGCCGAGCGCCCTTCGCGCCTTCGCCGTGATGGACTGGCGCGTGGAGGAAAATCCCTCCCACGGATCTCGCTTTAGCGATTTCAGTCGCGCCGGCAGCGTCTTGACGGTGTAGGGCGCCGCAGCTTTTAGCCCCTTGAGCTCGTCCCATCTGAGCGGGCAGGCGACCGGCGCGCCTTCCTTGGCGCGGGTCGAGTAATTCACGATGGCCGAGCCGCCCCTCTGGTTGCGCAGATAGTCGACGAAGATCTTTCCCTCGCGCGTCTTTTTGAGGGGGTTCGCCGTATAGCGGTCGGGCCGTGCCGAGACGAGTGCGTCGGCGATGGCCTTGGCAAACGCTTTGACCGCGTCCCAGCCGAGCTTTGCCGTGAGCGGTGCCACGAGATGCAGCCCCTTTCCGCCGGTCGATTTGAGGAAGCTCTTGAAGCCAAGCTCCGCGAGGAACTCGCGCACCTCGATTGTGGCAGCCTTGAGCGTGCCAAAATCGAGATCCTCGTCGGGATCGAGGTCGAACACGAGGCGATCAGGCTCGCTGATATGGGCGAGCGACACGCCCCAATCGTGAATCTCCAAGGTGCCGATCTGGATCAGTCCGAACAGGCCTTTCTCGTCGTCGATATAGAGATAGGGCTTGTTGGTCTCGCCGCCGGGAATGGGCACCTGCTTAATTGCCTCGCTCATGCCTTTCATGGCGTGACGCTGAAAGAAGCGCTGTCCTTCGATGCCGTCAGGGCAGCGCACCAGACTGATCGGTCGTCTCTTGACGCAAGGCAAAATATAGGGCGCGACCGTCTCGTAATATTTGGCGATGTCGAGCTTGGTGAGCTCGCTCCTCGGGTAATAGATCTTGTCGGGATTGGAGATCGTGATCCCGGCGAAGACAGGATTCTTGCCCTTCTTCGCCGGCGCAGGTTTCGTCGTAGCCATCGCCGACTCCTCATCCTCTGACTGCTCGCGATGCACCTCGCGCGCGGGCTTATCCTCGCGCAAGCCTTGGAAGCTCGGATGCCTCAGCCGCCCATCACGAGTCTTTTCGGTAAACGCAATCTGCGCCACGAGCTTCGGCTCGAGCCACACCGCGCCCTTGCGCTCCTCGCGCGGCACTTCCTCGAAGGCGGAAGATGCGCGCACCAGTGGCTTGAATTTGCGCGCGAGACTATCGAGGCTACGCGCATTGAATCCAGTGCCGACCTTGCCGGAGTAGATCAGCCTGCCGTCATCGAATCGCCCAAGCAGCAGCGAGGAGAACGGCTTTCCCTTCACGTCGGAGCGGCTATAGCCGCCGATCACGAATTCCTCGCCCTGCACTGATTTGATCTTGAGCCAGTCTCGCCCGCGGCCGGAGATATAGGGTCGATCCGGGCGTTTCGACAGAATGCCTTCGAGTCCCATCTGGCGCGCGTGCTCGAAGAATTCGGGCCCGGAGCCTTCGACGTAATCGGCATAGATGAGAAAGTCGGAGACGCCCTTCGCCGACATCAACTTCTGCAAAGCCGCGCGTCGCTCCTTCAGCGGCTTCTTGCGCAGATCCTTGCCGTCGAGCCAGAGCAGATCGAAGACGAAATAACGAATCGCCGGATGCGGCGTGTCGATATGCTTCTGCAGCGATTTGAAATCGGTCAGGCCGTTCGGCAGCACAAACGCGACTTCGCCGTCAATGAGCGCGCTCGCCGCCGGAAATGTGAGTAGCGCATCGGCGATCGCCGGGAACCGCACCGTCCAATCGAGACCGCTCCGGCTGAACAGCGTGGCCTCGTCACCGAATTTCCGCCCGATGATGCGGTAGCCGTCATATTTCGCTTCATGCAGCCAGTTGCGCCCGTCTGGCACCTCGGTGTCGAGGGTGGCGAGCTCCGGCGAAACAAACTCGGGAACTGGACCTAGCGGGCGGCGGGCTTTTTGCGCGGCTTTGCCGCTGCCACGCGCTTTGGTCGCGCCGAAGTTTTTTTTTGAGCCCGGTTGGAGGTCCACACGGCGGACTCGCCGTGCAGGATCTGATCCATGGTGCGGCCGCTCTTCACGCTCGTGTCAAACTCTTGGGTGGGCTCGTTGCCCTCGCCGGCATAGTCGTCGCGCTTCTTGATGAGCAGCCAGTTCTGACGCCCGCGATCCTCTTTGCGAGGCTTCATTCGAACGAGCACGTACTCGCCATTGAGACGATCGCCATGCAGCCTGAATTTGAGGTCGCCTTTGGCGAGACCTTCATCGGGGTCGCCGATCGGCTCCCAGGTGCCGCGATCCCAGATCATCACCGGGCCGCCGCCATATTCGCCCTTGGGGATCACACCCTCGAAGCCGCCATATTCGAGTGGGTGGTCCTCGGTCATCACGGCAAGCCGTTTCTGGCTCGGGTCAAGGCTCGGGCCTTTCGTCACGGCCCAGCTCTTCAGCACCCCATCATGCTCCAGTCGGAAATCGAAATGCGTGCGCGTTGCGGCATGCTTCTGGATCACGAAGCTGTTGCCCTTGGCTTTGCCGCGTTTGGGTCCGGGCTCAGGCGTCTTGGCGAAGTCGCGCCTTGCCTTGTATTCGGCAAGAAGGTCCCGGCTCGAAGTCCGCGCCATGGTTTAAGCCGACTTCCGTCTGGCTGTGCCTTTGGCGGCCTTCTTGGTCGAGCGCCCGGATGCAGCGCCGCGCTTGGTCTTGGCGGGTGCCGTCCCCTTGCCCTGCTGCACGCTCTTCTTCAGAGCGTCCATGATGTTGATGACCTTGGCCGTGGGCACTTCGGTGACGATCTCGGGCTTCCGGTGCTCGAGCTTGGCGTTGATCAGCTCCCACACCGCTTCGGTATATTGGTCCTTGAACTGCTCGGGATCGAACTTGCCCGCTTTCCGCTGCACGAGCTCCTTGGCGAGATCGAGCGCTTCCTTGTCGACCTTGACGTCGGTGATCTCCTTGAAGATCGGCTCCGCCGCGCGGATCTCGTTGGCGTGCCGCAACACTTCGAGGATCAGCCCTTTGCCGAACGGCCTGATCGCGATGATGTTGCCGTGGCCACGCAAGATGAACTGGCCTACTCCCACCTTGCCGGTGTCCTTGAGCGCCTTCTGGACGATGACGTAACCCTCGTCAGCCATGTCGCCATCGGGAAGTAGATAATAGGGCGTCTCGTAATAGCGCACGTCGATGTCTTTCTCGTCGACGAAGCGGACGAGCTCGATCGTCTGCTTCGATTCGAGCTTGAGGTCATCGATCTCCTTGGGGTCGATCAGGACGTATTTGCCCTTCTCGTACTCGTAGCCCTTGATGATCTCGTCGTTCTCTACTGCGCCCACACCAGGGACAGTCTTTTGGTAGCGGATGCGCTTTCCCGAGGGCTCATGGATCTGGTGGAAGGCGATGCTCCGCTCGGCAGTGGTGGCCGGATAGAGCTTGACCGGAATGTTGACGAGCGAAAGCCGCAAATGACCGGTCCAGAATGCGCGGGGTGCCATACTCGAAACTCCTCGAAAGGCGTAAGACCGGCGCCTTTCAAATGAGGTCCGGCCCACAACAACGGTGCCCCATCCTCAAGGGTTCCTCGCGGAATTCTTGAGGGTCGGGCTCATTTCTCTACCTTATAACCATTTTCCTTAAGCATGCGTTCGAGTGCCTCGGGAAAGGTAAGCTTGACGGTCTTGCCCGGGCACTCTCCGTTCTCGTCGAGAGGCTTGTCGCAGCTCTCAAGCCCCCAATCAGAGGTCTTGTCGTAATAGGCGAGCATCAGGTTCCACGCTTCCTTGCCCTCGCCGAGCAAGATCTTCTCGCCGACATAGCCTGCCAGGAAGCCGTTAACCTCGCTGTCCGGCACCTCCTCGATGATGAATTTGAGGGTGGATTCATGGGCCGGCTTGAAACGCGGCTCGGTGGTGACGTTCTTCACCGCGCCGTTCTCGACGGCGAGCACTTCGAGCGGGGCTGTCGAGCAGGCGTAGCAGGCAAAGGTATAAAGGAAGGCGTTGTCGCGGGTTGCGAACTCGTAGCGCCCATCGCCGTCGAGGTCGCTCGCAAGCAGCGGAGCGCCATCGAACTCGCCAACATCGACGGTGGTCCAGGCTGCGCCGTCGGCACTGCTCGTCACCACGCTCGTGTCCGAGCAGCAATGGGCCCCTCCGGTGTAGAACGACACCACGACCTCGGGCCGGGAATTGCTCGGATCGATCTCCGCGATCTGCACGCTGACCGGAGGATCGGAGAAGCCGGTACTGTCCCCTTCGAGCTTGGCGATCTCCTTGCCGTCGGCGGCAATGGTGACGACGGGGATGTGCGTCACGTCACCTTCCTCGCTCTTCTCCTCGATATAGCTGAGCGCCGCTTTCACGCCGTCTTGCGAGATTTCTTGCGGGGCGGGCTTTGTATCGTCACCACCGCCGCCAGCCTCGATTTTCGGCGCGGTATCCTTGGCATCGAGATCTGGCACACTGAGATATTTCGCGTCGAGCTTCTTCACCGCTTCGGCAAGGCTCGGCTCGGCCTCTACGATATTCGGCACGAGCAGGAGGCTTGAGAGGAGCAGAAGGAAAGGACGCAACAGGCGGTTTGCGATCATGCCGGAGCTTTCTTGAAGGCAGATAGGGCGCGCGGCGAGCACGCATTTCTATTCTAGCCTGCCGCACCGGGGCCGTCACAGCCTTGCCAATCGTGGATTGGAGTTCAGATGGCGAGCGAGAAGCTACATACTCGGATCGTCAGCGTGTGCTAGGAGTTCCTCTACGGAAGCGACACGCCGAGAATGAACGAGATCGACAGAAGGCTCGAGACGCTAGCGCCGGCCACCGTGATCACAGGGGCGACGGAGGGAATCGGTCGCGCGCTGGCTGAGGAGTTCGCAGGCGAAGGTCATGCGCTCCTTCTCGTTGCTCGCGACGAGACACGGCTCGCCGCGGCCGCGCGCGAACTCGCTTCAACCCATTCCGTCGAGGTCAAAATATTCGCCTGCGACCTCGCCACTATGGAAGGCTGCGCCGGCGTCGAGGCGGCGCTTAAGCGCTACGGCCTCTATGCCGACATTCTCGTCAATAACGCGGCGATCATGACGGCTGGCTTCTTCCAGGATCACGAGCCGGCGACGCTGCGCAAGATCGTCGATCTCGACGCGAGAGCCGTGGTCGATCTTACGCGCCGCTTCTTGCCGGGGATGATCGCACGCGGCAACGGTGGCGTGCTCAACGTTGCCTCGGTCGAAGGTTTCATGCCGGTGCCCTATCAGGCGACTTACGCTGCGGCTAAGGCTTTCGTGCTGTCGTTCAGCCGGGCGCTCTCCTACGAGACCATGTACACCGGCGTGCGCATCTCCGCCCTTGCGCCGGGAACCACTGCAACCGCGCTGCACTCCAAGGCCGGCGCCGAGAACTCCCGTTATGTCATGCTGCTCCCGGTGATGAGCGCCGAGAAGGTCGCGCGTCTCGCTTATCGGAAATTCAAGCGCGGCAAGAAGGTGATCGTGCCCGGCTGGTCTTATCGGGTCGCCCTGTTTGTCAGGCGCTTCGTGCCGGACCTTTTGTTGGTCCCGTTCGTCGGCTTGCTGTTCCGGGTGCGCGATGCCGAAGGTAATTTACAATGGCCTAGCCCGCTCACCGCGCCGAAGACTGAGGCCGCCCGCGCCAAGGTTGAGTCCTCTCCGGAAAGCGGCCCAGGACTGTCCGCCTAAAACACGTCGGGCCGGATTGACGACGGCTTAAGTGCTCAGCGCCTTGGCGATGTCGGCAAGGGTCGCTTTCTCGGCCTCACTCACTGCCACCCCTCCGATACCCATAAAGCCGCCTTCGTCGGCCGCCTCGGCCACCTTTTGGCTGATATCCCGCAGCCAAGACTTCAAGGCTGCCGCGTCGTCCGGTGCCTTGGCGTCAAGGATTGCCGAGACCTCATGCAGATTGGCAAGCGAACGATTCACGCAGTCACGCGGCTCCGCGTTCGCGAAACGCGCGCGTAGCGCCTTCTGAATGTCGGACCTTCCCTCCGAGGTTTCGAAATCAGAGATAACTGTCTTGACCAATTCGTTGGCGTCCGCGCGGCTCTTTGCCGAATGCAGCGCCGAACTGCTCGCGAAAGCTTCTTTGAGGGTTCCCCATATGCCGCTCGGCTCCGCCGCAGAAACCGCGATACCGACCACCATGGGGCTTTCCAAAACCTTAGTCCATTCTTCGGGCGTAAAGTTCTGCTTGTTCGCCATGGCTGCCTCTGATGACGGTGAACCGAGGGGAGGTTTCGCCGAAGGGATCAACTCCAGGGCGACGCGTGCCTGTTCGACCGTCTCTTCCGCGTGATGGACGAGAACACGACCGCAATCAAAGAGAAGAAGGCCCATATCCTCGTCAACACACGTGACGAGGATGAGGGCGTGTTCTTAGTTTCCATGGCCGGACCCCATGCGTCTCACCCTTAAGGAAATCCCAGATCGCTCAACCAAGAGATAGCATAGCGTGAAAGCGCACATGCCGCCTAGCGGTGTCATAGTTCGCGTGGCAGGACAAATTGCCAAATATGCGCCTGTGAGGCGGCGCCCATGGCCTTTCGGTTACCAGATTATGGGTGGTGGAGCCGAGGGGGATCGAACCCCTGACCTCAGCAGTGCGATTGCTGCGCTCTCCCAACTGAGCTACGGCCCCAGAAGCGAGGCATTTAGGGATCGGGCTTCGACGCTGTCAAGCGAGCCCGGGCTCTCCTCTTCCGCCTCTTGCCCTGATCGCGGCCTCTCCGCTACATGAACCAGCAAATGCGCGGAGGCCTTTGATGGTACCCCTGATCGGATTCATCGTTCTCGTCATCGACCTCTATATCTGGGTCGTGATCGCCGGCGCGATCCTGAGCTGGCTGATCGCCTTCAACGTGGTCAACACCCAGAACCGCTTCGTCTATTCCGTTGCGGACATGCTCTACCGCATCACTGAGCCGGCGCTCCGGCCGATCAGGCGCTTGCTTCCCAATCTCGGCGGCATCGACATCTCGCCAGTGATCCTGATCCTCATCCTGCTGTTCATCCGCGATGTGGTTCTGCTCGGCTGGATCCTGCCTCTGGCCGCGCCGACGGCCGGCGGTTGAGCGAGCTCAAGCTTCGTCGCACCAGGGGCGGCGTGATGCTCGCGGTCCGGCTCACACCGAAATCGGCGCGCGACGAGGTCATGGGCCTCGAGCATTTCGCCGGCGAGACAGTGCTGAAAGTGCGGGTGCGCGCGCTGCCGGAGCAGGGCCGCGCCAACGAAGCGTTGGAGCGCCTCATCGCGACGTGGCTCAAGGTGCCGCCCTCCTCTGTGAAGGTCGCACAAGGGGGCAAGTCGCGGGCGAAGCAGGTGCTGGTCGAAGGTGACGCGGATCACCTCGCACGGCTGGTAGAAGCAAAGCTCGGCGAGTTAGCCGGTCGCTGAGGCGATTTCCTCGACAATGCCTTCGGCTGCCTTGCGCGGGTCGGGTGCGCGCGTGATGGGCCGCCCCACCACGAGGTAATCGGCGCCAGCTTTGATCGCGTTTTCCGGCGTCATGACACGTGTCTGGTCTTGGGTATCCTCACCCGCCTGCCGGATGCCCGGCGTCACGATCAGAGATTGCCGCAAACGTTCGCGCAAGGCGCGCGCCTCTTGCGCTGAGGCGATGATCCCGTCGAAGCCGCCGTCGCGTGACATCATGGCGCGACGCTGCACCACGGCAAGCGGCGCCTCATCGATACCGTGCTCGGCGAGATCGGCGCGCGACAGATTGGTGAGGACCGTCACACCGAGCAGCTTGAGCGGCGCCTCGCCCCGGCCGCGCACGGCGGCGGCGATCGTTTTGCGGTCCAGGGCATGCACGGTGAGGAACGCAGCGCCGCTCTGCGCGATTTGAGCGGTCGCCCGCTCGACGGTTGCTTCGATATCGAGCAGTTTCGCATCGACGAATACCGAATGCCCAGCCTGAGCGAGCTCCTGTGCGAGCTGGAACCCGCCTGCGAACAGAAGCTCGAGTCCGATCTTGTAGACGCCGACGCTGTCGCCGAGTTTGTCGACGAGAGCTTTCGCCTCCTCCACGCTTGGCACATCGAGCGCCACGATCAGCCGGTCGCGCGGCTCCGTCACGATACGAACTTCTTTGCCGCGATGGCCAACGCTTCGACTACGGTCTTGCATAGTTCCTGTTGTCCTTTGTCCTTGAGGCTTCCATCATTATCGAAGGCGTCCATGGCCCGCGGCACGGCGATCTGTTGCGGAATGACCGTCGCTCCCACGCCAACTTCCAGAATCTGTCGAAGGTGGAGCAGGCTTCGCATCGCGCCGTAACCTCCCGGCGATGCTCCGGAGATGGCAAAAACGCGGGTCTTATAGACTTCGAGTCCTGTCTCGCCTTTGGCTTTCACGCGCGTCACCCAATCGATGGTGTTCTTGAGCAGCGGCGTGATCCCGGAGTTGTATTCCGGGCTCGCAATGAACACACCCTGATATTCGCCAAGCAACGCCTTGAACTGTGTTGCTTTTTCAGGTGGCCCGTCCCTCGCTTCGAGGTCGCCGTTATAGAGCGGCATCGGATAGTCCTTGAGGTCGACAAACACGGCCTCGATGCCATTGGCCTCGGCAATGTGGCGGCCAAGCTGCGCAAGCTTCTTGTTGTAAGAGCCTTCGCGCGTGCTGCCGGCAAAGAACAGGAGCCGCATTTCCCCCTCTACCATTTATAGGAGCTACTCGCGGATGCCTTCGAAGAATTCTTTGACCCGCGCGAAAAATCCGGTCGATGCGGGGCTGGTGTCGGGATTCGAAGCCTCTTCGAAGGCCTTCAGCAGGTCGCGTTGCTTGCGCGAGAGGTTCTTCGGCGTCTCGACCTCGACCTGGATGTAGAGATCGCCTTGCTGCTTCGAGCGAAGCACTGGCATGCCCTTGGCCTTGAGCCGGAATTGCTTACCGCTTTCCGTACCCTCAGGAATCTTTACTCGTGTCCTTCCGCCGTCGATGGTCGGTACTTCGATCTGGCCACCGAGCGCCGCCGTGATCATGGCGATCGGCACGCGACAGAACAGGTCCGCGCCGTCGCGCTGGAAGAACTCATGCGGCTTGATCGAGAGGAAAATGTAGAGGTCGCCGGGCGGTCCGCCGCGCACCCCCGCCTCGCCTTCGCCGGCGAGCCTGATGCGCGTGCCATCCTCGACTCCTATCGGAATGGTCACGGACAGGGTGCGCTCGCGCGTGACGCGGCCCGCGCCGTTGCAGGAAGGGCACGGCGTATCGATGGTCTCGCCGCGACCCTGACAGGACGGGCAGGTGCGCTCGATGGTGAAGAAGCCCTGGCTCGCGCGCACTTTGCCCACGCCGCCACAGGTGCGGCAGGTGGAAGGTGCGGTGCCTGACTTGGCGCCAGACCCCGAGCAGCTCTCGCAGGTAACCGAGGTCGGAACTCTGATCTGCGCGTTCTTGCCTTCGTAGGCTTCGAACAGCGTGATTTCCATGTTGTAGCGGAGGTCTGCGCCACGTTCGCGTGCCGAGCGCTGGCGCGGGCGGCGCTGGCCCATGAACTCGCCGAACAGATCGTCGAACATCGCCGACATCGATGCAGAAAAATCTGCGCCAAAGCCGTGGCCTGCGCCGCCGCCGAGGCCAGGATCGAACGCGGCGTGACCGAAGCGGTCATAGGCGGCGCGGCGCTGCGGGTCCTTCAGCGCCTCGTAGGCTTCGTTGACTTCCTTGAAGCGTTTCTCGGCTGTGGGATCGCCATTGCAACTATCGGGGTGACATTGCTTGGCAAGACGGCGAAAAGCGGCTTTGATCTCGCTATCACGAGCGCCGCGGGAAACGCCCAGAACCTCGTAGTAGCACCGTTTTGCCATCACCCCTCCGGCCCTTGACACCGCCGCTCAGCCACGGCCGCGCTTAAGCCTCTTCTGTTGGGCGAGGCGCCCGGCCTTATCCGGCCGAGCGCCCGCCATCTTGTCTCGTTACGCCGACTTCTTGCTGTCGTCGTCTTTGACTTCTTCGAAGTCGACATCGACCACCTTGTCATCCGAACCGCCGGACGCAGCCTGTGGCCCTCCGCCTCCGCCTCCGCCTGCCGCCTGGCCCTGGCTCGCCTGATACATCGCTTCACCAAGCTTCATCGAGGCTTGCGCGAGCGCGTCGGTCTTGGTCTTGATGCTGTCGCGATCCTCACCCTGAAGAGCCGACTTCAGATCTGACACGGCAGTCTCGACCAGAGCCTTGTCGCCGGCTGGAACCTTGTCGCCGTAGTCCTTCAGCATCCGTTCGGTCGAGTGGACCAGGGCCTCGCCCTGATTCTTGATCTCGACAAGCTCGCGCCGCTTCTTGTCTTCCTCGGCGTGAGACTCGGCCTCCTTGACCATGCGGTTAATGTCGGCCTCAGTCAGACCGCCGGACGCCTGGATGCGGATCGACTGCTCCTTGCCGGTGGCCTTATCGGTAGCCGACACGTTGACGATGCCATTGGCGTCGATGTCGAAGGTCACCTCGATCTGCGGCACGCCACGCGGGGCTGGCGGAATGCCGACGAGGTCGAACTGACCGAGCAGCTTGTTGTCGGCCGCCATCTCGCGCTCGCCCTGGAAGACGCGAATGGTAACCGCATTCTGGTTGTCCTCGGCCGTCGAGAACACTTGGCTCTTCTTGGTCGGGATGGTGGTGTTGCGATCGATGAGGCGCGTGAACACACCACCCAAGGTTTCGATGCCGAGCGAAAGCGGAGTGACGTCAAGCAGCAGCACATCCTTGACGTCACCCTGCAGCACGCCGGCCTGAATTGCTGCGCCGATGGCAACCACTTCGTCCGGGTTCACGCCCTTGTGCGGCTCGCGGCCGAAGAAATTCTTCACCGTCTCGACGACCTTGGGCATGCGCGTCATGCCGCCAACGAGCACGACCTCCTGGATTTCGGCCGCCTTCAGCCCGGCGTCCTTGAGCGCGTTCTGGCAGGGGCCGATGGTCTTTTGGATGAGATCGTCCACCAGGCTCTCGAGCTTCGCGCGCGTGAGCTTCATGGTGAGATGCTTCGGCCCGGACTTGTCAGCCGTGATGAAGGGCAGATTGATTTCGGTCTGCTGCGTCGATGACAGCTCGATCTTCGCCTTCTCAGCTGCCTCCTTCAGGCGCTGAAGGGCGAGCTTGTCGCCGCGCAGGTCGATGCCGGATTCCTTTTTGAACTCGCTGGCGAGGTAATCGACGATGCGCATGTCGAAGTCTTCGCCGCCGAGGAAGGTGTCGCCATTGGTCGACTTCACCTCGAACACGCCGTCGCCAATCTCGAGGATCGAGATGTCGAACGTGCCGCCGCCGAGGTCGTAGACGGCGATGGTCTCTCCCGATTTCTTCTCAAGCCCGTAGGCGAGCGCAGCAGCAGTCGGTTCGTTGATGATGCGCAACACTTCGAGGCCAGCAATCTTGCCGGCATCCTTCGTGGCTTGGCGCTGGGCGTCGTTGAAATAAGCAGGGACGGTGATGACTGCCTGCTCGACCTTCTGACCGAGATAGGATTCGGCGGTCTCCTTCATTTTCTGCAGGATGTAGGCCGAGATCTGCGAGGGAGAATATTTCTTGCCGTGGGACTCGACCCACGCGTCGCCATTATCGGCGCGGATAATCTTGTAAGGAACGAGCTTCTTGTCCTTCTCCGCCATCGGATCGTCATAGCGCCGCCCGATCAGGCGCTTGATGGCGAAGAATGTATTCTCGGGGTTGGTGACGGCTTGTCGCTTGGCGGGAAGGCCTACGATGATCTCGCCGTCGTCGGTGAAGGCAACCATCGATGGCGTGGTCCGCATGCCTTCGGCATTCTCGATGACCTTCGGATTCTTCCCCTCCATCACGGCGACGCAGGAGTTGGTAGTGCCGAGATCGATTCCGATCACTTTCGCCATTTACAACCTCTCTTTCCGGCAG
>JBKPSQ010000138.1:0-12242 GCA_046735075.1 Pseudomonadota bacterium
CGGTGACACCTCGTCGGCAGCGTCAGATGTGTATAAGAGACAGAGCCCATAGTGTGCTGCACCAGGCCGGGCTTGTGTTTCTCGGCCGGCACCTCCCAAAGCTCTTTGAGTCCGATGCCGAACTTCTGCGGGCCTGACGCCTCATCGAGCCCGAGTTTCCTGATCAGCATCTTGGAGAGCGAGCCGCGAGCACCTTCGGCGAAAAACGTGTATTTGCCGGTGATGGCGATGCCGGCCGTGTAGTTGTCCTTATGGCTGCCGTCGCGGGCGACGCCCATGTCGCCGGTGATCACGCCTTCGATTGTGCCGTCAGAGCCGAAGATCACATCGACCACGGAGAAGCCTGGATAGACCTCGACGCCGAGCGCTTCGGCCTGCTCGGCCAGCCAGCGACACAGGCTGCCAAGGCTGCCGATGTAGCAGCCGTGATTGCTCATCAGCGGCGGCATGAAGATGTTGGGCACACGAAAGCCGCCGGTCTTCCACAAATAGTAGAAGCGGTCCTCGCTGACTTTCGTCGTAAGCGGCGAATCTTTGTCGCGCCAATCTGGAATGAGCTTGTCGAGGCCGACCGGATCGATCACCGCGCCGGACAGAATGTGGGCGCCGACCTCAGAACCTTTTTCGAGGACGACGACGGAAAGCTCCTTGTCCGTCTCGGCGGCGAGCTGCTTCAGCCTGATGGCAGCGGCAAGGCCAGCGGGTCCGGCGCCAACGATCACGACGTCGAACTCCATGGTCTCGCGCTCGATCGTGCCCTCTGTCGCCACCTCGCTCAAGTCTTCGCTCCGATCAGGCCGGTACTAAAGGTCTCGCGTCATTCCCGCGAAGGCGGAAATCCAGTACTCATAACGTCCGAAGCTAAAAGAAAGCCCAGCAGACGGTGAATTGCCCGGGTGGCCGGGCCAAGACACACATACAAGACACACATAGGGGATTGGCAGAGGCATCGCAAATGAGCGGATCGCAAACGGCGGAAGCGGCCCTGCTTGCTTGGTACGAGGCGATGGGTGTCGACGAGGCGATCGGCGAGGCGCCAGTCGACTGCTTCGCTACCTCCGCGCCGGAGGCGCCCGCGCGGCCAATAACTCAGGCCCGGCCGACGCCAGCGCGACCCTCCTCGATAAGGCCGGCCGAGGCCCCAACCCTCGCCGAGCTCGAGGCGTTACTCGCGGCCTTCGACGGCTGCGCGCTGAAGCGCACCGCGAAGAGTCTATGCTTCGCCCGCGGCAGCAATGACGCGAAACTCATGCTGATCGGGGAGGCCCCCGGCCGCGACGAGGACCTGCAAGGCAAGCCGTTCGTCGGCCGCGCCGGGCAATTGCTCGATCTGATGCTGGCGGCCATCGGGCTTTCCGAGAGCCACGTCTACATCACCAACACCATCTATTGGCGGCCGCCGGGCAATCGCACGCCGACGCCCGAGGAGGTCGAAGCCTGCGCCCCGTTCCTTGCGCGTCAGATCGAGCTGCTCGCGCCCAAGATCCTCGTGCTGCTCGGAGGCGCTGCCGCCAAGAACATCCTCGGCGTGACCGAGGGAATCATGCGGCTCAGGGGCAAGTGGCTGAGCTATCCCTGCGCTGCGGGTGCGATCACAACGCTTGCCACGCTTCACCCCGCTTATCTTTTGCGTAACCCCGAGGCCAAGCGTTATGCCTGGCGCGATCTCTTGCTGGTGAAGGAAGCGCTCCAAGCATGAACCGCCTCGACGAGACCCGCCCCTTCGTTCCCGTACGCATCGCCGTGCTCACGGTGTCCGACACGCGCACCGAGAAGACCGACAAGTCGGGTCCCTTGCTCGCCAGCATGATCAAGGAGGCGGGTCACGAGGTGGCCGAGCAGGCCGTGGTCGAGGACGACCCGAAGAAGATCAGGAAACAGGTGAAGCGCTGGATCAAGGACCCGGATGTCGACGTGGTGATCACCACCGGCGGCACGGGCTTCACCGGGCGAGACGTGACGCCCGAGGCGGTGAAGCCGCTCTTCGAGAAGGAGATCGATGGCTTTTCGGCGCTGTTCCACATGCTGAGCTATCAGAAAGTCGGCACCTCTACGGTACAGAGCCGTGCCTGCGGCGGGCTTGCCGAAGGAACCTATATCTTCTGCGTACCGGGCTCGCCGGGCGCGTGCAAAGATGCCTGGTACGGAATCCTCAAGGATCAATTGGACAATCGCCACCGTCCCTGCTCCTTCATCGAGATCATGCCGCGGCTGCAGGAGAAGAAGAAGAAAGCCAAGGCGAAGTGATGCCGCGTCGCGCTGCAGCTCATGAGCGAGGCGGGATGAGTCGCTCAGCACGGACGCGCTCGCTGCGAAAATTGTCGGCGGTATCGACATCGCAGAGGGTTGCCGCGTAAACGATACCCTTCCCTTTAAGGTTGCCGACAGTGTCAGCGAGGGCATGCTGGCCTGACCAGCGCACACTGGCGAACGGCGCGAGAATTTTCGGCGTTCTCTTCAATCCGACCAGCCAATAGCCCCCATCGGGCGCAGGTCCGAGCACGGCATCGGCGCGCCCAAGCAGCCTGAAAGCTTGTGCGATATGCAATGGGCTAATGGCTGGGATGTCGCTGCCGACAACGATCGCTGGTCCCGGCGGGAGGCGATTGAACAGGCGTTGCATGCGGGCGCCCAAATCGCCATTGCCTTGCCGAAGACGCGGCGCTCTTCGCGAAGGCCATAGGCGTTGAGCCGCATCTTTGTCAGGCGTCACGCCCAGCGTAGTTTGCCAGCGCCGATCCGAAGCAAGCCGCAAGAGCGTATGAGAGAGGCAGACACGGTAGAAGCGGATCGCGCGTGTCCCGCCGATCTCGCGCGCCAGCCTGCGCTTGGCGAGACCCAGGACCGGGCTCTTGGCCATGATGATGAGACGTGGGGCATAGGAGGCGCCGCGCTTGCGCCCCTGCCGCCTAGCCATAGAGACGCGCAAGCACCCGTGGCGGCACGCGAAGGTAATAGAGCAGCATGCAGCCGAGATTCCGCATGGCGCGCACAACATAGCCTTCGCGCCGATAACGCTCGCTGCTGGTGACGGCACGCGATTGCAGCATCACCAGCTCACGCCGCTTGAGTCGCCGAACGAGATCGACGTCCTCCATCAGCGGCAGCGGCCGGAAGCCGCCGAGGCGATTATAGAGGTGGCGCGAAATGAGCAGGCCCTGATCGCCATAAGGAAGCGCGAGAATGAAGCATCGCAGCGTCACCATTGTCTCGACGAGCCGCGGCATGACGCCATCATCGTCGAGCGCAAACCGGAAGTAGGCCGCAGCCTGTCTTCGCCGCCCATTCTCGACTCTCTCGATGAAGCTCTCTGCCTCCTCTGCCCATCCCGGATCGAGCACCGTGTCGGCATGAAGGAACAGGAGCCAATCACCCTTGGCTTGGGCGGCGCCGGCATAAAGCTGCGTACCGCGCCCGCGTGGAGCCTCGATCAATTGCGTGCCGGCAGCTTCAGCGATGAGGCAGGTCTCGTCAGTCGAGCCACCGTCGACCAGGATCGCCTCTTGGACGACTCCCTTCACCACCGCCGGTACGAGGGCTGCGAGCGTTGGTCCCAGCGTTCGCTCAGCGTTGAGGGTGGGAATAATCACGGAAATCATCGCGCGGACTATAGCGGCTGGCCTTCATCGAGCAATTGCGACATCGCGCTACGGAGTAATGTTCTTGATTTGTTCACGGCGCGCGTCTATATAGGCGGCATGTCAGTATCGCTGAGAAAAGCTGGCAAATCGGACAGTTATCCGCTCGAGTCCGGAGGCATTGCCGCTGGCCGGCGCCACGGCAGGGGCGCGCAGACCAATCGCTCTGGCCGCTTCGAGCCAAGCGCCTACGAACCTTCCGACGACGGCTGGGAGTCGCTTGCTGAGTTGGAGGTGCTCACCACTGAAGTGCAGGAGGTCCCTGCCCGGCGCATCCTCGCGCGAAACGACTCGCCGGACATTGGTTTCGATCGCTCGATCAACCCCTATCGCGGCTGCGAGCATGGCTGCATCTACTGCTTCGCGCGGCCCACCCACGCCTTCCTCGGTCTTTCCCCGGGCCTCGACTTCGAAACCAAGCTATTTGCCAAGACCAATGCTGCGCAGGCTCTCGAGCGCGAGCTCGCTGAGCCTGGTTACGAGGTGAGCACCATCGCCATCGGCACCAACACCGACCCTTACCAGCCGATCGAGCGGCGCTACCGCATCATGCGCCGCATCCTCGAAGTATTGAGCGCGACGAATCACCCGGTAGGGATCGTCACCAAATCTGCGCTGGTGCTGCGCGATCTCGACATCCTCACCTCGATGGCGAAGCGCGGGCTCGTAAAGGTGGCCCTCTCGGTCACGACGCTCGACCGCAAGCTCGCTCGCGCCATGGAACCGCGCGCAAGCACGCCCGACAAGCGGGTCGAGACGCTTCAGCGGCTGGTGGATGCCGGCGTGCCGGCTTCGGTCATGGTGGCGCCGGTCATCCCGGGGCTCACCGACATGGAGATGGAGCGCATCCTAGAGCGAGCCTCTTCCGTTGGAATCAAGAACGCGGGCTACGTGCTGCTCAGGCTTCCTCTCGAAATCGGCGACCTCTTCACCGAGTGGCTACAAGCGAACTGCCCAGACCGCGCCAAGCGCGTGTTGTCGTTGATGCGCTCGACACGCGGCGGCAAGCTCTATGATGCCAAATGGGGCGAACGGATGGTGGGCGACGGACCTTACGCGTGGATGATCGGCCGTCGATTCGAGATGGCGGCCGAGCGACTGGGAATGAACGAGAGCTCGGTCGAGCTCCGCACCGATTTGTTCACGCCGCCGTCGTGCCCCGGCCAGCAGCTTAAGCTGTTCTAGCTTTTCCACAGAAGTCCTGCGCCTCACGGCAAGCGGGTTGCAAACGCCGCGGCGTTTGCGCGAGAGTCCCCAGCCATGGGACTTCCCGCCGAGCCATTGCTGGTCGTCGAGCTGCGTCCGAGCTTCGATCTCGAAGCCGAGCTGATGGAGAAATATCAGGGACCCGTGGCAGGCGTCGACGAAGCAGGCCGCGGGCCTTGGGCAGGTCCGGTTGTGGCGGCTTGCGTCATCCTCGATCCGAATCACATCCCCGAAGGCCTCAACGATTCGAAGCAGCTCACTCCGAAGGAACGCGAGGAGCGCTACGCGGAGATCATCGCCACGGCGAAAGTCGGATGGGCGATCGGCACGGTCAGGCGCATCGATCGCATGAACATCCTGCAGGCGGATCTCTGGGCCATGCGCGCCGCCTATCGGGCGATGCAGTTCAGGGCCGTGGCCGCGCTGATCGACGGCAATGTCAAGCCGCGTCGCTTCCCGTGCCCTGCCCGCGCCGTGGTCGATGCCGATTGCCTGTCACTCTCGGTCGCCGCCGCTTCGATCGTGGCCAAGGTCACGCGCGACCGGCTGATGGTGAAGCTGTCACGCCGCTACCGCCGCTACGGCTGGGAGCGTAACAAAGGCTACGGCACCCGGGAGCATGCAGCGGCGATCAAGAAGCACGGCGTCTGCGCGCATCACCGCCGCTCCTTCAGTCCTATCGAGCGCGCAATAAGATTGCTCGAAACAGGTGAAGAGCTGCCTGTCACTGAAGTGGTTGAGGTTCCATCCCTCTAGGCAGGAAGCCAGCCGGCGATCCGGCGCGCAATGTCACCGGCGCCGGGCTCGAGCACCAGCATGTGGCCGTGGCCTGGTAGCTCCCAGAAGGTCGCGCCCGGATATCCCGCCGCGGTCGCGTGCGCCGATTCCACCGATACCATGTGATCTTCGGCACCCGCGACGCAAAGCACCGGGCACGTGACAGCGCTCGTGTCGGCCTTCGTCGCGCCGGTCTTGTCGAACATCCAGAAGAACAGCTCGAAGAAGGCGCGGCCAGACTCAGGTCCGAATTTGTCGAACACGGCGCGCTGCTCCGCCTCTGGAAGGCAGTTGAGCGTCAAGACCCGAGCGAGGTCGAAGTCAGGATTGATGACGGTCTTCCAGAAGGCGCCGAGACCCATCAGGTCCTGGTCCAACTGCTTTTCGCTGTCAGTCTGCGGCAGGATGCCGGTGCGCGGCGCGGGACAAATAAGGACAAGAGCTTCAGCAAGGCCCTTTGCCGCGAGTTGCTGGGCAAGCACAGCTCCCATGGAGTGGCCGAGCAGAACTGACTTGTGACCAACGGTCTTGAGAAACGCCTCAAGCTCAGCAAGGTAGTCGGCCATGCCGACTCCGATGAGTGCGGTACCCTTTTTGTCAGCATCCAGGCCGTGGCCGATCAGATCCGGTGCGTGACACGTCCAGCCCAGCTCTTCGAACACGGCCTTGAACTGATCGAAAACCCACCCCCCTTCATTGGCGCCGTGGATCGTCACGATGGTCTTGGCCATGGTGTCTGTCCCTTGCCTTCCCTCAGCCGCGAAAACCGAGCTTGCCATCAGCGGCGCGAGGCCAAAGCCAAGCGCCGCCTGAAGAAAATCTCGACGCCAGAGCGGGCATCACCCTCTCCTCAGGTCTCGCGCGCGGTTGTGGCATGACAGCAGGGCCAAGCCAATCGCGGCGGGTTAAGTCCGCCTTTACCCGGGACCGGCAGCATTACGCCCCTTGTAGCGTTGCGTAGGTAGCGAGTGGCGTGATGGGTGTGGGGGGGAAGCGGGGCGCTCGGCTCCCGCTCGACAAGATCATTGTCGGCGATTGCATCGAGGTCCTCGGCACCCTGCCGGAAGCTTCCGTCGATCTCGTCTTTGCCGATCCACCCTATAATCTCCAGCTCAGCAATGAGCTGTTCAGGCCCAACAATAGCCGGGTCGACGGCGTCGACGACGACTGGGACAAGTTCGGCAGCTTCGCCGCCTACGATGAGTTCACCCGCGCCTGGCTCACGGCCTGCCGCCGCGTGCTGAAGCCTGCTGGCAGTCTGTGGGTGATCGGCAGCTATCACAACATCTTCCGGGTCGGCGCGGCGTTGCAGAACCTAGGCTTCTGGGTGCTCAACGACGTGATCTGGCGCAAGTCAAACCCGATGCCGAATTTCCGGGGGCGGCGCTTCACCAACGCGCATGAGACGCTGGTTTGGGCCTCGATGGGACCAAAGGCGCGCTACACCTTCAACTACGACTCGATGAAGGCTCTGAACGACGATCTTCAGATGCGGTCCGACTGGCTGTTTCCCATTTGCTCCGGTCCCGAGCGGTTGAAGCAGGAGTGCGGGCGCAAGGCCCATCCTACGCAGAAGCCGGAAGCTCTGCTCCATCGCATCATCCTCGCATCGAGCGACGCGGGCCACGTGGTGCTCGATCCTTTTCTCGGCTCTGGCACGACGGCAGTGGTTGCTAAGCGGCTTGGACGTTCCTTCATCGGCATCGAGCGCGACAAAATTTATGCGGAAGCTGCCGAGGCGCGGCTTGCAGCGTTCGCGCCTCTCGACAGCGACTCGCTTCAAGTGACGAGGGGCAAGCGCGCAGAAACCCGCGTTCCTTTTGGCGCACTAGTCGAGCTTGGGCTGATCTCGCCGGGCACCGTGCTTTACGACGCAGCGGCACGCCACGAGGCACGCGTGCGCGCCGATGGCTCGATCGCGTCAGCCGGTGCGCAAGGCTCCATCCACAAGATCGGCGCCCATGTGCAAGGTGCTATGGCGTGCAATGGCTGGACCTTCTGGCACTACGAGGCCGAAGGCCGGCTCACGCCGATCGATGTGTTGCGCGAGGCGGCCCGCCGCCAGCTCGAGCCGCAAGCCTAGCCGGCTCTAGCCGCCGCAGCTTTCTGTCCTGGACCCTGCGTCAACAGGTCCAGATGCTCAATCATGCGAATTGCCGTTTCCCCTTTCAGAGATAGAAGCTGCTTGGTAAAGGGCGCCATCAAGGAGGAACGTCATGGATCTCTATGTCATTCGCCGCCCGAGTGCCTGGACGAGCTTGCAAGAACTCGAAGCCGCCGGCGCCAAGTCGGCCAAGATCGGCAACGACGAGATGCAAGACCGCGTGCGGTGGATCCGCAGCTACGTGGTCAAGGAGCCGGACGGCCGCTTCGGCACGGTTTGCATCTATCAGGCACGCGATCCGGAATCGATCCACGAGCACGCAAGGCGCGTCGGCATGCCTGGCGATCAGATCTTCCCGGTGATGAAGACCATCGTCGTGCGCGAAGACCCGGCTGACGCAAGCGAAGCCGCTTGAGACAGCTAGCTCGTCTTCAATGCGTGAGAGATTACCTTGCGCATCAGCGACGGGAGCGCTGCGCCAGATAGCTCGCGAGGTTTTAGCCAGCGGCAACGTTCTGGCGAAGCAGCGCGCTTCAACGCGGGATAAGGGCCGACCTCTGCGCGGAAGACGGAAAGCTCCAAGTGGAAATGGGTGAAGGTGTGCTCGACGAGCCCAGGCACTTTTCGCCACTCTGCTTTCACC
Organism: Pseudomonadota bacterium; assembly: GCA_046735075.1. Lineage (GTDB taxonomy): Bacteria > Pseudomonadota > Alphaproteobacteria > Rhizobiales > Methyloligellaceae > Methyloceanibacter. The sequence continues at coordinate 8,369 of JBKPSQ010000138.1, forward strand.
GGTGCGTGGAGCTGCAAGGCCTTGCCATTCGGCGCGTCCTCGACCCACGGCGATGACGGCGTTTCCAGCATGCCGCCGAGCAGGCCTTTGAGCGGACGCTCGCGGAGCAGCACGGCGCCATCAGCGCGGATGGCGACGTAAGTCACGCCGCGCCTTACCGGGCGCTCCGTCCTCTCCTCGCGATAGGGCAAAACTCCCGCGAGCCCCTCTGCGTAGCCGCGACACTTAGGTCGCACCGGGCAAAGACCGCAGGCTGGACGGCGCGGCGTGCAGATGGTGGCGCCGAGATCCATCATCGCTTGCGCAAAATCGCCTGGCCGCTCGGCGGGCGTCAGCGTTTCGGCCAGTGCCCTGATCTCGGCTTTTGCGTCAGGCAATGGGATGGTGACGGCAAAGAGACGCGCTACCACGCGCTCGATATTGCCGTCGACCGGCGTCGCCCTAGCGCCGAAGGCAATTGCTGCAATGGCCGCGGCGGTGTAACCGCCGACGCCGGGAAGTTTGCGAAGCTCTGCCTCGGTTTCCGGGAACTTGCTGCCGTGGTCCGCAACAATGGCGCGGGCGCAGGCATGGAGGTTCCGCGCGCGGGCGTAGTAGCCGAGGCCGGCCCAGGCCCCGAGGACTTCGCCGAGCTCGGCCCGCGCAAGAGCTGCAACGTCGGGCCAGCGGCGCAGAAAAAGCGCGTAGCGCGGCAGCACGGCTTTGACCGTGGTCTGCTGTAGCATGATCTCGCTCAGCCAGACTTTGTAAGGGTCAGAAATTTCGCCAGGCTCGGCGCGCCACGGGAGACGTCTTCGCTCGCGGTCGTACCAGGCAAGCAGCGCGTTCGCGATCGTGTCGTCTCGGCGGCTCGCCGGCTTTGTTGCATGCCTCTGCATAAGTCCCGATCCTTGCGCGCGGTCTTCGGGCGCATGGTGTAAGCTTGAATGAAGTGAGGCAAGCGGGCGCGCTTTCCTCTCCACCGGTAGTTCAGGGCCATGGACGAGACCGAACGGAAAGCCTTGGCGAGAGCAGCAGGCGGGGCGCGGCCGATCGGCGCTTACGCGGCCCGTGCACTCGATCCCTCGGCGCGGGCGCGCGGCTTTGCCACCACTGCGCTGCTGAGGGAGTGGCCGGCCATCGTGGGCGCCGAGCTTGCCGAGTTCACCATGCCCGATCGGCTGGTGTGGCCGCGCCGGCGCGAGGATGCTGAAGAGCCTTCCTACCAAAAAGGATGGCGAACCGAAGGAGCGATCCTCGTGCTCAGAGTCGAGGGCCCTCGCGCCATCGAGGTGCAGCATCGCTCGGGTCAGATCCTCGAGCGACTCAATACCTATTTCGGCTACCGGGCGGTCGTTGAGATGCGTATCCTGCAGGCTCCCGTCACCCGCAAAATGCCACGCGTTCCCTCTTATTCCGCACCTGTCGAGGCAGACACATTGCCGCCATCCGCGTCTATCGAGGACGAACGCTTGCGCAAGGCCCTCTCGCGGCTCGGCGCGGCTTCGCGGACCAGGCTCACAAGAGGTTGAGCGCCGGGCTTCTTTGTCGCTCTTGCCAGAAGCCCGGTCCGCGGCTTAGGCCTTAGATGCCGTGACCCAGCATCAGGTGGAGTAGTGAGAGTGGCGAATACCGACAAGAAAACCGCGGACAAGGCAGCAACGAGCAAAATGCCGTCTGGCAGGACGTCGTCTGCACCCCCGCCAGAAGAGCACTCGCTGCGACCGGTCTGGCTCGCCATCATCGGCGCGCTGGCCGCGGCGGCGGTAGCCGCCGGCATCGTCTATTGGCGCGGCGGCTTCGACCAAGCCGGGCCTGGCGGCCCGAAGAAGGATCCCGACGTGGCTGAATTGATGGCACCAGGGCCGCTTCCGGATATTGCCATTGGCAAGGCAGACGCGCCCATCACCATCGTCGAATACGCCTCGATGACCTGCCCGCATTGCGCGCAGTTCCACACCGCGGTCTTGCCGCAACTCAAGACGAAATATCTCGATACCGGACAAGCGAAGCTGATCTTGCGCGAGTTCCCGCTGGATGGGCTCGCGGTTGCCGCCTTCATGCTGGCGCGCTGCGCCGGTCCTGAGCGCTACTACCCGATGGTCGGCGCGCTGTTCGAGACGCAAGGCACTTGGGCGGTGTCGGGCACCGAAGGCAAGGATAAGCTCCTGCTTATCGCCCGGCAGGCCGGCTTCTCGAAGGAGAAGTTCGATCAATGCCTTGCCGATAAGGACCTGTTCAACAAGATCGTCGCGGTGCGGCAGCAGGCCAACGACAAGTTCCAGGTCGATTCGACGCCGAGCTTTTTCGTCAACGGCAAGCGAATGACCGGCGATCATCAGCTGAAGGATTTCGACGCGGCATTGGCGGCAGCCGGGGCGCCGGCAGCAAAGGCCACTCCAGCCGAGGGAGCGGCGACACCGCCCGCAGGCGCAGAGGCCCCGTCAGCTCCGGCCGAAGGAAATGCGACTTCGCCGCAGGCAGATACGAGCAAGCCCGAGGGAACTCCCGCCCAGCCCGAGGGAACGCCCGCCCAGCCCGAGGGGACTCCCGCCCAATAGGTATTGCGAGCACATGCTGGCGAGAGCGAGTGGACCGGTCCTGATTGCTGTTGCGCTCGCCCTGTCAGCCTGCGGCGGCGGTGTCGGCGTCAGCGGACCTTCGACCACCGCGGACAAGGCGCTCAATGTCCCGCCGCAAGCTGAGCTGATGGCCGACGGCCCGCTCGGCGAGCGCGTGATGGGCAAGCCAAACGCTCCGGTCACGGTAATCGAATATGTCTCGCTCACCTGCCCGCATTGCGCGAATTTTCAAAAGAACCTGTTCGCCCGCGTGAAGAAGGAATTCATCGATACCGGCAAGGTGCGATTCATCGTGCGGGAATTCCCCATCGGCCACACCTCTGGCACCGCGGCGATCATCAATCGCTGCGCGCCCGAGGACAAATATTTCTTCCTGCTGAATCAGTTCCTCACTAGGCAGCCCGAATGGGTGAGCCAGGAGGTTCGCCCCGACGCCATTTATGCGGTCGCCAAATCGAGCGGGATGAGCCGCGAGACGTTTGACAAATGCCTATCGAATCAAACCATTATCGCGGGCCTGACGGAGGTGAAGCAGCGGGGGCGGCAGTTCGGCGTGATCGGCACGCCGACCTTCTTCATCAATGGCCGCAAGGCGCAAGGGGAGGTCACCTTCGACGAAATCAAATCCATGATCGAGCAGGCCCCGCCGCCGCAATCCTCGTCGTCCTAAACGAGTGGATTTCTGCCCTCTGAAGTGACAAGCGTAAACGCCGCGTTAACCATTTGGCGCGTGAAGCTATATCCAACGCCTGAAGGGCCGCTGACACGTGAAGATCACCCGACTCCGCCTTCTCGGCTTCAAATCCTTCGTCGAGCCAACCGAGCTTCTGGTCGAGCCTGGACTGACCGGCGTGGTCGGCCCCAATGGCTGCGGCAAGTCGAACCTGCTCGAGGCGCTCCGCTGGGCCATGGGCGAGACCTCGTACAAGAGCATGCGCGGCGCGGCCATGGAGGACGTGATCTTCGCCGGGTCGCAGGATCGTCCTCCGCGCAACACGGCCGAGGTCACGCTGTTCATCGACAACAGCGCGCGCACGGCGCCGGCCGAATTCAACGACAGCGACCAACTCGAAGTGACGCGCCGTATCGAACGCGAAGCGGGGTCGGCCTACAGGGTCAACGGCAAGGACGCCCGCGCCCGCGACGTGCGCCTCCTGTTCGAGGACGCCGCGACCGGCGCGCGCTCGCCGGCGCTGGTGCGCCAGGGCCGCATCGGCGAGATCGTGAACGCAGCGCCTCAGGAGCGCCGCCGCGTGCTTGAGGACGCCGCTGGTATCGCTGGTTTGCATAGCCGCCGCCACGAGGCTGAGCTC
>JBKPSQ010000139.1:0-8517 GCA_046735075.1 Pseudomonadota bacterium
GGCTCCGAGTCATCGGCCGCAAGGGAAATTGGGTGCAGGTGACCGACCCGGCCACGTCTCAGACCGGATGGGTCTATTCACGCTTCATCGAGACGGCGCAAACGCCTGCCCAATAGCCGGCAATCCTCATGCTGAGGAGGCCGCGAAAGCCGCTCCTCCGCATGAGAGAGAATTAGCCGTCAGGTCGTTCGGACTTGCCAGGCGAGGTAGGCCAAGGCCGCGCCTTCCACGATCAGCTGAATGCCGAGCAGGATGCCGAGGATCACCTCTGAGCTCAGCGGCATGTTCGACCAGAGATAGGCGCCGAGCAGAATGCCGATGATGCCGCTTGCGAGCAACCATCCCCAACCTGGGAACGGCCTGATGTTCAGGGCGAACACCACCTTCGAGATCCCTTCCACGAGGAAGTACACGATCAGAAGGATGGTCATGACCAGCAGTCCGGCATTCGGATTGCGCAAGAGCAGCACGCCGATCACGACTGCGAGCACTGCCGAGACAAGCTGCCACCAGAAATGCGGGACGTCCTTGGCCCCGATCAGACCGACAGCCTGAAGCACGCCGCTGATGATCAGAATCCAGCCGAGCAGCAGCACCAAGGTCACGGATGCGAGGTAAGGAAAGGCCAGCGCGATCACGCCGGCGATCACGAGGAGGATGCCCTCGATTAGATACCAGGTTGAATAACGCTTGACCGTCTCGCGCATGGCCTCGCGCATGGAGGCCGACGCCTGTGCCATTGTCATCGCCATTGCAATTCCTCCCAAAGAGCAATTCGAATCAAATTGCTTGGAAGTGGCACAATACTCCAATGACAGGCGAAGCGCGCATGTCTTGACTTCTCGCTAGTTCTAGGCCGCACCTGATGCCCGTCCGGGACCTGACGCTACCACCAGTACCAGCCGCAAACACGACGCCCTCTACGCCATCGGCAGCGCCAACGGCGGCGGCGGCGACGGCGCGGGCCGACATAAACGGCGACCCGTGCGTCCTCGACGAAATGCTGCGGCTGCGCGACACCCTCCTTGGGAGCCGGCAGTGGGGCCGAGTCGGCGGGCTTCGGCAGCATCGATAGGCCAAGGCTGGCCACCGCGCCGCCGCAGAGAATTCCTGCGACGACGCTGCGTCGATCGATTTCCTTCATCCGTGTGCTCCTCTCTGAAACAGAACGCGTTCGGCTTGAACTCAAACGCCGTTTCGGGAGCACCTAGCGCATTGTGTACTTCACCAGGCCCTTGCCACAGGCTGCCTGAAACTCAGCGACCGATATGACTCCATTTCCGTCGGTGTCGATCTGAGTGAAATTCACGATGTAGGGCGTGGCGTCAGCTTTGCCCAACGTATCGCCGCTTGGCACTGCCTTCTTCCACACTTCCTGGCATTGCGTCTCATTCAGAACTGCTGAAGGACGGCCAGACGTCATAGTGTTTGGATTATTCGGAGTTCCTTGGGCAAAGGCGTATCCGGTGCCAAGCAGCAGTGCCAAGGTCGTCAGATGCACTAACCTCATCTCTCTACCTCCTGCGCTAGTTTTTGTGTTTACGGTTGCGGACTCCCGAAGCTAGCCAGTCTTCGTATTAAGGCACCCCGCTAAGTGGCGCGGGATGAGCCCGACTTTGTCCGCGACCAAGGTCGGTGTGATGGTAGGCAGCTTCGGCCCGTCAACGTCGGGGTTGTGGAATTCGTTCCGATCCCGTGCCAAATCAGCGCATCGGTCCATCACGGGATAAAGGCGGGTGGGAGGGCGGTACAGTGGAGCAGGCAAGCGGCACAAAGCGCCCTAGGCAAAGCGCGCGGCGTCTTCTGCCGTTTCTCTGCCTTTGCTACGCGGTGAATTTCCTCGACCGGGTCAATGTCGGCTTCGCCGCGCTCGCCATGAATGATGATCTCGGGTTCTCGCCGTCGATCTTCGGGGCGGGCGCAGGCATCTTCTTCATCGGCTATCTCCTGTTCGAGATCCCGAGCAACCTCGCGCTTCAGCATTTCGGCGCGCGCATCTGGATCGCACGCATCATGGTGAGCTGGGGGATCGTTGCGATCGCCATGGCGCTGGTCAGCGGCACGGCAAGCTTCTATGCCATGCGCTTCCTGCTCGGCGTAGCCGAAGCCGGCTTCTTCCCCGGCGTCATCCTTTATCTTACCTATTGGTTCCCGGCGTATGAGCGCGCGCGCATCGTCTCGCTGTTCATGGCTGCCGTTCCGCTCGCGACACTCGTCGGCGGGCCGGTATCTGGCGCACTGCTCGAGCTGCACGCGCTAGGTGGGCTCAAAGGTTGGCACTGGCTGTTCATGGTCGAAGGCCTGCCGGCAGTGCTGCTCGGTCTCGCCGCATTAAAGCTGCTTCCCGACCGGCCGGCTGAGGCGCCTTGGCTTACCGAGGAGGAAAAGCACGCACTCGAGACGACGCTCGCCAGTGAAGCGAAGGTGACGCGCGACGTCGGCTATTACGCGCTCGGCGATGCCCTGACGCGCCCACGCGTGCTCGTGCTCGCGCTCCTCTATTTCTGCATCGTGTATTTCTGCATCGTGGTCGGGCTGTACGGCATCGGCTTCTGGATGCCGCGGTCCTCCAGACCTTCGGCCTCACGCCGCTTGAGATCGGTTTCCTCACTGCCGTGCCCTATCTCTTTGCCAGCGTTGCCATGGTGATCTGGGGCTCGCACTCCGACCTCACCGGCGAGCGCATTTTTCATGTGGCGCTGCCGCTGTTCCTCGCCGGGGCCGCCTTCGCCTGGTCCGCAACTGGCGCACCGCTCCCGTTGACCATGGCGGCGTTGACGCTCGCGGCGGTTGGCATCTACGCCGCCGTCAGCACGTTCTGGTCGCTACCGACCGCGATCCTGACCGGAACGGGGGCAGCGGCAGGGCTTGCCCTCGTCAACTCGGTGGGCAATCTCGGCGGCCTTGCGGGCCCTTCGATCGTTGGGATGATCAAGCAAGCGAGTGGCAGCTTCACCGCCGCCCTGCTGTTCCTCGCCGCCGTCGTCGCCCTCGGTGGGATTGTCGCGCTTCTGTTCGGTCAAGCGGCCCGCGCTCGCCGGCACACGCCTCGCACCATCCCGCGCGCCGGCGCGGGCTAAGCGACGCGGGCCGGCGCTGGCTTGGGCGGTGACTCGCCTTTAGCGGATGGTGCGCTTGTTGCCGCCTGCACGCTTTCGGTCGGGCCCTGTTTGAGCTCGCCCTTCGCGGCAGCAAGAGAAATGTCAACCGCCTCCGACAGAGAGGTGGCATAGGCGTCGGCTTCGGTGGTGGCAAGCAGCGCCTTGACCGAAGGCGCTTCGGGCTCCTCCGCCCAGAAGCAGACGAGGATCAGCGTGCCTTGTGGCAGGATGCGCCTTAACCGCCGCACGAGATAACGGATATGGGCAGGGCCAGTGCCCAGGCCGAGATAGGAAAGCGCGATCAGCTTCGCCTCGGTGTTAGAAAGCGAGGTGATATGTCCCGCCGAGATCGCCTTGGGTCCAAGCGAGTTCGCGCCAATTCCTCTCTTCTTCAGCACCTCCGCCAGCACATCGGCGGCGGCCTCGTCGAGAACGTTGCGCCCGCCGATCGAGAGGACAGGCTCATCGACGGTCCATCCGGGCGCAAGCTCTGAGCGCTCGATGGCCGGCAAGTTTCCGTTCTCGTCCCCTTCCTCGTCTTCTTCCCCTTCAGAAACGTAAAGCGAGGCAAGGCCGGCAGCACCTTCCTTTTCCACTTTGTCGGTTTTCATCCGCAGCTTGGCGAACCAGCTACGGGGCGCGAAATCGGCGAGATTGTCGAGCATCTCCGTCACTGTCGCGCACACCCTCTTCGCTTGCTCGCCATCGAGGCTGCCGCGGCGGTCGTCATACTCTGCGAGCTTAAGCCCGCCGAGCACGACGCGATCGAGATAGGACACGAGGCTCTGCTCCTTCAAAGCAAGCTCGGCCTGATAGGTGGCCTCTGCGGCATCACCCGACAGCGCGCGCTGATAGAAGCTCTGCTCCCGCGTGAGCGCCGGCTCATCGCCGAGCAGCACCTCGAAAAACTCGAGCCCCTCGACATGGCGTCCTAGCACGGCGAGGCAGACGGTGATGGGCATGGCGAGGAGCAGGCCGATCGGCCCCCACAACCAAGTCCAAAAGATCGTGGAGGCGACCACGGCAATGGGCGTTATGCCTGTGCCGTGCCCAAACACCAGCGGCTCGACCACTTGGCCCATCATTACTTCGGAGGCGATGTAGAGCGCGAGGGTGAGCCAAAAAACCGACCAGTCCGGATAAACCACGGCAGCTAGAAGCAGTGGGGGCAAAGCAGCGATATACGAGCCGATGAATGGCACGAACCGCATCAGCGCCGCGAGCACGCCCCATACGATCGGGCTCGGGATGCCGATGAGCCACAGCGCAATGGTGATGAAGACGCCATAGGCGGAATTGATCAAAACTTGCCGCAAGAAATAGTGACTTAGTCGAGTTGCTGCGTCGGTGATAGTGGAGGTGGCGCGGTGCAAATCCGACGCGCCGAGCAGCCTGATCATCCGGTCGCGCAGATCTTCGCGCTGGAACAGAATGAACACCACGAATAGAAGCACGATGCCCGCGGTGGCCAGCGGCGGCAACAATGTCCCGGCCACGCTTTGATAGATCTCGAACGGCGTGGGCGGAGGATTGCGCACTTCGACGGGAACCGGTTGTTTGCCCTGCTCGACCTGCTGCGGCGGCCCGGGTTCGGCCCCAACCGACGTATCAGGGGTGGGATTGGAAAGAGTCTGCTCAATTTGCTCGAGCGCCGTCGCCGCTTTTCTGATGAGCGGCGCGCCGGTTACGCTATTGCTGAGATCGCCAATTTTCTTGGTGAGGACCGTCTGGTATTTCGGCAGTTCGCCCGCGAGCTGAGTCACCTGTCCCGACAACAGCCAGCCGATGACGAAAATGACCAGGAAGGCCGCGCTCACCACGATGCCGACGGCGAGAACGCGTGGCACCTTGATGCGCCTGAGCATGAGAAGGGGCGGCGTAAGCACGAAGCTCAACATGATGGCGAGCGCGAGCGGGACGAGGATCTCACGCATGAAGTAAAGGGCGGCGATGACGATGGTGGCGATCAGCAGCCCTTGCAGCGTCGCGGTACGTGAGTCTGAGGGAGTGGAAAGAAGAGGCAGCGACGAACGGGGCGGCATGTCGGAGTCTCCGGCACGCCAAGGCGCCCGAAAACTCTCTGGAAGTCCCGGCCGGCGCTTGGCTCCTGACTGAGGTGACGCCTTAACTGGTTGGCAGGACTAAGGTTCCTTAAGCCTGCGCAGGCCAAGCTCTCCTTATCTCGACGCCGCCTCAAGAACTGTGGTGTCGGACGAAACGTCGGCGATCGGCTGCTTGGTTCCTTCCATCTCGATGGTCGAAATCTCGCCCTTGGCCGAGTCCACCGCCTGTTTGAGATCGACCATGTGGATCGACTGGTCCTCGTGGGTGCGGAAGTACCAGCGTAAGTTTTTGAGGTCCGCTACGCTGGTCCACTCTGTGATCTCATCCATCTTTCCGCCGGCGGCGGCGTTCACCACCGAGCCTTTGGGAATGTCGAATTGGTTGAGGATGTGAAAGGCTGACAGCACGGCGTCATCGCCGGTCTTATTCGGAGCTGCTGACTGGCTGAAGATAGCTGCGCGAACAAAGCGCGAGGGCGGAGTGAAATCGCCGGGAAGGCCGAGAAGTCCGGCGCCGGCGCCGAATGCGCTGACTTCCTGGTCGCCGAACTTGATCGACCCGATGTCATTGACCGAAAGATTTATGTAGTTCGCAAGATTGGCCATGTGCCAATCGTAGGTCGGCGCGTTGGTCATCACGCCGAGCGGTGCATCGTGCACTTTCAGCGTGCCATCGACCGGCTCGACCACGAGCGACTTTCCCGACTTGTCTTGCAGGAAGAAGTGGGCGGGAGGCACCATCCCTTGCGCGCTGCCGAGTCCGGGCGCAGGAGTCGGCACGACGACGATATTTTTTAACCCCTCCCTCACCTCATCGACCGTGGCGAAGTTGGCGAGCACCCACATTCCGAATTCGTGCGGCGCAATCGCATGGCCGGCGTTCTCAGTGGTCACAGGCGTGTAGCTTGCATAGCCGGGAAAGTAGAATAGGCCGACCGAAAGCCCCTGGTCGTTAATCCCATCGAGGATCACCGGCATGCCGAGCGCGTTGGCGCCGGCGATGGCGTAGCGGGTGGTGTAGGTGAGACCCTTAGCGCCGTCAGGCAGCGTGCCGGTCATCTCCCTGCCGGCCGGAATGATGATGACCTTGGACTGCATGGGGAAGCCGAATTCAAGCGTCCGGCCACGTATGGCCGCCCCGTCGTCGGCTTTGAGGCTGATGCCGGTGCAGGCGAAGCCCGGCGTCGTGGCGAAGACGAACGCAGCGGCAAGGGCCGCGACGGCGAGTTTGCGGATCATGACAATTTCCTCCGAAGACTTGTGACGCAATATCGGAGGGAGCAAGCGAGGCCCGCCGCCGACGCGATTGGCGGGCACCCTACCACGTCATCGTCGGACGGAGGGACTCTAAGCGGGAACAACCGCAGCCGGAGTCCAGCGCCCCTCGGCAATCTCCTCGAGTGGCCAATAGGCGCGGATGTAGAGCGAAAATTCATCTGGCGGCGCGGGCAGCCAGTTCGACAGCCTGTCTTCGTCGGGGCGCTCGTGCTGAACGTAGATGACCAGCGAGCCGTCGGCCTCGAAGCGCAGGCCCTTGCTCTTGGTGCCAAGCGAGAAACGATTGAGCGCGTTCGGCGCGAAGAAATGCTGCTTGTTGTAGAGAGTGATGGACCAAAAACCTTTGACCGGCGGCAGTTCCTTGAAGGTGATGGTGTAACGTTCGGCGCCAGTCAGCCGCGCGCCTCGCCTGTCGAGATCCTGATAGAAGTAGCGTGTCTCGCGCGGTCGGTTGATGAAGATGTTCGACTTCGCGATTGCCGTGCGGGTGTAATAGTCCGTGCCGAACTCCGCGCTGTTGATCACCGTGGTCCAGTTGTCGGGCAGCTGAATGCCGTAATTGCGGAACTGGAGGAGGGGCTTGATCAGGGTCTCGTCGGCTTCTACCGCGGCCTCTTTCAATGCTTTGCGCAAGCTCTTGTCGGCTGCGGCCGCAGCCAGCACCGAACGGACCAGCGCGTAGAGCGCTTCCTCGCCGGGGAGCGGACGCGCGGCGTCGAGCACCTCGGGCAAGATGTCGAAGAAGGTCCCGGCATCGACCCACTTCCACTCTTCATCGCCGAGCTTGATCCACGGCAAGCTTGGGAGGTCTGACCAGTCTCTCGTCTTAGTTTTTCCGTCGAATTCGGACAGCGGATAGACGGCGATCTGCTGAATCAAAGGCTGCAATGCCTCGTTGTCGGCCTTGTCGTCCTCCTGAAAGACGCGAGGGATTAGCGTGGCGATATTGGTCGAGCTGCGGAAACTTGCAGCGATGCCGGGCGGTGCTTTGCCATCCCATTCGGGTCCGGCCAGAAGGTAGAAGCCAGGCTTGGTGCCGTACATGGTGCCGAGATCGGCAAAGCCGTCAGTCCTCAAGTCGGTTGCCTGATAGACCCAATAGCGCTTGGCGAAATCCGGCACCTGCACCACCACCGGCTCGCGCGCGAGATCAAGCATGCCGAAGCCGTAGATGAGATCCTGGCTCGGGCAGGTGATGTAGCGCTGCTTCCAGCCGATATAGTCGTGCAGCATGGCGCGATGGTTGATCGGCGCGACCGGGGCGATGCCGCCGATCAGGATGGGGCGCCTCACCCGCTTAAACGAGGTGTAGCGGTTGAACACGTTGACCAGCGGCCACGCCCAGAAATAGGCAAAGCGGGCGATCTCGCGCACATAGTCAGGAGATAAGCGCGTCCCTGGCGCCGGCCCGCGCGGAAAGCTCAAGCTGCGGCGGTCAGCATCCTGCACGGGAGCGATTGGCTTTGCAGCAGGTGCCGGAGCAGCGGCAACAGGAGCCGGACTCGGCACGAGCCTCAATCGGTGCAGCAACTGGACCCTGGCCATGGCGCGCCCCCCGCTCGTGTCGGAGCAAAAAGCCTAGCTCAAAGCCTGGGATAATTGGTTCCATTGTTTTCGCCCGTATTAGCGCCGCCATAGTGCGCTGCGCGCTCTGTGCGAAAAAAGCGTCATGATCGGGAGATCTCAGTTCACAGTCCCGCTACGTTGAAGAGGGATCCGATGAAGTAAGTCGCAGCGGCCGCGACGCTGCCGATAGCAAGCATGCGCAGTCCGCCGAGAACCGCGCTTCGCCCGGAAAATAGACTCAACATCGCGCCGACCACGAACAATGCAGCACCTGAGATAGCCGCAGCGATCGGCACACCCGGCGTCAAGCCGAGCAGGAACGGGATGAGGGGCAAGCTCGCGCCGATCGAAAAGGCGATAAACGAGGAGATCGCCGCGCCGGCCGGCGAGCCGAGATCGTCGGGGTTAAGCCCCAGCTCCTCCCGGGCCAAGGTATCGAGCGCTTTCTCGGGATTGGCAATCATCTTCGTTGCGACATCGCGCGCCTGCGTAAGAGGCAACCCCCGCGC
>JBKPSQ010000140.1:0-9679 GCA_046735075.1 Pseudomonadota bacterium
CGGTAAGAGAAGCCTAATCGGACCGGAGGCTCCGCCTCTCGAGTTCGCGTTCAGCCGAGATCCGATTTTGAATAGATTTCCCAGCGACTTTTAGCTTCGACTTGTTTGGTCACTCGCTCCAGCGCCGTCACGCCCATCAATTCGGTGTCCTCTTTCGCAAGTGAAACGGCGCGCTGCCAAGAACGCACGGCGCGTTCTGAAGACAGGTTTTTTCACCCCTGCCGGTATCCGAGATAAGAGGATCGTCATGGCGTACGCTGCGAGGTTTCTTCGGCTGCCACTAACACACCGCGATGAGCAGAGTTCCATTTCACTCCACACGGCGAGGGGGTAGGAAAGCGGGCGCATGCCTTGACTTTGGTTAGGGGTGAGCCAAGTATGCTCTAGAACAATTCTAAGCTAGCGCTGGTGGCTTTTGGCCTTCCGCGCGTTAAGGAGTCGAAGGAATCCCATGTTTATTCAGACCGAAGCGACACCCAACCCGGCCACTTTGAAATTCCTGCCAGGCCGGGCTGTGCTCGGCGAAGGGACGATGGAGTTCCTCGATCCTGCCGAGAGCAAGCGGTCGCCGCTCGCCTCTCGCCTGTTCGAGATCGACGGCGTGACTGGCGTGTTCTTCGGGTCGGACTTCATCAGCGTGACCAAGGGCGAGGGCGAGTGGCAGCACCTCAAGCCGGCCATCCTCGGCGCCATCATGGAGCATTACCTCTCGGGCGAGGCGGTGGCCGAAGGCGCGCCTGTCGGAACCAAGGCCGGGGAAACCGATGAGGACTTCGCGCCTGAGGACGAGGAGACGGTCAAGACCATCAAGGAGCTGCTCGAGACCCGCGTGCGCCCGGCGGTGGCGCAGGATGGCGGCGATATCACCTTCCAGGGCTATCGCGATGGAGTCGTGTTCCTGCATATGCGCGGCGCCTGCTCTGGATGTCCCTCCTCGACCGCAACGCTTCGTCACGGCATCGAGAACCTGCTCAAGCACTTCATTCCTGAGGTGCAAGAGGTCCGCCCGGTTTGAGCGGCAAACTCCCCTCAGCTTGCCTGGATCAGTTGTTCCGCGACGCGCGGACGCATAATTCGCTCCTCGGCGACGTGCCCGACGCACTGTTGCACGAGCTCGTCGGTCTCTTGAGGCTCGGGCCTACCTCGGCCAATTGCAGCCCCGCCCGCTTCCTGTTCGTTAAGTCGCGCGACGGCAAGGAGCGGCTAAGGCCGCATCTCTCGGAAGGAAACCTCGAAAAGACGATGAAGGCGCCGGTGTGCACCATCATCGGCTACGACCTCGATTTCTACAAATATCTGCCCAAGCTCTTTCCCCACACCGACGCCAAGAGCTGGTTCGAAGGCAAGCCAAAGAAGATCGAGGAGACCGCGTTCCGCAACGGCACGCTGCAAGGCGCCTATCTGATCCTGGCGGCGCGGGCGCTTGGCCTCGACACCGGGCCGATGTCGGGCTTCGACAACGAAGGCGTCGACCGCGAGTTCTTCGCCGGCACCAATATCAAGTCGAACTTCCTGTGCAATCTCGGCCATGGCGACGGCGAAAAGCTGTTCCCGCGCTCGCCCCGCTTCGATTTCGACGAGATGGCGAAGATCATCTAAGACTTACCCATGAACATTCTCGCGCTCGAGACGAGCATGGGAGCCTGCTCAGCAGCGCTGCTGCGTGCCGACGGCGCAGTGCGCGACCTGTTCGCGCGCGAGACGCTGATGGCTCGCGGCCATGCCGAAGCGCTGATGCCGATGATCGCCGAAGTGATGGAGGAAGCGCGGCTCGACTTCGCGGCGCTCGATCTGATCGCGGCGACGACCGGCCCCGGAAGCTTTACCGGCGTCCGCATCGCCATTGCCGCTGCGCGCGGACTTGCCCTCGTTACCCATGCGAAGCTCTACGGCACCGACAGCCTCACCGTAATGGCGAGATCTAAGCGCGCAACGCTTGGCCCCCTCGAACCGCTTGCCGTCGCGGTCGATGCACGGCGCGGGATGCTCTATGTCGGACTCTACGATAGCGCAGGCGGTAAACTCGACGGCCCGCTTCTGATCGCGCCTGATGACGCCGTTAGTCTCCTGCCGAAGGATCTACAAACTGCCGTAGGGAGCGGCGGGTCACTCCTCGTCGAAGCTGCGGCGCGAGCGGGCCGGAAACTGGAGGCGGCTTTGCCAGACCTTCAGCCGACCGCCGCTGCACTCGCCGAGATCGCGCTCGAGAGCGGCGAGACTGTTCCAACACTTCGCCCGCTTTATCTCCGGCCGCCAGATGCGCGGCCTCAGGCGGAAGCGGTGGCGCGGCGCTGATACTCATGGACATCGTGATAGACCGAGCCACTCCGTTCGACGCCGGACTCCTAGCTGTCCTCCATCAGGCTTGTTTCGCACGACCCTGGGACGAATCCGTTATGGCGACCTTCATTGCTGCACCCGACACGCTTTCCCTGCTTGGCTCGATGAACGATACCAATGGCCGCACGCCAGCAGGATTTCTCATTGCCTGCAAAGCGGCCGACGAGGCCGAGCTCCTGACTTTGGCAGTTATTCCAGAACGGCGGCGTTTAGGCCTTGGCAAAGCTCTGCTCAAGTCCGCCATGGCAATCCTCGCCGAGAGCGGCGCAAGAAAGCTGTTCCTCGAGGTCGAGGACGGTAATCACGCGGCGCTTGAGCTCTACCACTCGCTGGGCGCGACCGCTGTGGGACGACGCGCGCGCTATTACGAGCATGGTGCCGCCGCCGCGATCTTCAGCCTTGCCCTTTGACAGCCCGCCGCCGATGATGGCGCGGCGACTCGCGCGAGACCGGGCGGCAAGGCATAAGCGATCCGATGCCCAAATTTGCCTCAGGGGAAAGCAGGCTTGAGCGCCTTTGCTCCGAGAAGGGCATGCGCATGACGGGTCAGCGGCGTACCATCGCCAAGGTACTCTCCGAGGCCGAGGATCACCCCGACGTCGAGGAGGTCTACCGCAGAGCCTCGTCGCGCGATCCGGGCATATCGCTGTCCACGGTCTACCGGACCGTGCGCCTGTTCGAAGGGGCAGGCATCCTCGAGCGGCACGATTTCGGCGATGGTCGTGCCCGCTACGAGCCGGCCGGGCTTGGCCACCACGATCACCTGATCAACGTCAAGACCGGAGAGGTCATCGAGTTCTCGAACGAGCAGATCGAGAAGTTGCAGGAGAGCGTGGCGCGCGACCTCGGCTTTCGCCTCATCGGCCATAGACTCGAGCTATTCGGCATGCCGCTCAAAAACGGCAAATAGCGAGAGCGCGGAAGCCCCTGTCCTTCATGCGTCCTCTCCCCCAGAGTTCCACGTCATGAGAAGCGTCCGCGCGTTCCTGGTGTTGGCGGCCTTCTTCACCTTCACCATTCCGCTGATGCCGCTCCAGCTGCTGTTCCTCGCTACCGGTTCGCGTTATGCCCGCACCTTCCCCCATTGGTACCATCGTCAGGTCTGCAAGATCGTCGGCATTCGCCTCAATATCGATGGAGAGGTGGCGGAGGAGCAGGGCGTACTGCTGATCTCGAACCACGTCTCGTGGCTCGACATCACAGTGCTCTCGGCCGTAGCCCCGGTGTCGTTCGTGGCGAAGCAGGAGGTGGCCTCATGGCCATTCGTGAGCTGGCTTGCCAAGCTGCAACGCTCGGTGTTCGTCGACCGCACCCGGCGAGACCAGGTCGGCGACAAGGCAAACGAGATCCTCAGTCGGCTGCAAAGCGGCGATCACGTCGTGCTGTTCGCCGAAGGAACGTCGAGCGACGGCAATAGCGTGGTGCCGTTCAAGACTGCTCTATTCGCCGCGGTGAAGCCGGTCGGCGGTCCAGCCATGGGTGCCCAGGTCTCGGCCCAGACTCTCGCTCTCACCTACACAAAGCTTTACGGGCTGCCGCTTTGCCGGCGCGGCCGGCCGGTGGTCGCCTGGTATGGCGACATGGACATGGCGAGCCATGCGTGGAGGTTGCTGGGGCTCGGACCGCTCGACGCCTATATCCGCATCGGGCCGCCAGTGCCGCTCGACCAATTCCCTGACCGAAAAGCGCTCGCGCGCTATGCCGAGGACAAGGTTCGCAGCGATGTGGTTGAGCTCTTGCGCGGCCGGCCCGCGCAAACGAGCCGGCCTCGCCAAGAAGACGCTACATCGCGCGTCTGAGCCTGATCGTGTCGAGCACCGTGGCTGGCGCAAAGTTGCCATTCGGCAGCTGCCTGATGAGGCCGGCCTTTACCACGTTCAGCAGGGTTGCATGCACGCCGCGGTCGGCACTCTCGGCCTCGGCGAAATAGCCCTCCTGCATGGCCAAGCGGCGGAGATCATCGCGCGACATGGCGCCGACCTCATTCAGCTTGCGGACCAGGAAATCGGCCAATGGCTGCTGCGGCTGGGGTGCAGTCTGGTGGGCGGGCTGATGGGCCCCGCCTTGATGCGCTTGATGCACTTGATGCGCGGGTTGGTGCGTTTGGTGAGCGCTCTGCTGTGTGGCCTGGTGAGCGCTATGATGCGAAGGTTGATGGGCGGCCTGCGGTGCAGGCTGCACCGGTGCAGCTTTCGGTGCTTGGCCAGCGGCGAGACGACGCTGTTCGAGTTCGAGCAGCTTGGTCACCGCGGCAAATTCGGCTTTCAGGTCTTCGAGCCGGCTTTCATGCTCGGCTCTGATTTGCTCCACGAGCTTCTCGAATTGAGCCTCGTGAGCGTTGATCTGCTCTTCAAGCAGGCTGGCACGGTCTTGCAAGTCCCCTCTTATGTCACGCATGTGATTGCCCCTCGTTAACTTGACTTCGCCTCAACGCCCGAGCGGGCTAGCAGGTTGCACGCAAGACCGACCCTAAGCCTGCCGGCCGCCGCACTCGGCAAGTAATGAAATCCCGGACGGCCTCAGGCCGGGAACCAGGAAAAACATAATAACCACAACGCGAAGCACCTGTCTCGGCTTTACTGTCTCACCCAGCAATGCCGAGCAAAAGCGGCGGCAGGATGTCGGCTTCGAGGTCTCGTTTCACCGGCCGCGAAGACGAGGCCAAGACGCGCCTGGAACAAAGAAAGACGTACCGAAGAGAGGAGCGCCGTCATCTTGGTGAAGGCTTGAGACTGCGGCCCTCGGTCACCTTTTTGCTCGGCTTTTCGCGCGTTTGGGCTTTGCCGTCTCGGGCAAAAACGCAGCGAGCAAACCAATGGCCGGCAGGAAGGCGCAGACATGGTAAACAAACGCGATCGAGGTCACATCGGCGAGCCAGCCCAGAACCGCTGCCCCGATACCGGCTATGCCGAAGGCGAGGCCGAAGAACAGACCAGCCACCATGCCGACCCGGCCCGGCAGTAGTCCCTGCGCATAGACGACGATCTGCGGAAAGGCAGACGCTAGAATCACGCCGATGATCACGCTGAGCACAGCGGTCCAGAACAACCCGACGTAAGGCAGTGCAAGGGTGAAGGGCAGGACGCCGAGGATCGACCACCAGATCACGCGCCGAGCTCCGATGCGATCGCCGATCGGGCCGCCAATTACCGTTCCTGCCGCGGCCGCTGCCAGGAACAGAAACAGGTAAAGCTGCGCGCTCTGCACCGAGACGCCGAACGTGTGGATCAAGTAGAAGATGTAAAAGCTGGTGATGCTGACCAGATAGAAATGCTTGGAAAAGGTCAGCGCCATGAGGATGACAATCGACCGTCCCACTTTTCCGTGGGTCGCCTCCTCGATGGCCTCGCGCTCCATGGCCTTGGAAGCGCGTTTCAGTCTCAGCGTCTTGCCGTACCAGGAGCCGATGACGGCAAGCAGCACCATGCCGATCAACGCGACGAGCGAAAACCAGATGATGGTGTGCTGTCCGTAAGGGAGCACAATGAAGGCTGCGAACAATGGCCCGAGCGCGGTGCCGAAATTGCCGCCGACTTGGAACACAGATTGTGCAAGGCCATGCCGGCCGCCCGAGGCAAGCCGGGCGACGCGTGAGGATTCGGGATGGAATACCGAAGAGCCCATGCCAATCAGCGCGGCGGCACCAAGGACGAACAAGTAAGTTGAGGCGAACGCGATCAGGATCAGCCCGATCAGCGAGGACGCCATGCCGAGCACGAGCGAATAGGGCGTCGGATAGCGATCGGTGAAATAGCCGACCACCGGCTGCAGCACCGAGGCGGTGAACTGGAAGGTGAAAGTGATAAGCCCGATCTGATGAAAGTTGAGGCTGAGATTCTCCTTGAGCATGGGATAGATCGCCATGATCAGCGACTGGATCACATCGTTCAGCATGTGGCAGACACTGATGGCGGCAAGCACCGCGACGACGGTTCCTTGCACGGCTGATGCGGCCGCACCTCTTTTTGTCTCGATGCTCATTGGTGAAAGCTCTAGGCGCTTCGGTCGGGCGGGCAGAATTGCGCTAAACCCAGCTTCCGGGGCAAGGGTTCATTTCATATTCAAACGGCGTCAGGGGGCCGCGGTGGGAGTTTAACGGCTACTAGCTAATCTCTTGCCCAAGGCGTTTTTCAGGCACCTGAACGATTCATGCACCCGCTCCTCCTATTTCGGCTTTTGATCCTCATCGTCGTAGCCAACGGAGTGCCAGTCTTTGCCAAGAAGGCTCTCGGCGAATGGTTCGCTCAGCCCCTCGATGGCAGGTTGGTTCTACCCGACCGGAGGCCTCTGTTCGGGCCTTCGAAGACGATCAGAGGCGTAGTTTTTTCCTTGCTGGTGACGACGCTGGCCGCCCCGTTGATCGGGCTACCATGGACGGTCGGAGTCCTGGTTGCTGTTGGCGCGATTGCCGGCGACCTGTTCTCGAGTTTCGTTAAGCGCAGGCTTGGCCGTTCGCCAAGTAGCATGGCGTTTGGTCTCGATTACATTCCGGAGTCGCTCTTTCCCCTTGCAGCATGCCGCCTGCTGCTTCCGGTGACGTTGCTCGACGTCATAGCTGGTGTGGCGATCTTCTTCGCGGGAGGTCTGATCCTCTCGCCCATCCTGTTCCGCTTACGCCTGCGCGATACGCCCTATTGATCAATGCTCGGCGTGCCAGCCACGCGCAAGTGATGCAGCGTGATCTCGGGACGACAATTGAAACGCGTCGGCACGATTGTCGTGCCAGCGCCAGTCGAGGTATAGCCGATCATGTCGTGATATTTCCACGGTCCCGCGCCAAAGGCGCGTGGCAGCACCGAATCGAGTGTGATCGGGATTCCACCAGGCAGACAAATCTGGCCGCCATGCGTGTGGCCGCTCAGCAGAAGATCGAAATCGGCGTGGGCCGCTTGCCGGTAAATCTCCGGCGTATGCGAGATGAGGATCGAGAACTCCTCATGCGGAATCCCTGAGGCCGCCTTCTCGATATTGTCCACGCGGTAGAAGTGAGCATCGTCGATGCCGGCGAGGTGGATGCGCGCACCGCCTCGCTCGATAGTGACGGACTCGTTGAGCAGGATCTTGATACCCATCTGCTCGAGGCCGGGCACCATCAAGATCGTGTCGTGGTTGCCGAGCACGCCATAGACCGTGCCCTTGAGCGCGGCGCGGATCCTCGCCATCCCGGCGAGCGTCCCCTCATAGGGGCCATAAGTTTCGCCGCGATAGTCGCCAGTCAGCACGCACAAGTCATAGTCGATGCCTTTGAGCAGCGTGATGACACGCTCCATCGCCAACTTGCTGCAATCGATGTGCAGATCGCTGAGCTGAAGGATGGTGAAGCCGTCGAAAGCGGCCGGCAGCCGGCGCAGCGCAATTCGGTGATGCTTGAGCTCGACAGAAGCGGCATTGCTCACGCCACGCCAATAGAGGCCTGACATCATCAGCGCCGCGCGAATCAAGGCGTGCGACAGCGGCAGGTTCTCGAGGTGAAAGAAGGTCAAGCCGTGGCCAAAAATTTGTGCTTCATGGTCTTTCTCGATGCCGAGACGCTGCCGCGCCTGGCGCCGCCCGAGACGCTTCTCCAGCACCGCTAAAGTCTCTTGGTCAGCCATATGGCCCGCTGATTTTTGGTGGCGGCCAGAGTTGGGGCGATCCGGAGCGAAACTGCAAGGTTTCATTTTTTCCAAGGCCATCTGCGGCCAAACCGCCCGCCCTCCGCTCGAACACAGAAAAGCAAGCGGAAACGTGAACCATTCAATGCCCCGGTGGTTTCCCAAGCGAGGGGCAGCCCTCTCTCGAAGTCGCTGCGATGTGCACATTCGCCAATCTGCGACGGGGAAGAGAGGTCAATGATCAATCAAAATCGGGGGCTTCGAACCCGCCTCAATGGGCGGCCGAGCGAAAGGAGTTTTTGCGATGAAAATGTCGTCACAAATGGTCGAACGCACCTTAAGCCAGTTCCAGGCCGAAGCCGTGCCGGAGACTCATCCGGCAGTTACTCAGCTCAATAGGCTGTTTGGATCACACCTTCTTCATCGATGGCACCGGACTGCACATTATCGAACCGACAGAGTCCGGGGATGGCGCGGCGCAATCGGGTGTGGTGGTGAAACTCGCCAGTTGGAGCGACCCGCACCAGCCTCGCCCCGCATCCGCCGGAAGTGAGCGATCAGGTGATCCTGCTCCAAGCGGCCTGATGAAGAGCGCGCCAGCGTAAGCATTGGGGCGTGAGCGTTTGCCTTGCGCCCTAATCGGTCGATTGTCGCTCCGGAAGCACGCCTCTCTTGAGTAAGGCTCGTTGAACGCGAGCTTCTGAATGGATCAGGACTTCGGGACCAGGAGCACGTAGGCGGCGAATCTTTTCAGCTGCTCCCGGCGCACTCGCGACGCGAACAACGTCTTGAGGCCGAGCCAAACCAGCATGAAGAATGGCAGCGGAACGGGACGGCCGAGCCGCTTGGCCTCTTCCGAGATGTACCGCACCTCGGAAGCTCGCCAGCCGTGGTCGGCGAAGAAGGCAAACCAGTCTTGCGGATTGAACTGAAACGGTGCGTTGCGCATGAAGCGCGCACGCATTTTCTCGCCGAAGCGAATGGCCTCCGGCGAGAAATAGTCGGTGATCCAGAAGCCGATCTTCTTGACTTGCCTAAGATCGTCGGCCAGCTCCGCGACATCGTCGTTGGTCAAATAGGGAATGACGCCCTCGGTGAGCACGAGGATCTTGCCCGCCCACGCGCTGACGTCGGCGAAAAGCTGGCGCCGCAGCGCCCGGTCGGTAAGATCGAGCTTGATGCGCTCGAGCCGGCAGCTCGGCTTCTCGCCAGCCAGGCGTTGCTCCTTGAGCTCGATCATGTGGGGGAAATCGACCTCGATCCAGCGGAGCGAATTCGGCAGGTCGATACGGTATGGTCGCGTATCAAGCCCGGCCCCGAGATTGAGGATGGTGTCGACGCCGGCAGCGATCGCCTGCCGGATATAGTCGTCGATGATCACTGTGCGGATCACCACCGACCAGGCGCCGACGAAATGTCTCGGGATCGTTGCTAGGATCTTCTCGCCGTGATCGCCGACGAGCTTCGCCGCGAGTGGATCGCGGAACAGCGGTCTTGGGCGCTCGCTCTCAGCCGCGCGGAAGCCTGCCACCATGAAGGCGGTATCTGAGACGTGTTGGATGGTTTGTGTCATGGGCGGGCTTGTGTTGCAACATTGCGCCAGAAAATCGGCAGGAGCAGGTGACGCGTTGCCGCTGTCTAACACGCTCCAAAAAACTTGGTAGGTGTTCCGACGACGTCGTTAAATGAGCAAATAGTCCAAATCGGAACCCCGGTTACCTCCGGCAGTTTGCCTTGCACCACTG
>JBKPSQ010000141.1:0-3707 GCA_046735075.1 Pseudomonadota bacterium
CATCTACACGATGGCCAATTGCCTGCGCGCGGCTGCGCGCCATGGGCTGCCGGTCATCGTCTGCGACCGTCCGAATCCGATCGGCGGCGTCGCTGTCGAAGGGCCGATGCTCGAGCCGGGGTATGAGTCCTTCGTCGGCCAGTTTCCCATCCCCATGCGGCACGGCATGACCGTGGCCGAGCTGGCGCGGCTGTTCAACGAGCATCATGGCATCGGCGCCGAGCTCGAGATCATTCCCATGCAGGGTTGGTTGCGCGACAGCTATTTCGATGAGACTGATATTCCGTGGGTGCTGCCCTCGCCGAACATGCCAACAGTCGACACGGCGATCGTTTATCCCGGCACCGTGCTGTTCGAAGGCACCATGCTGTCGGAAGGACGTGGGACAACGCGGCCGTTCGAGCTGATCGGCGCGCCTTGGCTCGATGGCGAGCAGCTCGCCGCGCGCCTGAACGAGGTCGGGCTACCCGGCGTCCATTTCCGTGCCGCAGGCTTCGAGCCGACCTTCCAGAAGCATGCGCGGGTTCCTTGCGGCGGCTGCCAGATCCACGTGACGTCGCGGCGCGATTTCGAGTCGGTCAAGACCGGCGTCTCGCTGCTCCGCGAATGCTACGGGCTTGCGCCGAAGCAATTCAAATGGCGCGATCCGCCTTACGAGTACGAGCACGACAAGATGCCGATCGACATCCTTGCCGGTTCGACCGCGCTCCGTGAGCAGATCGAGCAGCAGATCCCGCTCGATGAGATCGCGGAGAGCTGGGTGGCCGGCATCGTCGCGTTCGAGGACATCAGGAAACCTTATCTTCTTTATTGAGCCGCGGTGGTGGCGGGACGATCAGCCGTTTTTTCCGATAACATTGGGCAGCCAAGCGTCTTCTCAAGCGCTTCTGCTAAGTCCTGCTCCGTATCTGCGCTGACATAGAGGCCGCCGTTCTGGTCGGCGAGGCATTTTACGTCGAGAATGCTCTGCTCGCCGGTCCAGGAAAAATTCTTCATGCGGAAGCCGATCACATGGATGGTGAGATTGTTGGCTGCCGCGTGCAGTGCCTTGCCGAGGTCACAGGGAGACCCGCCGCAAGTCTCCTCACCGTCGGTGAGCACGACAATCACGCCGGGCTTGGCGCGAAAGTCGAGCACATCGGCTGCCTGGCCTACGGCCGCCGTCAGCGGCGTCTTTCCGCCGGGCGTGAGCGCATTCACTTCGCGCATGATCAGATCCCCGGCGTTCGCGGTCGGCTTGAGATTGAGCTGGACGTTGCACTGCTGATAGGGCCCCGGGCCATAGGTGATAAGCCCGACGCGACGGAGCCTGGTAACGCTCGGCAAGATCTTGGCGAGCGCCGAGCGCACCGCATCGATCCGCGGCGTGATGGTGGCGATCCCCTGGTTGACGTTGCCTGCCATCGACCCCGACGCATCGAACACGAGCATGGCATCTTCGATGCAAGGCTTGCGGTCGGAGTCCTCAGCTTGCGCCGAGGTAGGCACGCACCACAGGAGCGTCGCCAAGCCAATTGCTGTGGATAAAGAAGCAAGGATCGGGGTCATCGCGAGTGAGACTTTAGAGCAAGACTGAGCGCGAAGCGGCGTCATCCGCGTCGCAGGTCTGGCGTGGTAGAAATGTCGAATTCCGGCCAATGCCCGCACTACCGGTGCTTGTAAGGCCTAGTGCGACGGACTAGCTTCGACCCGAATCAAGCTTTCGGAGCAAGCCCTTGCCGAATCCTGTGGTCCGAGTTCCCCGCGTCAGTTGGCGCGACGCCAGTCTCGCCGAAGGCGAGCGGGCCATCCCCGAGGAGACGGCGGTGGCCTTCACCTTCAATACCGCCTCTTACGCGGTGATGATGGCGACGCCGCAAGACCTCGAGGACTTTGCCGTGGGCTTCAGCCTGACCGAGGGCGTGGTCTCCTCGATCGACGCCATCGACACGATCGAGATCGTCGAGGAGGACGTCGGCATCGAGCTGCGCATCTGGCTGAAGGCACCGGAGGCGGCCGAATTTCTTGGACGCAGGCGGAAGATGGCGGGCCCGACCGGTTGCGGGCTGTGCGGCATCGAGAGCCTCGTCGAGGCGATGCGGCCACCGTCCAGCGTGGGTGAAGGCCGCGTGTTCACGCCAAGTCAGATCATGACCGCGGTGGATTCTCTCTTTCCTTTGCAGACGCTCAACCGGGAAACCCGTGCAGTGCATGCCGCGGGCTTCTGGACGCCAGAGCGCGGTATCGTCGCGGTTCGTGAGGACGTTGGCCGCCACAATGCGCTCGATAAACTCGGAGGCGCGCTTGCCCGCGACGGAGCGACGGCGCGCGAGGGTCTCGTGGTGCTGACGAGCCGCGTCTCGGTCGAGATGGTGCAGAAATCGGCGGCGATCGCCGCCCCGATCATCGTCGCCGTTTCGGCGCCGACGGCCTTGGCCGTGCGCATGGCCGAGGCCTGCGGCATGACGCTGGTGGCCATTGCCCGAAAGGACGGGTTCGAGGTGTTCACCCACCCGCACAGGGTGCGCGGAGAACTCAAGACCCACGTCGCCTGATGCGGATCGTCGCGGCCCTGCCGCAATTCTAGGCTGAGATTGCTCCGGTTAGGCTGAAGATTGGCTCGCGGAATCTGGGGAGGGGCTTGACCATGCGGACGGCGCTAGGGGCGGTTTGCTTCGCTGTCATTATGGCAGCGGCATTAGTGGCGCAGCCGGAAAGAAGCGCGGCGGCTTCCGCCGCCGAGATCGACCGCGACGCCAATAACACCCTGCACAGCTTCGTCGATCAGGTCCCGGGCGCGCGCGAGCTTGCCAACAAGGCCGCCGGAATTCTCGTGTTTCCTTCGGTGATCAAGGCTGGGATCGGCTTTGGCGGCGAGTACGGCGAAGGCATCATGCTGAACAAGGACCGGGTGGCCGGGTATTACAACCTGATCTCCGGCTCCTTCGGCTTCCAACTCGGCGTGCAAGAACGATCGGTCATCATCATGTTCATGACCCAGGACGCGCTCAACCAGTTTGATCGCACCGCGGGCTGGAAGGTCGGCGTCGACGGATCGGTGGCAATCATTACCGTGGGCATTGGCGGCTCGATCGATACCGATAAGGTCACGCAGCCGGTCATCGGCTTCATCATTGATCAAAAAGGGTTGATGTATAATTTGACCTTGGAAGGCTCCAAGATCAGCCGCATCAATCCCTGAGGCAGCCCGAGGCTGCCCGATCCCCCGGGATCACGCCGCACCAGCCGCCGCGAAAGCGATCGGCGCAAGTACGGGACATCAATAGCAAAACCGGCACAGCGGCGGGTAAATCCCGGTCCTATGTCTGTTTTGCTCGCGAAACGAAATCCTCGACGCGAGTTCGTTCCCAGAACTATCCAATCACGGAGATCGAGCAATGAAGAAAGTTCTCATCGCGCTCGCCTTGGTCGCAGCCTCGGCGGTGCCCGCTTTAGCCAACTATGGCCCCGAGCCCGCGACGCCTCAACATCACGCTACAATTTCGCATCACGAGCGCCGTGCCGAAATGCGGATGCGCGAAGTCCCTGATCTTCGCCAGGCACACGACCCCTACTGGTCGCCGTGCAACTATAACTCAGACACCGATCCGAATAGCTGCCTCTAAGAGACGCTTGGTTTCCGGAATCAGGGCCGACGAGGACAGCATTTGCTGTTCCTCGTCGGCTTGAACGGCGTTATCGGAATGGATAGCTGCATGGGACGCGGG
>JBKPSQ010000142.1:0-5150 GCA_046735075.1 Pseudomonadota bacterium
AGACAGACCAGCTCGGCACGCAGCTCGATCCTCCGGCCCATTGGGCTCCTGAATATCCGGCGATCGATGAGCTGCCAGCCACTTACGCGATCCGCCCGCTTGTCATTATCTCGATCGTCGAGCAATTGAAGGCCAACCCGAACTACGCGCTTCAGGTCGCCGACATCGAGGCCTGGGAAAAGCAGCACGGCCGCATCCCAGAAGGATCGGTCGTGTTTGTGCGCTCCGATTGGTCGAAGGCATGGCCCGACCCCAAGCTTGCCACGCTGAAAGAGTTTCCAGGTGTTGGGCTAGAGGCGCTCAAGTTCCTGCATGAGCAGCGCCACATTCTGTTCCACGGACACGAACCGCTCGACACGGATTCGACGCCCAATCTCGAGGGCGAGCATTGGCTAATGCACAACGGTTATGCGCAAGCCGAAGGCGTCGCCAATCTCGACAAGGTGCCGGAGGTTGGCGCCCTCGTCATCATCGGCTATCCGAAATTTGGCGGCGGGCTTGGCGGGTATGCGCGCTACATCGCAGTCTGCCCGGCGGACTGGCCTTATGGCACCACCATCGGGCCGCAGGATGCGCCGTTGCCGAAATCCGACAAGCCTTTGCACTACGACGCAGCCGCAGGCATGCGCGTTCGTTGATGTCTCGACGTCATTTCAAAGATTGATAAGGCCGCAGCCGCCGTTCCCCCCGATAGCCTCCATCGGACTGGCGGCTGCGGCCCCTTCCTCGCGCTAGTCGGACGGGCCTGAAACCGAAAGACTAGCGAGGATCGTCACGCGCTGTGCCGGCTGGATTGACCATCGCGCTTGGGCTCGGCATCGAGTCGACAAGGGCTGAGGCCCAATCCATGGTTGGCACCTGCTGATCATTTTGCTGCTCGGTCTCGACGCGCAGCACAACGCTTCGCCGCGCCTGCGGTGCGTCGCCCGATTCGAGCGTGTAGATGTCGACGGGATAGTCGCCCTTGGCGGCGTCATCCACCGAGAGCGCGAGGCCTTGGACGTCCTCTTCCTTGACGAACCACGCGCCGCTGCTGCTCCGCCGTCCGGCGGAAAGCTCAGCCTCGGCGGGAAGCCCGCGGATGAAAAGATAACGGGCATGGCTCGGGGGCAGGAGGGGGCCGAGAGCGAGCGGCCGTCCGCTGGTTGCGAGGATGACTTGAACACCGAGGGGTCGATCGCTGAACGAGGGCGCGGTCGCATGCGCCGCGGCAGGAACGAGTAACTGCTCGCCCTTGGCGCGGGCAGATATAAGCTGGAATTTCGCTGGCGCGAGGCCGGCTGGTCCTTTCCAGGCAATCGAGCTCGAGTGCGACGGCCAGTTGGCGCCCGTCCTCACCCCATGTGCCACGAGGCTGCCGATCAGCAAGAAAGCACCAAAGGTGAGAAGCACCGCCGCGACGAGCGAACCTGCGACCAGCAAAGTCGCCCGGTGCTGCCGCCGGTAGAACTCGTGAACTAGTGCCTCGACATGAGCTTGCGGCGCGACCATCCGGGACGCGGTATCAAGCTGCGTGTCGCCGGCGAAAGCTTCTCCCTCGCCAGCCTCGCCATTGCCATCCCATAGGCCGGCATCGAGCAGGCGAAGATCGATCTCATCAGGCCGGTGCTCGGGCGCGGACTGCATGTCGCGTCTGGACGGGCCGGCGACCTCTTCCCTCAGTGCGAGAAAGTCGAACCCTTCGGCAAGAGATGCGGGATGGGCGATCTCCGGGAAGGCTTTGAGGCCATCCCATGCAGCCCCCAGATCTATCCTGCCGAGTTCCTGCGAGGACGCAGCCGATGGGGCTGCCGGATTGAGAAGAGCCGAGCGGAGCAACGCATTGACGCGATGCACTGGGTGCCAATCCGGATGCCCGGCCGAGGGCGTACTGGAACTGAACATGAACTTGGTCCCTCCTTCGTCCGCACGAACATCCTCGCGCGGTTGTGCTCCCCGTTCCCCGCTCGCGGCGCATTCCAGTGCCCTTGGATCGCGCCCAACCTCAATGAACTTGCAAACCTCCTGTTCGTTCCCTGAGCTTCACGGATTCTGCCGTGCGCGCATTGAGCACGCCGCCGCGGCGGCCGTGCGGCTGTAATCGGGCAGATTCGCAGCTAATCGCCGACTACGGCTCGCGGGGGCGGAGCTCTGGTGCAAATCGACGGGTCAGGTCCTCCATCATGCGCGCATAAAGTCTATAGGCCAGAGTGTCGAGGCCAACAGACGCCGCAAGCGCGCTCGGCAGGACGTAGCGCAGATAGATCGAGAGCAGGTGCCTCGCACGCGTTTCTACTGGAAACCGTGCGAGGATCGTTGGCGCGAGCTCATAGTAGCGCGCAATCGCCACTCGGCCGTGAGCCTGCTTGGCGAGCACCTGGTCGCGATAACGGCGAAGCGTGCGCAACTCGAAGCAATCGTCGCTGAGACCAAGCAACTCGCAACATGCTGATGTGATGAAGCAGCTTTCGGGCGGATTGCATTTCTGATCGGCTGCCACCTCTGCGAGGGCGGTCTGGCGTTCCCTTGCCCAATCAAGGCCCGCCCGCAAACTCTCGCATTCGACCTTGAAGCGGCACTCCTTCTTGTCACCGAGCTTGACTGCGAGCTCGCAGGCTTTCTCGTCGCGGAACAGTGGAGCAGTGGCGAGCGGGAGAACGATGCTCACTTTGTTGTCGAAGATGTCCGTGCAGTTGCCGCATAGCGGCTCGTTCGCGACTTCCTTGCCGTCAGGATTGCGCGCGATGAAGCGGTTCTCCGGAGCGATCAGAAATTTCTTTGTGAGCTTGGTGGTGTCGGAACTGCCATAGACCACGATCTTGGCGTCGAAGCTCGCGGCGACCTGCAGGTCGATGCGAAGGTCGCAGTCTTGTCCATCGACGAATTTGACTTCGGTCATGCGCACGCCGGCCTGCGCGTTAGTCGCTTGCGCTTTCCACGGGCCGAAATCCTTGGAATCGTAGCAATCGCCCTTGGCTGCCAGCGCGCGCGGCACTTGCGGCAGCAGCCGCAAGCCAGCGGCAGTGGCAAGGAGAAGGCCAAGCGCCCTGCGGCGCGTGTTCACCATCATTATTGTTCGATCCACGACGCTAGAGTTGGCTCTGCCTAGCCTAAAAGTGCCGCTTGGCGCAAACCATCAGCTAAGCAGTAAACGGCTCGCCCGCTTTCCGGACGTCCATTATATATCCGCGCATGATCAGCGTGGACGTCAAGCTTGCACTCGGCGGCTTCCATCTCGATGTCGCTTTCAAAAACGACGAAGGCGTCACGGCGCTGTTCGGCCGCTCTGGCGCCGGCAAGTCGACCACCATCAATTTGATCGCCGGGCTCGCCCGGCCCGATCGCGGGCGCATCTCGCTCGACGATGTCATTCTGGTTGATACCGACCGCGGGATCTTTGTGCCGCCACATCGCCGGCATATCGGGCTCGTGTTTCAGGACGCCCAGCTCTTTCCCCATCTCACCGTCAGGCAGAATCTTCTGTTCGGCCGCTGGTTCGCCGCGCGCGATGAGGGAAATGTCTCCTTCTCATCGGTGGTCAAGACGCTCGGCGTCTCTCACATCCTGCAGCGGAAGCCGGCGCGTCTCTCGGGCGGCGAGAGGCAACGCGTGGCACTCGGCAGGGCGCTGCTCGCCGCGCCGAAACTTCTCTTGATGGACGAACCGCTTGCCTCGCTCGATATGGAGCGCAAGCTCGAGATCCTGCCTTTGATCGAAAGGCTGCGTGACGAATTCCGCGTGCCCATCGTTTATGTCTCGCATTCGGTAGACGAGGTGGCGCGGCTCGCCTCCCGCGTGGTGGTGATGGAACAAGGCCGGGTCATAGCCATCGGCAGCGCCGGCGACGCGCTTGGACCAGGCTTGCGCGATACCGGCATGAGCCGCTTCGAGCGCACCTCGGTCATCACCGGGCGCCTTGCCGGCACCGACGCCTATGGTCTTACCGAGATTTCGCATCCTGCCGGGACCATCTGGCTCACCGGTCGTGCAGGACCGATCGGACGTGAAGCCCGCATCGTCGTCAAAGCGACCGACATCACGCTCGCCAAGGCGCGCAGCGAGGGCTTGAGTGTGCAGACCACGCTTGCCGGTACAATCACCGATATCGAAATGGAAAATGGCCCGGTCGCCGGCGTTACGATCGCGCTCGATGGGCATGGCCAACTGTTTGCGCTCGCGACCCGCAAGGCTATCAATGCACTCGGTCTTGCCAAGGGCGACCGCGTTTTCGCGCTGGTGAAGGCCGTGGCGCTCGACGAGCGGACGCTCGCCGCGGCGCAACCCCATGAATAAATTCGGCGGCTATTGCCCGGGTGTCTCTTCCTTCAGCCACGGCGCATCGATGGGCGGCGGCGAGCTCACCGTCGTGCCCGTGTCGATCTGCTCCGAAGGCTTGACCTGCACGGTCGGCATGGTGGAGGGAGCATAGTCTGGTGCCGTTCCCTTATAGGGTCCGGCAATCTTCTTGGTGACCTTGGAGGGCAGGAGCAACACTTTCACTGTCTTGTTCTCGGGCACATCGAGAATGTCCTCATCTTTGAGAACCGTGCCCTTCCGGATGTCCGGCACATTCGACTGCAAGATCTTCACATCAGCCTGCGCCGGCTGAACGGTCAGAGCCGTCCCCGCAAATAGCGCGAGCCCAGCGTAAATCCCAAGCGGTACACTCTTTGCCATCGCATCTCCCTTCAATTCGGACGAACCGCCACATGGAAGCCAATTGATCGTAGGTTTTGTCGATGCGTTCGCTCAAGCCAATCGACCCGACCCAAGCGCTCAGTGCCGTTGCATAAGGCAAGATGAGGCCGAACAACTTGAACGAAGCGAATCCTGCCAGGATGAGGACGATCGAGCCCGAAGATGCGACCAGCTTAGTGAAATTTCCCAGCACTTTGTGCCGGCTCATGGCGCCCCGCAGCGCCGAGTGCCAGCAGCATGAGCAACTCTTCCGGCAGATAGAATTCTCGAACCCAGCGATCGTCGATGAGTTGGGCGACCATTTGCGCGTGGATATTTACCCCCGGCAGCCGCGTCTCATCCACCACCGACATCGGCGTTAAATGCCGGTCCATGTCATTGAGATCGGAGCCGATGAGAACCACTTTGCCGGTCAATTTCTCGAGCAACGGTTCGGCATCTTCGGGCGGTCCGAGCAGATCCTGCGCATCGAG
>JBKPSQ010000143.1:0-3072 GCA_046735075.1 Pseudomonadota bacterium
AGGCATGAAGGCGCTCGCGCTTGGTCGTCTCCGGGACCTGGCCTTCGAAGCCCGCGGCCGGCGTTCCGGGCCGAGCGCTATACTTAAAAGAGAAGGCCTGGGCGAAGCGAGCGCGCGTGGCGAGCGACAGCGTCTCCTCGAAGTCCTCATCTGTCTCGCCGGGAAAGCCCACAATAATGTCGGTGGAAAGTGCGATATCGGGCCGCGCCTCCCGCACTTTGCCGATGATCTCCTCGTATTCGGCGATGGTATGCCTGCGGTTCATCGCCTTGAGGATGCGGTCGGAGCCTGCCTGGAACGGCAGGTGGAGATAAGGCATCAGCTTCGGCTCTTCGCCAAACAGTCCAATCAGCTCGTCGTCCATGTCGAGTGGGTGGCTCGTGGTGTAGCGCAACCGCTCTATCGAGGGGATCTTCGCGAGCTGTCTCAGTAGTTTTGCAAGAGACCAAGTGTGCCCGTCGGCCACCTTGCCGTGATAGGCATTCACGTTCTGCCCGAGCAAAGTGATCTCGCGCACACCGGTGGCGGCGAGGTCTTTCGCCTCGGCGATGATCTGTGCGGGAGCTCGCGAGAACTCTGCACCGCGCGTATAGGGCACGACGCAGAAGGTGCAAAACTTATCGCAGCCCTCCTGCACGGTGAGGAAGGCCGAGACTCTCTGCGTCGCCTTGGAGCGTTGAGGCAGATGGGCGAACTTATCCTCGGCGGGAAACTCGGTTGCGACCACGCCAAGGGACGCCGATTGCGCATCGGCAACGAAATCAGCGAGGCGGTGATAGCTTTGAGGGCCGACCACAATGTCAACGACTGGGGCGCGGGTAATGATCTCCTGGCCTTCGGCCTGGGCAACGCAGCCAGCAACGGCGACTAGGGTTTCGAAACCCTCGGCCTTGCGCCGTTCCTTTTCGAGCCGCACCCGGCCGAGCTCTGAATAGACCTTCTCGACCGCCTTTTCCCTGATATGGCAAGTGTTGAGGATGACAAGATCGGCCTCTCCGAGATCCTGCGTCAGCGTATAGCCTCGCGGCTCGAGCGCCTCGGCCATGCGCTCGGAGTCGTAGGCATTCATCTGGCAGCCGAAGGTCTTGATATGCAGCTTTTTGGGCAATTTTTCTCGCACGGCGGCTTGTCGCTCCCCGTTTGATGAGCAACGCCGCCGCTTTCGTCAAGGCCTCGAACCAGCGGAAGGTCCCTGGCGCAACGTTGATTTGGTTGCGCGAAGCAGTTATCTACCCGACATATCAGATCGGGTTTCCGGGCTTCTAGGTGATTTCGCAAAAAGCAAAATATGCTCTCCGTGCCCTCGTGGCCCTGGCTCGTGCGGGTGACTCCATGATGATCGGGGAGATCGCAGGAAAAGAGAGAATCCCGCGCAAGTTTCTTGAGCAAATCCTCCTTGAGTTGAAGCGCCACGGCATCGTCATGAGCCGCAGGGGTAAGCTTGGGGGTTACGCGCTCCTAATGCCCGCCGACCAGATCACGTTTGGCCAGGTCCTTCGTATTCTCGACGGGCCGCTCGCCCCACTCCCTTGCTTGAGCCGCATAGCCTATCGGCGCTGCAACGACTGCCGCACCGAGGAGGATTGCGAGATCAGGCATGTCTTCGCGCTGGTGACCAATTCTGCGCGCGAGGTGCTTGATCGCACGACCATTGCGGACGCCATTACCAGACCAGCAGGCGTTGAATCCACGGCCATGGAGCCCGTTTCCTAGGGCTCTTTCTTCCCAAAATCGCGTTTCGGGGCCGGCTTGCCGGAAACAATTTTCCCTGCGCCGCCGTTCTCTAGCGAGGCCGATTGCCGGGGGGGAAAATTATGGTATGGTCCCCCCTTGATATACACTACCCATCAGATAGAGTTTCGGGTGTTATCACAGAGGAGATCCCCTTCTATGAGAGTTCGAAGCACCCTTGCCGCCGGCGCGGCACTTATTCTGAGTACGCTGACGGCGAGCGCCGTGCTCGCTGATACCACCCTTCTCAACGTCTCCTACGATCCCACTCGCGAGCTCTACAAGGCAGTGAACGAGGCCTTCATCAAGGATTGGAAGGCTAAGAACGGGGAGACCATTGCCATCGAACAGTCGCATGGCGGCTCAGGCAAGCAGGCTCGCGCCGTGATCGACGGACTTCAGGCCGATGTCGTGACGCTCGCCCTTCAGGGCGACATCGATGCGATAGCCAAGACCGGAAAGATCAAAGCCGACTGGCAGAAGCGTCTCCCGGACAATTCGGCACCTTATACCTCGACCATCGTTTTCCTCGTCCGCAAGGGCAATCCAAAGAACATCAAGGATTGGGACGATCTAACGAAGGATGGAATCCAGGTAATTACGCCAAATCCAAAGACCTCCGGCGGCGCCCGGTGGAACTATCTCGCGGCCTGGGCTTACGCCGACAACAAGTTTGGGCATAGCGAAGACAAGGATAAGGAGTTCATCAAGAAGCTGTACGCCAACGTGCCCGTGCTCGACACTGGCGCGCGCGGTTCGACCACGACCTTCGCCCAGCGCGGCATCGGCGATGTGCTTCTTGCGTGGGAGAACGAAGCCTTCCTCGCGCTTGACGAGCTTGGCGCCGACAAATTCGAGATCGTCGTGCCCTCTCTCTCGATCAAGGCCGAGCCTCCCGTCGCTGTGGTGGACGAGGTGGTTGACGCCAAAGGTACCCGGAAGGCTGCCGAAGCCTATCTGAACTTCCTCTACACACCGGAGGCGCAGAAGATCATCGCTCACAATTACTACCGTCCGTCAGATCCGAAATCTGCTGATCCCAAGGACCTCGCGCGCTTCCCCGACGTGAAGCTCGTATCGATCGACGACCCGCTGTTCGGCGGCTGGGCCAAAGCGCAGCCAAAGCATTTCGACGAGGGCGGCATCTTCGATAAGGTCTATCAGCCGAAATCGACCAACTGAGTCGACGCAAATGGCCGGCGCCCGCGGCCTAGCGTTGAAGCGACCGAGCGCCATCCCGGGTTTCGGGTTGGCGCTCGGTTTTACTTTGACCTATCTGAGCCTCATCGTGCTCATCCCGCTCGCCGCGCTTGTGCTCAAGTCGGCGACGCTCGGCTTTAG
>JBKPSQ010000144.1:0-11375 GCA_046735075.1 Pseudomonadota bacterium
GTCGGGGGCGACCTCGAAAATGAGCTCTAGGCCTTTGGCCGAGGCCTTTTCGCTCATCAGGTTCCCGACATTCTCCAGCACCTTGTCGAGGTCGAAATCGATCGTCTCGATCGAGAGCTTGCCGGCCTCGATCTTCGAGAAATCGAGAATGTCGTTGATGATGCCAAGGAGATGCTGGCCTGAGCTCTTGATCTTGAGCACGTAATCGCGCTGGCGCGGGGTAAGCTCGGTCTTAAGCGCGAGATGCGAGAGACCGATAATCGCGTTCATGGGCGTTCTGATCTCATGGCTCATATTGGCGAGGAACACGCTCTTAGCCTCGTTGGCTTCGAGCGCGGCCTGCGTGGCCTTTTCAAGTTCCAGCTGAGCCGCCTGGAACGCCTGCTCGGCCTCCTTGCGAGCGTCGATATCGCTCCACGAGCCCACGACCTCGATCGGATGGCCGTGCTTGTCGCGGATGAGATGCTGCTCGTCGCTCACCCAGCAATAGGTGCCGTCCTTCTTGCGGAAGCGATATTCGGCGAGGTTCACGCCCTTCCTGAACAGCTCGGCCTGCTTCGCCTCGACCTCTGGCAGGTCGTCGGGGTGCACATGCGAGCGCCAGAAGTCGGCATCCTTGAGATATTGGTCGGGGCTATAGCCCAGCATGTGCGCGATGTTGGCGCTGACGAAGGTTGGCGCGAAATCGCCGCTTGCGGCGAAACTGTAGATGACCGACGGCGCCGCGCCGAGGAGCAGGGTCAGCCGTGAGCGCGCGGTTTCTCGCTGCTCTTCGGCCTCTTTGCGCGCCGTGATGTCGGTCCAGGAGCCTACGATCTCGACCGGCTGCCCCTTGGCATCGCGCAGCACGTGTTGCCGATCGTGCACCCAGCAATAGGTTCCGTCCTTACGACGATAGCGGTACTCGATCTCCTGCTGCCCACGCTCGAAGACCCGATCGACCCATGCCTCGATGCGCGGGATATCTTCGGGGGCCACTCGGTCGCGCCACAGATCCGGATTCTCGAAATACTCCTTGGGCGTAACGCCGAACAGGTCCACGATGCGCTCGCTGACGAAGGTCGGCTGAAAATTATCGGTCGCTGCGCGGCAATAAATCACCGCGGGCGACGCGTTTAGCAGGCGGGACAAGTGGGCGTGGGCGGACGCCTGCACGTCGGCAATAGCTTGCAGACCTTTTTTTTCCTGCTCGGCAATCTGCCGCTCGTGCGCGGTTTCGAGCTCGCCGAGCATCTCGTTAAAGGTGCCGGCGAGGCGCCCAATCTCGTCCTCGCTCTTGTAATCGATGCGGTTGCGGTAATCCTTGGTCTCGCGCACCGTCCTCGCCACTCCCTCGAGGCGCGCGAGCGGTCGCACGATGTGGCGATAGGTGACAAAGGCAAGGAGGAGGCTCAACGCCGCGAGCGCGCCGGTGAGCCAAAGGCTGCGATAGAGCCGGCCGAGCAGATTATCGATGCGGGCAGTGATGAGGCGCTTAAGCTCGGATTGGCCAACCGTCCACGCACCGATCGCCTTGTTCACGGTCGCATCGTAAAGGCGATCGCTGGATTGAACCGCGGCCGGATCGGCTACGCTCTGGTTCACGGCATTTAGGTACGAGGAGATGCTAGCCAGCATCTCGGTGACGTCACCTTCGATGGTTTGCCGCAGTTGCCCGTCGGGATTTCCGCGATAGGCTGAGGTCAGATTTCGTTCGATCTCGTCGGCGGTGGATCGCGCTATCGCGCCAAGCGCAACCACCCGAGCTTTCTCATCACTTGAATTTGCGGCCGGAGCTTTTAGCGAGGCCTCGGTCTCGCCGATTTCGCCAAGCAGGCGCGGCATCTGCCTGAC
This sequence comes from Pseudomonadota bacterium, assembly GCA_046735075.1. Classification (GTDB taxonomy): domain Bacteria; phylum Pseudomonadota; class Alphaproteobacteria; order Rhizobiales; family Methyloligellaceae; genus Methyloceanibacter. Next base: position 1,834 of record JBKPSQ010000144.1, read on the forward strand.
CACGGTGTCCTGGAGGTAGTAGCTGTCGAGATCTGGATCGAGGGCGAGATTTGAATCGTCGCCGATGCGCGTGGCGAGATCGCGCGCCTTGGCGAGCGCCTCGATGACCAGGGCGCTGCGGTCGCCTTCCGTTCCCTTGGACCACAATTTGCGCAGCGTGGTCTCCAAGGCCTGCTCGAGCGCTGCGGTTTGCAGTATGCCGGCGGCTTCTTGCTCGGCCGCATCGAGCGCCTTCAGCGTGTCATCAGGCGAGGGCTGCGCCTGACCGGCGGCCTCACTCTGCGTTGCCTCGCCGAGGATTGCAGCATAGACGCCGCGCAGATTTTCAAGATAACGGACGCCGACCAGCTCTTTCTGGGCAAATTGGATCGCAATCTCTTTTTCGGCAACGAGGCTATAGATCGCGACGACAATCGCGATGAGGAACATGCTGCAAAGAATGAAGAGCTTGGTGCTGGTGCTTAAATTTCTAAACATGATCAACTGAGACTCTCAGCCTAGCTTCACTGGCTACGAGCTGGCCCCGCGCAAGTGATCGGCGCGTTTTTCATTCTTGGACTTGTGCGCGAGACACCCTCGACCGCCCGACCTTGGCTCCTTGGCGCGGGATACTAACCAGATGTCTCGGGATGGCATAGACCAAGTCGCCGATTTTGCTGTCGGATTATCGGTTGGGTTCCGCGGCACACGCGCTGATAGCGGGTGGGGACACGAGCGTCGGGTTCGACGATCGCACTCAGCGCGGGCTGGTTCGGGCGCGCCGACACGCTGGATCGGCGAACCAGGCCTGCGGCGGAACGCCTCAGGCACCGTATCCAGGCTCTTCGGGCCGGCATCAGCGCATTCCACGGGAGCTGCCCAAATGCCAATCACGTTCCAGATTTGCCACTAAACTGAGCAAATTGGCCGGGCAGATGGTGGGTAACCTGCCAAAACTCTGCCGAGTGTTGCCGGCGTGCTCTACCCCAATAGGATCATTAGGCCTACCCTAGATATGGCTTGCGAATCGGCATTTTGCAGTGCAACGTTGCACTTGCGAAACAGCTGGTCCGGAGTTCATCGCGTAGCCAGTTCTCGTCAATTTGCGATTGGAACCGAAAATGAGGCTGAACACATAGGCTTACCGGCGCTCACGAGAGACGACTTCGGTCTTGTCGTGAGATGAGACGCAGGAGGAGCCGACTGGAACTAGGCGTCATATTTCGCGTTGCAACATGGAGGATGCGTCAAGGGCAAATTTCCAGACCGGAGCAAGGACTCCGCCTGGGACCAAGTGGTGTTGATTAGAAACTCCATTAGGAGGCCCTTACCGATGCTAACGACGCTGACGCTGGCCCCATCGGCGAGCCTGCTTCTCTCCGCTCTCGCTACAGCCCAAGAGAAGCGGCAGCCGCCCACGGCCCCACCCTCCAAGCTCAATCTCTTCGCGAGTTGGGTTGCACCCGCCAAGGGTGTCACGCTCCAGTGGAGGGCTTAAGCCATGGGCGTGCAAATTCCTCCCGTGCTCGTGCTCATCGTCTGCAAGACCATCAGCGCAGGCGCTCCCGATCAGAATTCATCATTCACTCACTGGGAGAACCTGAAATGGGACACTCCCAATTCGATGATGGTCTGCCGGCGCAACGAAGTTCAGCTCTACGATCCTGCCGAGGGGATGAAGGTCAACCCGACCGACGATCCCACCCCGCCGCTCAACCCGAATTTCACCGTTACCGAGCAGTGCGCGCGGGCGGGGATCACGCTCGCAACCGAATGGGATCAATCCCACAGGGGTACGCCCTGGCGAGTGTGGCGGATCGGCTGCCCGGCGCCCATCGTTGATCTCAGGACTGGTGCCCTGATCGGCTACAAGCTTCCCGAATGTGGGCACCAGGACACTGTGGTCTGCGAGACGGATTCCGTTATCTAGATCGGCGAGGCGGGCTTATACTAGGCGTCGACAGCGGAGGACCTGACCGTGTCACCCCGGTCAAGACTAGCAGTCGGCCTAGTACTCGCCATCGCGCTCCTCGGCCTTGCTGGACTCAAGGCTTATTCGGAGCGGCTCGGGCCGCTCGTGCAAGCCTACGGGACGACCTATTACAATAATGATTGGCCGCCCAAGGCCCCACTAGCCTGCAAACCCGAGAGCGAGATCACTGCGGCGATCAAGCAGGTCCACGCCAAATACGATTATCTCGCGGGAGACGATCTCAAGGCATTCGAAGCGCGCGCCCTTGCCCTGAAAGGGCTGCCATCGCTGAATGTCGAAAAGCTTTACGTCATCACCGAGGACGACAAGCTCCGCAGCGGGGAAATGGTCCTGTTCATCGGCCTCAGGACGAACTGCGTGGCCACGGTATTCGGCTTGCCTGCGAGCCTCTATCGTGAGCGGTCAGGCAAGACTGAAAACAGCTGAGCAGCGCTCAACACAGAGAATTCCATTTCAATTGATATGACGTCTTCCCGTAATTTTGCCTGGACATTCCAGCGCCGAATTGCGTTCGATTGCATTAAATAGCGTCCATTCCGATTAAACAGCGCCGCCTGTGACATTGACCTCCTTGTCGTCCCCAAATCATCCGGCTTTGCCCGAGGGTCAGGTTCTGTACGCCGTGGGCGACATCCACGGCAGGGCTGACCTGCTCGACGACATGCTGCGCCGGATCGAGAACGATGCGCGTAGGAGCACCCCCGCCGACCGGCCGACGCTCGTCTTTCTCGGCGACTATGTGGATCGGGGGCCCGACAGCCGCGCGGTAATTGAGCGTCTGGTGGGCGGATTGCCGAAGGGGTTTGAGGCTCATTTCCTCAAAGGCAACCACGAGGCCATCCTGCTCGATTTCCTGGAAGAACCTTGGCGCCTCGAACATTGGTTGATGAACGGGGGCGAGGCGACGATGCGCTCCTATGGAGTCGACACCGAAAGTTTCTGGCGCTTCAGTGCAGCGCCCCCGGCATGGCGCGACGCCTTCGCCGACGCGCTTCCCCAAGCGCACCTCGACTTCTTCAGGAACGTCAAGCTCAGTGTGTCGTTCGGCGACTATCTGTTTGTCCATGCCGGCGTCAAACCGGGCGTGCCGCTTGCCGCGCAACAAGAAGAAGATCTCGTTTGGATCAGAGACCCATTTCTCAACAGCACCGAGCCCTTCGGCAAGATTGTGGTGCATGGACACACTCCCGGGAACAAGCCGGTGACCCGCGCGAACCGCATCGGTATCGACACCGGCGCGTGCTTCACCAACCGGCTGACGGCGCTCAAGCTAAGAAACGATTCGCGGGAATTCTTGCAGACCTGAATTTGCTGAGCGGGGCTTAGCCCTGGTCGGCGACGACAAGGCCTTTGAGCCGGTCGCTTAAGCTCGCGCTCTTCCCGCCGCCTTTGCGGCCGCGTCGCTTCTCTCTGCGGGCCGCAAAGCGTTTTGCTAGCGGTCCTTTCGGCTCGGCAGCTTCATCTTCGACCCCCTCCGGGGAGGAGGGTTCCTCCGCCGCATCGACGGCGGATGACACGGCTGCCGGCATGCTGTCGACCTCATGAGCAGCTTCTGCCATCTCCGGCTCCCGCGCCACGCCGTTTCCCGCATGAGTCGCGTGCGCTTGCTGAATGGGCTCAGGCTCTTGCCGCTCCTCGATCGTGCTTAGCTCGGTATAGACCTGCGTCACTGCTGGCCGCTGCTGGGGCACTGGGACCGGTCCTTGTGCGCGCGCTACGGAAAGGATCTGCGAGGCAAGCCTCGTCAGCTCACGGCGAAGCAGCGTGTTCTCATGCGAGCTTGTCCTCGCGCGTTGCAGGTCTTCCTGCGCCTTCGACAACTCGGCGGCCAAGCGCTGGCTCTCGGCGACCGCCCGGGCCGCCTCGGCCTTACCCACGCCGCGCATCGCCACGCCGCTGCCGCTCTCCAAGGAGATGCGCAAGCGCTCGATATCGGCACGCTGATTGTGCAAGGTCGTGCGCGCAGTCTTGAGCGCATCGGACTGCGAGGCGACGGTGCTGCGGAGCTCGGCGTTGACCGCTTCGAGCTCGGCAAGCGCCTTCTTCGCCGACTTCAAGCGGCTGTCGAGATCGGGAAGACGCCGCTTTATGGTCTGCTGCAGCACCCGGTTCGCATTTTCGTTCTCCTGGAGCTTCGACTTCGCCGCTGCGAGATCGCTGTTGAGCACGGCGATCTCGACGCGCCGCTTGTTCGCTTCGATCAGCTCGCGGATGGCCTTCTCCTTGGCCTTATCGAGGGCGACCTCCACCTTGCGAAGCTCGATGGCAAACTCGGCGCGGAGCTGATCCTTGTCGGCCTGGATGTCATTGAGCGACATCGGCATGGTCGCTTCCAGCCGGCGCGTCGTGAGCTTCACGGCGCGGTTCCAAAAGGACGGCGCAAGCATGAGGGCGAGCAGGCATCCCAGGAGGAAGCCAAGCGCCCCGAACATCAGCCATTCGATCATCGAAACCAGCGCTCCCCGGTTTCAACGCCTAAGCGCCATCAACCGTTGCCCTTCGGGCAAGACTCAAGCGGAAACGTGGCGCCAATTCGGCACCGTCCGCGCAAAAGGGACTTAGCCAGGCTTCCTTAGCGCCAAACTAGAACGGATTCCAGGTAGGCTGCTGGGTATATTTCAAATAACCCAGATTTGCCCCCAGCCTAAGCCCCACGCCAGAGCTGATCGGAGCGAGGGTCACATCGTCGCGGCCAAGGAAGGTGATGCCGACTCCGCCGATAAAATAGGCGGAGCCATCTATGCCGCCGAAAGTGTTGAAGATCTCGCCAGGGCTATGCAGGTTGTAGACGAGAACCATGGTCTTGGAGCCGTCCGCGCCGAAGTCGTAACCGACCGACGGGCCTTGCCAATAGACCTTATGCATGCCGGCATCCTTGGTATAGAGCGTGCCTTCGCCGTAGCGCAGGCCGGCAATGAAGGCGCCGCCCGCCTCCTCGCCGAGGATGTAGCCATTTGGCCTCCCGGCGCGCTGGAAAGCGTATTCGATCACCTTGGCCATGCCGTAGGAGACGCGACCGAAGAAGCGGTGCCCAACATCGTTGATCTCGTCCACCGAAAAGCTGCTGTCCTTCCTTGGCGGCGCCGTCACGTACGACCCGCCGCCTGGTGCGGGCGCAGGCTCGTAGGGCCTGCCCGGACCGCTGGGGTCGCTTGGCATTGCGCCCGCTTGCCCTGACGCGGGTGGCGAATCGGGATTGGCAGCTTGCGGCCGATTGGGACCAGGCTGCGGCGTTATCACCATGGGCCCGTCAGCCTGAGCGAGCTGGATTTGGGACCCAGGTGTTGGCGTGGCCTTGTCTTCCGCCAGCGCCGCGCCGCTAGTTGCAGCGAACAGACCTGCCGCAAGAAGGGCGCTCAAAGAATCTCTCAGATGCATGGCTTGGCCTTTGGTGCCGAGCCGGACGGCCGCCGGCTCATGCTCGTGGCTGCAACCGGTATAGTTTGCCTAAACCCTTACCAAACAGTGGCTGAGTTACCGGGCAGTTAACCGGTGCGCGGCCAGACGCCGCAAATCACCCGCGGCGTCCCCAGGCGATGAAGCTTGGATTGCGCAAGCGCGCTTCCGTCTTGCAGTAACGGAGAGGCGCCCCCCCGGCTTCGACCACGGCGCCGCCCGCTGCTTCGAGCACCGCCTGACCCGCAGCGATGTCCCACTCCATGGTTGGCCCGAAGCGCGGATAGACGTCGGCCTCGCCTCTCGCCACCAGCAGGAATTTCAGCGACGAGCCTGCGCTCGAGCGCTTGGTAATCTTGAGCTTCGCGAGGAAAGCCTCGGTGTCGGCGTCAAGATGCGAATGACTGACGACTGCGACGAAACCTTCGGTGGAGGGGACGCGGACGCGCAAAGGCCGGCAGGCAAGCTTGGCCAAGTCGGCCCCTGACTCATTTGGCGCGAGCTCCGCTTCCACCGCCTTGTCCTCCGCGACCGTTACCGCAAGCAGCGATCGCGCCGGTGCATAGACGAGGCCGAAGCGCGGACGGCCATCAACGATCAAAGCGATGTTGACGGTGAAATCGCTGCGCTTCTTGATGAATTCCTTGGTGCCGTCGAGCGGATCGACGAGAAAGAAGCGGGCGCCAAGCTTGAATTCTTTTCCACCGCTCGCCTCCTCGGAGACCACAGGAATATCAGGCGTGAGCTTCTTGAGCGCCGCGAGAATGATTGCCTCCGCGTCGTGGTCGGCCCGCGTCACCGGGCTCAAATCGTCCTTGAAGGTGACCTCCGGGCCCTCGTGGTAGTGCGTCATGATGGCTGCGCCGGCCCGAGCCGCGGCATCGGTCAGGACCGCGGCAGCGCGGGCGAAGTCGAATTTGGTCTCCGCCGTCACCGGCGCTGTTGTCTGTCTTGGGGCTGACAAGGCAAAATGCTCATCTGTGACGTTGATTCGTTTGCGCCCGCCGATGCGGCACATCGGGGCGAGGTGCGACCCCCATGTAACAGAAAATCGAGTATGGGCCACGTCATCTCCGCTTAGGGGCGGAAGCGAAGGAGTAGGCCATGACCGAGCCGACGGCACTCGGCGATCTCGAGCTTGCGGCGCTCGTCTCGAGCCGCATCTGTCACGACGTGATCAATCCCGTCTCGGCCATCGCCAACGGCCTCGAGATGCTCGGCGAGGAGCCCGATCAGGCCATGCGCGACGCCGCCATGGACTTGATCCGCAAGAGCGCGGCCCAAGCCTCGGCCAAGCTGCAATTCGCGCGGCTTGCCTTCGGCGCCGCGGGATCGTCTGGCGCCGAGATCGATCTTCGCGACGCCGAGAGGGTTGCGCGGGATTTCGTGGCGGGAAGCGGCAAGCATCAAGTGACTTGGCAGGGCCCGGCAGTGACGCTGCCGAAGAACAAGGTGAAGCTTCTTCTCAACCTCGTGGCGCTCGGTGTCATTGCGCTCCCGCGCGGCGGCACGGTGCATGTCACGATTGCCGGCGCTCCGCCCGGCGTGAGCTTCATCGTCAGCGCCAAGGGCGATGCGGCAAAGCTGACCGATCAGGTGAGGAGCCTGCTCTCGGGCACGAACGGCGTAGCTATCGATGCGCACTCGATTCAGCCTTATTATGCGCGCCGGGTAGCTGCCGCAGCCGGCATGAACCTGGCGGCAGACGCCCGCGACGGCGAGGTCGAGCTCAAAGCCGCCTGACCCGCCGACAAACTTCCCCGATCGACGCCGATAGGAGGCCGTCATGGGGTGGTTGGAGGATCTCGGCAATGCAGTATCGAGCGGCGTCGCCGTCGCCGCCGATGCTGTCGAGACGGTCGTCGAGACCGTGACCGATACCGCCGAGAACGTGGTCGATGCCGGCTGTCACGCCATAGAGGACAGCGTCGACTATGTGGTCGACTGGCTGAATATCAATGGCGGCGCCATTGTCGGTGGCTTTGCCAATGTCATTGGCGGCATCGTCAACGGGGCGATCGACGCGATTCAGCAAATCGTTGGCGGCGTTTTGCACATCGTGAAGGACGTTGGCGCCATCGTTGGAAGCCTATTGCGCCTCGATCTGCCTGGCCTAATCAACGCAGTCCTTCATTTGCTGCTCGATGTCGGGATTCTCATACTCGACGTGCTGCGCACGGTGCTCCTCGGCTTCTTCATCGGTCACATCGTCGATAATTTCTATCGCAACAGCCTGCGCCGGTTCGTCAACCGTCGGTTGGGAAATGCCTTCGCCGAGCCGCGCCGAACGCAAGTCCGCACCGCGCTTCGCATGAACGACCCCCTTTGGGGCTTGCGACCGCACGTAACCCACAAGACCTTCGTCATGGAATCGCCGGCCATGCCGCTTGCGGACATGAATAGGGACGGGACGCTCGACCTGTTCGCCATGGCGGGAGTGCTGTCGTTCAATTCGTTCGGGATCTTCCAGCCGCGCTTCACCGTCAAATGGCTCGACAAGAACGGCCGGGAGTCCACCTTTCCGGCCTCCCGCCACCATATCGCCAAGTTCCTCGAAGATGGCCAACCGAACCTGCGCATCTATGCACAGACCGCATCAGAGCTCCGAGACAGAATTCAGTTCGCGACCAAGCATTTCAACGGCATGGGCATCAGGCCGACCTGGAATCATTTCATCACTGTGCCGCAACGAACGCCGCTCGCGACGCATAGCATCACGCAAGTCGGTGAATTCAACTTGGTCTGTTTTCAGCAGGCCGTCGACGCTGTCGGCTTTGTCACAGTCGAAAGCGACGAGCTTGGCCGGTTCCTCAATGATACCGGATTGAAAGATCCCACCGAGCGCGAGACGAACATCACGTCGATCACCCCGTTTCACGTGCTAGTCCAGGTAGCGAACGTAGACGGTGACCTCTTATCGTCCGACGATTTCTTCGGGGACGCGACATTGAAGAAGGCGAGCGTGCCGAAGGCTGCCAAACGCAGAACAGGACCGATCAATGCTGTATCCTGGTGAAGCGCGCCGACGACCAGAGACGACAGCTCGGCTCCGGCGTCGCCATGCGCAATGTCTATCCCGGCTTTTTCTCGAAAATGGTGATGGCGCACGAGATGGGACATTATTTCGGTCTCTGTCACATCAACCACAACGGCGTGCAGAACATCATGTTCTCCAACGCCGCCGGCAACAGCATCTGGGATTGGGGGCTGTTCAGCTATTACTTGAATGCCGAACCTACCTTCACGCCAAGAGATAAGAGGAATGTGTGGCGCTTCATCGTCGACCAATTGCGCAACGAGCTTTAGCCGACGCAGGTGTCATGCCCGCGAAAGCGGGCATCCAATAACCGAAGCCCGGCAATGAAGATCTGATTGTAGGAGAGGGAACTAGGCGGCTTCGGATTCGTCTTCCGGGTTGCGCAGCACGTAGCCGCGACCCCACACCGTCTCGATATAATGCTTGCCGCCGGTCGCAGCTGCGAGCTTCTTGCGCAGCTTGCAGATGAAGACGTCGATGATCTTGAGCTCCGGCTCGTCCATGCCACCATAGAGATGATTCAGGAACATCTCCTTGGTGAGCGTCGTGCCTTTGCGCAGCGAGAGCAGTTCGAGCATCTGATATTCCTTGCCGGTCAGATGCACGCGTTGGCCGTTAACGTCCACGGTCTTGGTGTCGAGATTGACCTTCAAACCGCCAGTCTGGATCACCGACTGGGCGTGGCCCTTGGAGCGGCGCACGATGGCGTGAATGCGGGCGACCAGCTCGTCTTTGTGGAACGGCTTGGTCATATAGTCGTCGGCGCCGAAGCCGAGGCCTCTGACCTTGTCCTCGATGCCGGCCATGCCGGACAGGATCAGGATGGGGGTCTGCACCTTGCTCACCCTGAGCGTCTTCAGCACCTCGTAGCCGCTCATGTCCGGGAGATTTAGGTCGAGCAATATAATGTCGTAGTCGTAGATCTTGCCGAGGTCGACACCCTCCTCGCCGAGGTCCGTCTTATAGACGTTGAAGCCCTCCGACTGCAGCATCAGCTCGATGCTTTGCGCAGTGGCGCTATCGTCCTCGATCAGAAGAACCCTCATTGAAATCCCCCGTCGTCCTAAAGTCTGGTTATCCCCTGACCCATAACGCCACGCAGATTGGTTAATTCGAATCAACAAATTAACGGCCAAT
>JBKPSQ010000145.1:0-8257 GCA_046735075.1 Pseudomonadota bacterium
CCATTGCGGTGGCGAAGAGATGCACCGCCTTCGGCACGCGCTCATGGCCGAACAGCATGATGCCGAGGAAGCCTGCTTCGAGAAAGAAGGCGGTGAGCACCTCGTAGGACATCAGCGGGCCGATGACATTGCCGCCAAGGCGCGAGAACTCGCTCCAATTGGTGCCGAACTGGTAGGACAGCACCACACCGGACACCACGCCCATGCCGAACGATATGGCGAAAATCTTGGTCCAATGCTGAGCGATGCGGAGATAGATGTCCTTGCCGGTCTTTAGCCACAGCGCCTCGAGCACGACGAGCCACGCAGCAAGGCCGATGGTGAAAGACGGAAAGAGGATGTGGAATGAGATGGTGAAGGCGAACTGGATGCGCGACAAAAGAAGAGGATCGAACTCTGGCATCCTTGGACTCTTGGTTTGGCAGTTTCAAACAGGCGCTTGGCGACTCAGCGTTCCGTTACCGCGAGAGAGTAGCGCCGCGAGGCGAGAAAACCTAGCGGTGCACGGACGCAGCATGATGACATCTTTCGCTGGCAACTCCGAACGGCGAGACTAAGGTTCGGGACATGGACGCCAAAAGCCTCGCCCTGACTGTTCTTGCCAAGACCCTTCAATCGCGCGGCTACCGCTTCGTGGCCGTCACGCCGGCAACGCACTGCCGAGTGCTCGACCGTCCATCGCTCGCCACCACGCTTGAAACGATCTTCGGGTGGAACAGGCCTTTCGACCGCGATGCATTGGATGCCGATATTTTCGATCTGCTCGAGGATGCCGAGGCTCTCGAGGGAGAGTCAGGCCGGTATAGATCGAAGGTTCGGTTCGCCACCCTCGACGATCTCATCTTCGCGCATTCGGGTTTTCCGACTGCCGAGCAGGATGCGGTGTTCTTCGGGCCTGATACCTACCGCTTCGTCCGCCTGTTACGCGCCTCGCTCGCCGACGTTGCCCCCGGCGGCCCACTTAGGCTCATCGATATCGGCAGCGGCAGCGGGGCCGGTGGAATTGTCGCAGCCCGCCTGCTCGGCAAGCATACCGAGGTCGTGCTCGGCGATATCAACCGGAAGGCACTCGCCTTCAGTGCCGTAAATGCAGTGGTTAACGATGTGGCCGCGGCGAAGGCGGTGTTCAGCGACGTGCTGACGGGCGTTGAAGGACCGGCAGATATCATCGTGACCAACGCGCCGTACCTCGTCGACGACGACCGCCGGCTCTATCGCCATGGCGGCGGCGAGCTTGGCATCTCGCTTACGGTGCGGATCGCCGAGGAGGGCCTCGAGCGGCTAAAGCCCAGCGGCCGGCTCATTCTCTATAGCGGCACCCCCATTATCGGGGGCACTGACCCGCTGAGGGAAGCCCTTGAGTCCGTTTTGAAACTCAACGCCAGCCACTTCGTTTATGGGGAAATCGATCCTGACGTCTTTGGCGAGGAACTCGACAGGCAGGCTTATGCCAACGCCGATCGAATCGCTGCCATAGGCCTCACAGCCATAAAACGAGGATAAAGACGTGACCTCCCATGATCTCTCATGGACTGAGACTCCTGCCGAGCTTCAAGGCCCGGCGTTCGAGCGATTTCAGACAGAGCTAGCAAAATACAATGGCCGGCAGCTCGAGCCGGCGTTCCCCAAAGATGCGTGGCGCGAGGAACTCGACGAATACGCGCGGGTGAAGCGCGCCGAGGGCGAATATATCGAGGCGGTGCGTCAGGAAATCGGCCCGCTCGTGGCCGACATCCCGAACGGCGTCGACGATTTCATCGCCTGGTTCGAGGAGCTCAAGGAGAGCGGCCCCGGCCAGCGCGATCCGCTTTTCCCGTGGCTCGCCGAAAGAGCCACCTTCGACGAAATGCTGTGGTTCGTGACCCAGGAAGTAGCCGGCGAAGCGGGCTTCGACGATCTTCTTGCGCTGACCCAGGTGAAGATGCCGATCACCGCCAAATTGGAGATGGCGCGCAACTACTGGGACGAGATGGGCCGTGGCCGAGAGAGCGCCATGCATGGCCCGCTGCTCGAGAGGCTCGCTAAGTACCTTGAAGTCGACGCCCAGCCCGACCGGGTGGTGCCGGAGTCGCTGGCGCTCGGCAACGCGATGCTGGCCTTGGCGCGCAGCCGCCGCTATTGCTTTCAGTCGATCGGTGCGCTTGGCGTGATCGAGATGACGGCGCCGACGCGAGCAGGCTTTGTCGATGCGGGTCTCAAACGCTTACGCATCCCCACCAAGAAGCGATTGTATTTCACGCTGCATGCCGTGCTCGACATCAAACATTCCGAGTGCTGGAACCGCGAGGTACTGCGGTCGCTCGTCGGTGAGGACCCGCGTCGCGCTCAGGCGATTGGCGAGGGGGCCATTATCCGGCTGTGGCATGGCGCCCGTTGCTTCGACTGCTATCGCCGGCATTTCGGTTTTGACCAGGCGCCAAGCAAAGCGGCGGCCTGAGTCTCGAGGGAACCTCGGATGCGTTTCCTAGGGATCGGTGAGGGCGCCGATCTCGCTGATATTTATCTGCGGCTCGTCGCAGACGGCCACGAGGTCAAGATCTTCATCGGCTATCCGCTGTGCCGAGATATGCTCGCGGGCCTTATTGAGCGCGTTGATGATTGGCAGGCTGAGCTTGACTGGATGCGCGCGGCAGGCCCGGAGGGATGCATCCTCTTTGAGAACGTTGGGCTGGGCTATGGAGAGATCCAGGACCGGCTGCGGCGCGACGGCTTCAATGTCATCGGCGGTGGCTCCTACGGCACTAGGCTCGAAACCGATCGCGCTTATGCCCAGGGCGTCCTCGCCGATCTCGATCTAAAAACAGCGCCGGTCTTTGAATTCTTTGATGCCGATGAAGCGAAGCAGTTCATCGATAAGCGGCCCGCACGCTACGTCCTGAAATCGAACGGCGCCGATGTGGCGAGCTTCGTTGGGCGCGACAAGGCTGGCGCCGACGTCCGCGCGGCGCTCGCCGCCGGCGGAAAAATCACCGCATCGAGCTTCATTCTGATGGATTTCGTCGAAGGGGTGGAGATGGGGGTCGGCGCCTATTTCAACGGCGAGAATTTTCTCGAGCCCGCCTGTCTCGACTGGGAGCACAAGCGCTTCTTTCCCGGCGATCTCGGCGAGCTCACCGGCGAGATGGGCACCGTCGTCACCTACGCGCGCTCGCAGCGCTTCTTCGATCGTACGCTCGCCAAGATGGCGCCGCTGCTTAGGGCCAACGGCTATTGCGGCTATATCAATCTCAACACCATCGTCAGCGAGAAAGGCATTTGTCCGATCGAATTCACCTGCCGGTTCGGCTATCCGGGCTACGCCATTCTCGATCCGTTGCAGAAGATGTCATGGGCCGATCTGTTCCACGCCATGCTCACGCGTTCGCCACTCAAGTTCGACACGGAGCCGGGCTTTGCGGTCGGCATCGTCATCACCACGCCGCCTTTTCCCTACTATCGCGATGCTGTCCCGGTTCCGGTGGGGTTGCCTATTCTGTTCGATGGCGACCTCTCGCCAGCCGAGCGAAGACACGTGCATTACGGCGAGGTCGCGTTGCAGAACGGCGTGTTGGTCACGAGCGGCGCGAGCGGCTACACCCTCGTGGTCACCGGCACGGGCGAGAACATCGAGGCGGCACGCGATGCCGCGAACGCATTGGCCGATAAAGTCGTGATCGCCAATGCGCGCTACCGTCGGGATATCGGCACCCGGCTGATCGATGGCGAATTCGCCAAGGTCGAAGCGTTGGGATTGCTCGACTCCTAGTTCGTGCCGCCCGAGAGTTCCGCGAATGCCGCCTCCTGATGCTTCCGCAACTCTGTTCCGAAGCAGCAGAACACGACACGCTCTATAGGAGACTCCTCGGCGAGTGCCGCGAGCACGGTGCGAAGGGCGATACGCGCGGCGCGGTCCGGCGGAAAACCGTAAGCCCCGGTCGAGATAGCGGGATAAGCAATCGAGGCGAGCCTGTGCTCGCGCGCGAGCAGGAAGCTGGTTCGATAACAGGCGGCAAGCAATCCGTCCTCGCCCCGCATCCCGCCGCTCCAGACTGGTCCGACGGTGTGGATGACGTAACGCGCTCTCAACCCAAAGCCTGGCGTGATCTTGGCGCTTCCCGTCTCGCAGCCGCCGAGTCTGGCACAGGCGGCGGGGAGCTCAGGACCTGCTGCCCGGTGGATGGCCCCATCCACGCCGCCTCCGCCAAGCAGCGTCTTGTTGGCGGCGTTCACGATGGCATCGACATCGAGCTTTGTGATGTCACCTTCGACGATCTCGATCGCGGCACCCATGCCGAATTGCACGCCGAACGGCTTCGCAAATCAAGCTCCCCAAAACAGGAGAGGCCGGCAGTAGTGCCGGCCTCTCCCAAACCCAATTAACTGAGGAGCGTCTAGCCCTCGCATTCCTTCATTTTCGCCATAGCCGCTTTGGCCTCGGCCTCCGACTTGAAGGTACCCATCATCTTCATGCCGGACGCAGGCTGGCTATGCATCATCGTGCATTTGTGGCTCGCCGGGTCGAAAGCCACATAAATCGTCTCTGCAAACGCTGGAGCGGAGAAGGCCCCGATAAGCACTGCGGCTACGAGATACTTTCTCATCTCTGTCTCCTCACCTGCCCACCGCCCTTTTTTCAGGCACAAACCTATCGCGAGCGCTGGTTTGGAGTGCAAGCAGTGGGACACGCCCGCGACAGCGCACCAACTCTTTGAGCGGTTTGGCGGTTCCTAATCGCTACTGGCCGGCGGGCGATGATAACGCGGAGGAAGGCGCCGCCGAAGCTGATGGCGCAGCGCCGCCGCCCGCCGAGGACGGGTTGATCGACCTGATCCAGGCGATCACCTTCCAGACGCTGTCTGGATCTTTGAGCACGCCCCCCATGGGAGGCATCGGCCCAACCACGCTCTCACTGCCCTTGCGGGTGAAGCCCATCTTCTTCAGCTCATCAGAGCCGAGCGAAATCAGGCGGAACAGCGTGTCGTCGTCGCTGCCATAGACCCAGATCGAATTGGTCAGAGGCGGGCCCATGCCGCCGCCCCCGGTGCCACCGTGACAACCGTTGCAGCCAGCGCTCATGAATTTCTGATGGCCCTCTTCTGCGACTTTCTTGAAGTCCTGAAATGGGCTCTTGAGCGAGCCCTTCTCGGCGCTCCTGGCGATGTCTTGCGGATTGCCACCGCCGCCTGCTGCGGCTTGACCGCCGCCTCCAGCGGGAGGTTGACCGGCTTGGGGCTGCCCGGTGCCAGGGTTTGCCGGCGCTCCGCCGGTCGCGCCTTGTCCGCCAGGCGCTGGCGTTGCCGGAGCCGGTGTAGCCGGTTGAGCCGAAGGAGCATTTGCCGGCGGCTCTGCGCTTTGCGCGGTGTCGTGGATGCCAAGCAAGCCCCAGGCCCCTAGGGCAAAGCCGGCGACGAAAATCGTTAGCGGTCTCGTCATGGCGTTTCCTCGCGTTGAAGCCGCAAGGCCGCGCCCCAGTTTTCGGCGCTTTACGGCGGTGTTTGAGGGCAGGTTCCTGGGGATTTTCAGGGGATTTCGCCAGGGCTACGCGGCGTGACCCGGAATGGCTTGACCCGCTGTGCCGATGTTATGTTATATCATTTAGATATGAACGCAGCCCATCACCACGACGCCCCGAAGCTTTCCCGCAATCAGAGCGAAATCCTGTCCTGCTTGCGCAGAGCGAAGGAGCCCATGAGCGCCTACGCCATCCTCGACAAGGTCAGGATCGCAGGCATCTCGCACCCACCGACGGTCTACCGCGCCCTTGCCGAGCTCATGGACAAAGGCATGGTGCACCGGCTCCAGTCGCGCTCCGCCTTCATCGCTTGCGGTCACGGCGCCTGCGACGGCAAGTTCGCTTTCGCCATCTGCCGCGAATGCGGGAAGGTGGTCGAGATCCCGCTCTCCGATGATGACCAGGCTGCGCTCCTTCGGCTCGCGCCTAAGGAGATCGCGCCGGAGCAGGTGACGCTCGAGCTTGCCGGACTGTGCAGAGACTGCCGCCCCTCATAACTCGCGGCTCTTAAGCAAAGGATCAGTAAGATGCGGACGGGGAGAGGAGAGCGGCGACATCGGCATGTTGCGCTGGTCGCAGCCGCTCCTGGCGCGGTTCATGAGTTCGACCGCGCTGGTGCGCAAGTGGACTCCGCGCATGCTCAACGCTTCTCGCTGCTTCGTCTTTCCTTGCGCGCACGCCTCTTGATGGTTGCCGCTGCAGCGGCGCTGCTGTGGTCTGCCGTGCTGTGGGCCTTGGCCTGACCATGTCCCCGCTTCCCGAGCCTGCCATCACCTTCAGCGATCTCACCCTCGGCTATGACCGCCATCCCGCCGTGCACCACATCACCGGCGAGGTTGCTAAAGGCGAGCTTCTCGCCATCGTCGGGCCTAACGGCGCCGGCAAGTCGACGCTGCTCAAGGGGATTATCGGTGAGCTGAAGCCGCTCGGCGGCAGCCTCAAGCTCGATAGCTTCAACAAGAGTGACGTCGCTTATTTGCCGCAGCAGATCGAGATCGACCGCAGCTTCCCCATCTCGGTGTTCGACTGCGTGGCGATGGGGTTATGGCGCGAGATTGGCTCCTGGCGCGGCCTCGACGGGGCCCGCAAAACGCACGTTGCGCAAGCGCTTGCTACCGTCGGACTCCAGGATCTCGGCGGCCGGCCGGTCGGCGCGTTGTCCGGTGGCCAATTCCAGCGCGTGCTGTTCGCGCGGCTTCTGTTGCAGGACGCGGCGATCATCCTTCTCGACGAGCCGTTTCGCGCCGTGGACAGCCGCACAGTTGCCGACCTCATCGCTCTCATCCTGCGCTGGCATGGCGAAGGCCGCACCGTGCTCGCGGCGCTGCATGACATCGACCAGGTGCGCGCGCATTTTCCGGCGGCACTGATCCTGGCGCGCGAGGTGGTGGCCCGGGGCGAAACGCGCAAGGTCCTCACACCGGCAAATCTCGCCAAGTCGCGGCAGCTGGTCGAAGCGTTCGACGAAGATGCCGAGATTTGCGCGCGAGATGACGAGGCAAAGGAGCGGCAACCGGCATGATCGACGCGGTCACCCAGCCTTTCATCGAGTTCAGTTTCATGCGCCGCGCGCTGGTGGGCTGTCTTGCGCTGTCACTCTGCGCGGCGCCCATCGGCGTGTTCCTCATGCTCCGGCGCATGAGCCTGACGGGTGATGCCATGAGCCATGCCATCCTGCCGGGCGCCGCGCTCGGCTATCTGCTTGCGGGGCTGTCGCTGTTCGCCATGAGCCTCGGTGGCTTCGCCGCAGGGCTGGCCGTGGCGCTATCGGCGGGGCTTGTTGCGCGCTCCACGGTGCTGCGCGAGGACGCGAGCCTCGCCGCCTTCTACCTCGTCTCGCTCGCGCTTGGCGTGCTCATTGTTTCGGTACGCGGCAGCAACATCGATCTGCTGCACGTGCTGTTCGGCACGGTGCTCGCGCTTGACGATCATGCGCTACTGCTGGTGGCCGCGATCTCGACCCTGTCGCTCGTCGTGCTCGCTGTGATCTACCGTCCGCTCGTTCTGGAATGTTTCGATCCGCAATTCCTGCGCTCGACCAGCGATCTGAGCTCGCCCACGCATTTCACCTTCCTCGTCCTCGTGGTGCTCAATCTGGTGAGTGGCTTTCAGGCGCTCGGCACGCTGATGGCGGTCGGCATCATGTTGCTTCCGGCCATCACCGCGCGCTTCTGGGCCGACGACGTGTCTGGGCTGATCCTGGTCGCCATCCTCGTCGCCTTCGCCGCCAGCCTCTCAGGGCTGCTGCTTTCGTACTACGCCAACGTGCCGACCGGCCCCGCGATCATCCTCCTCGCCGGCGTCTTCTATCTCGTCTCGGTCCTGGTCGGGGTCAAAGGCGGGCTCCTGTGGGGCCTCTTGCCGCGCAAACATCTCGAAGCTTGATCTCAACCTGAGGGAGTCTCGTGTCATGAATCATCGCGTCATCACTTCGATTGGATTGGCGTTGCTCGTCCTGCTCGGTCTTGCTGACGACGCTAGCGCGGCCGACAAGGTGAAGGCCGTCGCCTCGTTCTCGATCCTCGGCGACATGGTGAAGCAAGTCGGCGGCGATCGCGTCGAGGTTACCACCCTGGTCGGTCCCGACGGCGACGCGCACGTCTATGAGCCGACGCCCGCCGACGCGAAGAATCTCGCCGCGTCGCAGATCCTATTCACCAACGGGCTCGGCTTCGAAGGCTGGATGGACCGGCTGGAGAAATCCTCAGGCTTCAAGGGTAAGGTCGTGGTCGCTTCGACCGGCGTGAAGCCGCGCACCATGGTCGA
>JBKPSQ010000146.1:0-5812 GCA_046735075.1 Pseudomonadota bacterium
GGGGAACTGCCTAGCGTCGC
Organism: Pseudomonadota bacterium; assembly: GCA_046735075.1. Classification (GTDB taxonomy): domain Bacteria; phylum Pseudomonadota; class Alphaproteobacteria; order Rhizobiales; family Methyloligellaceae; genus Methyloceanibacter. The sequence goes on from JBKPSQ010000146.1 coordinate 21, forward strand.
AGAGAGGGTAGGCGGCGGTATCGATGGCAGAAGACGAAATCAGATACGACCTCCTCACGCAGGATGCACTGCGCGGCGTGGTGCGTCAGGTTTTGGCGCGCGTGCAGCGCGAAGGTCTTCCCGGCGAGCATCATCTCTATATCGCCTTCGATACCGAAGGCGAAGGCGTGTCCGTGTCCAAGCGCCTTAAGGAGCAATATCCGGAGGAGATGACCATCGTCCTGCAATACCAGTTCTGGGACTTGCAGGTGTCCAATGACCGTTTCGAGGTGAAGCTTTCCTTCTCCAATGTGCCGGAGCGCCTTGTCGTGCCGTTCAATGCGGTCAAAGCGTTCTACGACCCCTCGGCTCAGTTCGGACTTCAGTTCGGCAAACCCGGCGCTGCCAACGACTCGGCACGCCAGCATATGGCAGCCGCCCTTCCCGACCTCATGGGAGAACCCGAAGAGCCGCGCGGCACGCTCGAGCCGCCGCATGACGAGGGCGGCGAGCCACAAAGCTCCGAAGTCGTGATGTCGCGGCCGCCGGCAGAAGTCGTCCATCTCGACCGCTTCCGCAAGAAATAGCGTCTCCACGGCGAGCCTCTTCTTTACCTGCACAAAGTTTCAGCACAAGCCGAGCGCCGCGTCATTGGCGTGCAGAGCCGATTCCGTCTAATGGTGTTGAGCCGCATTGGTCGCGGGGAGCTGGGGAGCTCGCATGAACAAGGCTCTTGGCACACAACCCGCCGTGGGTGCGGCGGCTACCACGGTGCTTGCGCCGGTGGAGGATTATCTCGCCGAGCTGCATAGCCGAGTTTCGGCGCTGACCGGCGGCAAGCCCGCCGACTACATCCCCGAGCTCGGCAAGGCCAACCCTCATCACTGCGGCATCGCCATCGCGACCATTGACGGGGAGGTCTACGCCGTCGGCGATACCGATCACCCCTTCACCATCCAGTCTGTTTCAAAGCCCTTCATGTACGGCTACGCGCTCGACCGCTATGGCCGCGAGGCCGTGCTCAAGCATGTCGGCGTCGAGCCCACCGGAGAGGCGTTCAATTCGATCGTGCTCGACGAGGTCGCCAACCGCCCGTTCGATCCCATGGTCAATGCCGGGGCTATCGCCGTGGCCGAGTTGATGGACGGCGCGTCGCAAAAAGAGCGCACCGCCAACATGCTTGCGCTATTCTCCAGCCTCGCCGGGCGACCACTCCAAATCGACGAGGCGGTGTTTGGGTCCGAGCAAGCGACCGGCCATCGCAATCGCGCCATCGCCTACATGATGCTCAACAGCGGCATGATCAGGCGCGATCCCAATGACGTGCTCGATCTTTATTTCCGCCAGTGCTCGGTCAACGCACCACCCGCGATCTCGCCGTGATGGCGGCAACGCTCGCCAATGACGGCACCAATCCGATCACCGATGAGAAGGTGTATGAGGCCGAGTATGTGCGCGACGTGCTGTCGGTGATGAATTCCTGCGGCATGTACGACTATGCCGGAGAGTGGGCCTATGAGGTCGGCATGCCAGCCAAGAGTGGCGTCTCAGGCTGCATCATCGCCGTCATTCCCGGGCAAACCGGGATCGGCGTATTCGCCCCACCTATCGACTCGCATGGGAACAGCGTGCGCGGCATTCGCGTGTGTCAGGAGATCTCGAAGGAGTTCGAGCTGCACGCCTTCAACAACCGCACCAACGTCAAGAGCGTGATCAGGCGCGAATATCGCGCCGATGTGGTGCGCTCCAACCGCCTGCGCACGCCCGACGAGCGCGATGTTCTGACGCGCGAAGGACATAGAGTTGCTGTGCTGGAAGCGCAGGGCGCCCTGTTCTTCGGCTCGACCGAGCAACTTCTCAGACGCATCACCCAGCTCGCTGTCGAGGCGCGCTATATCGTCGTTGATTTCAAGCGTGTGCATCTCGTCGACGCCTCGGCGCACAAGCTGATCGCGCGCGCTGCCCGTTCGATTGCCGAGAGCGGAGCCCAACTCGTCTTTGCCGCCATCGTCGAGGAAGGGCCGCTCGGAACCTTTGTCCGCGAACTTGGCGCCCAGCCTGCGAGCAATGCCGTGCGCCTGTCTCCCGACACGGACGCCGCGCTCGAATGGTGCGAGGATCAGCTATTGGCAAGCGCTTCAGCTCGAGGCTCCGGTACGAAGTTCGCGCTCTCCGAACTCGATCTGTTCAAAGGCTTGAGCGCCGAGGACTTCCGGCTCATCGAGCCCATCATCAGGCCGCTCGTCTTCGAGAAGGGCGACATCATCATCCGCGAAGGCGAAGACGCCAAGCTGTTCTTCGTGGTTGCGCGCGGCTCGGTCAGCGTTCGAATCAAGGTGCGGGGAGAAAACGGCCGCAAGAAGCGGGTGGCTTCGATCGGCCCTGGCCTGAGCTTCGGCGAGATGGCGTTGCTCGACGGCCGCAAGCGCTCGGCCGACATCGTGGCCGACGAGCGGGTGATCTGCTACGGGCTCGCGGTCGAGCAGCTTCGCGAGCTTGCGGCCGAGCATCCGACGATCATGGTCACCATTCTCGGCAATTTGACCCGCGATTTCTCGGAGCGATTGCGGCACGCCAACGAGGCGATCAGCGCGCTCGAATAGTCAGACTTCGGCCGGCGCTTTCTGCTGTGGCTTGGTGCGCGGCTCTTTCGACGGCTCGAGCGGCACGTTCATCTCGACATAGAGGCCGGTCGGCCTGAACTCGACTTTGGTATCGCCACCGAGATTATGGCGAATGCCCTTGTCGATGAGCTGCATGCCAAACCCGCCGCCATTTGAACTCCGCCGCGCGGGCACGTGGATGAGGGTCCCCCGCTCCTCCCAGGTGAGCAACAGCCGGTTCCCACGCGCCGTCTTCCAGCTGATGCCGAGTTGGCCATTATTATGCGAGAGCGCGCCGTACTTCACCGCGTTGGTGGCAAGCTCGTGCAGCGTCATGGCGAGAATCGAGGTGCATTGCGGCGGCAGCAGCACGTCGGAGCCCTTGACCATGATCTTGGGCCCGCCCTCGCGCCGATAAGGATCGAGCTCGCGCTCGACCATGGCCTTCAGGCTCGCGCCGGACCACTGTGATTCGAGCAGGAGATCGTGGGCGCGGTGCAGCGCCTGGAGGCGCTCGGCAAGCGTCTGGGCCATGGCTTGCGCCGGCCGGGAGGTCGCCTGACGAAGGCTCGCCTGCACGAGAGATTGGACGATGGCGAGTGCGTTCTTGACGCGATGATTGAGCTCGCCGACCAGCATGCTCTGACGTTGGGCGGTGCGCCGCCGCTCCGTCACGTCACGGAAGATGAGCACCGCTCCGGCGAGCGAGCCGTCGAAGCCCAGGATCGGTGCACCGCTATGCTCGACCGGGAGCTCCTTCTCGTCGCGGGTAACCAGCAGCGCTCCGGATTCGAGCCTTGTCACCGTGCGCTCCCGTAGGGCCTTCAGCGCCGGATCGTCGACTGGCTTGCGGGAATTCTCGTTGATGACGCGAAATACTTCCCAGATCGGCCGGCCACGCGCCTCGGATCCCGGCCATCCCGTCATCTGCTCGGCGATCTTGTTAAGGAGCAGCACGCTGCCGTTGGGGTCGGTGGCGATCACGCCGTCGCCGATCGAGGCGAGCGTCGTGCTCAGCCACTCGCGCTGGCCGCGCAGTTCCATCAATGCCGCGTTGCGGTCGCGGTCGGCACGCCGCACGGCGCCGATCGTGGTCCAGGCAAACACCGCAAGGACGAGGATGCTCGCGACGGCGAAGATCGCGAGCGTGGCCGCGCTGTCGTAGAAGGTGTGCACCTCGGCCTGATGGGCGAACCAGCCGATGACAAGCGGCAGTACGAGAATGCCGGGAAGCAGCCGGCGCAGCATTTCGCCTGCGGGAGACTGCTCGACGATGGCGGCTGCGATGCCGTATTCCGGAGACGCGGCAAGCAGTCCGAGCGCAAGCAAAGCGCTGCTGATCGCGCCATAGAGCGACATCGAGGTGAAGGGGAACGGGTAATAGTAGGTGGCGACGCCATAGGCGTAACCGGCCAGCACGATAAGAACCTGGGCGATAATGATGAGCGCAAGGATCTGGCTGAACGCCGAGGAGATACTCCCCTGCTTGGCGTAGAGCAGCGCTAGCCCGAACAGGATCAGCGATCCGGTAATGCCCGGAGATATGTGCAGCTTCTGTCCGCCCGAGGCGGCGTCGGCGAGGAGAACGTCGGCGCGAACCAAAGCCTGGTCGATGCCGAGGTTGAAGCCGAGCAAATCTTGGGTCATGACGGCAAGCCCCAACACCACGAGGGCAAAGCCGATGAGCCTGGCAATGGGGCGGAGCGCCCTGAAGGTGAAGCAGAACAGGCCGACGCCGGCGGCGAGAACGCCGACGGCCGCGTGCGGAGTCATGCTGGCAAGTCCTGGCAGCGCCTGGGAGAGCTCGGGGTCAGGGATCTGCCAGCCGAGCAGCACGACACCGCCCATGACGCAAACGATGAGGGCAGCCGTACGCGCTACGAGCAAAGAGATGTGCTCGGCGCGCGGCGCCGGCAGCGCCAGTTTTGCCGGAACTTCAGCCACTAGCCTTCCTCGCCCAACTTCGCGGACTGAACAACCCCGAGAACCTTGGGCGCTCCTCGACAGAAGGCCGCAACGCATCGTGGAAGCGCGTTGTGCCACCCCTTTTTGGCAATGTTATACCCCCATAGACACCGTAGGTCATTCGGTCACACGCAAAGCACGGTAAAGTTTCCGCGTGGCTGAGTGCCAATCCGCAGGAGAACGAGCATGCCTCAAAAGCGAGCTCCTTTGAGCCAATCCAAAGCCGCGACGCGTATCGAAACCGATTCGCTCGGAAGTATCGACGTCGAGCAGGAGCGATATTGGGGCGCCCAGACGGAACGCTCGCGGCAGAACTTCAAGATTGGCGAGGAGAGCATGCCGAAGCCGCTGATCAGAGCGCTGGCTCTGGTCAAAAAAGCGGCAGCCCTCACCAACCGTGAGATCGGTCTGCTCGAGGAGCACCTCGCCACAGCCATCGCCACAGCTGCCGATGAAGTCATCGAAGGCAGGTTCGACGCTCATTTCCCCCTGGTGGTCTGGCAAACCGGTTCCGGCACCCAGACCAATATGAATTTGAACGAGGTGATCGCTAACCGCGCCAGCGAACTCTTAGGCGGCACCCTCGGATCGAAAAGCCCCGTTCACCCCAACGATCACGTCAATCTCGGGCAGTCCTCGAATGACGCGTTCCCCACTGCCATGCACGTCGCAGCCTCCGAGGAGATCGCCTATCGGCTTAACCCCGCTCTCGCTCGGCTCTATCAGGCCCTCAAGGAGAAGGCTGAAGCCTTCCAAGACATCCTCAAGATTGGCCGTACGCACTTACAGGACGCAACTCCCCTTACTTTGGGGCAAGAATTCGGCGGCTATGCGGCACAGGTCGATCACGGAATCGAGCGAATAAAGCTCACGCTTCCAGGGCTTTACGAGCTTGCCCAAGGTGGAACGGCGGTCGGAACCGGTCTAAACACGAGCCCGCTGTTCGCCGAAGCCTTCGCTGCAAAGATCGCCGAGCTCACGCGGCTGCCCTTCGTCAGTGCCGAGAACAAGTTCGAAGCTCTCGCCACTCATGACGCGATGGTCTTCGCCCACGGCGCGCTCAATACAGTGGCGGTATCGCTGTTCAAGATCGCAAACGACATCCGGATCCTGGGCTCAGGTCCTCGGTCAGGATTTGGCGAGCTGATCCTGCCGGAGAACGAGCCTGGCTCATCGATCATGCCGGGCAAAGTGAACCCGACCCAGTGCGAGGCAGTGACTCAGGTCGCAGCGCGAGTCATGGGC
>JBKPSQ010000147.1:0-26554 GCA_046735075.1 Pseudomonadota bacterium
ATCACGGTATCCCGCAAGGCGCCCCGGTCGATGGTGGTGTTGGCGCCAACCTCTACCCCGTCCTGAATGATGACCCGGCCGATTTGCGGCACCTTGGCATGCCCGGTTCTGCCCATGGCGAAGCCGAACCCATCCTGGCCGATGGCGACGCCGGCGTGGAGCGTCACATTGTTGCCGATAAGGGCATGGGTCACCGAGGCGTTAGGGCCGATATAGCAGCCACGCCCGATGTGCACGCGGTAGCCGATGACCGTGCCTGCAGCAATGGTGGTACAGGCGCCAATTCGCGCCTCGGGACCGAGCACCGCGCCAGGTTCGACAATCACTCCCGGCTCAAGCATCGCCGTGGGATGGACCGATGAGCGGTCGAAGCCGCCTCCTTCGAGCGCGGCCTTGGGATTGAGGGCGTCGGGATAGAAGAGCGCGAGCGCCCGGGCGAAGGCTCGATAGGGTTCGGGCGTGACGAGACATATCGTACCGGCTGGTCCTTGGCTCGCGAATTTTGGGGCAACGAAGCACGCGCTCGCCCCGGTCGCGGTAAAAGCCGGAAGATATTTCCGATTGTCCAGGAAGGACAAGTCGCCCCGTCCCGCGCTGTCGAGCGGCCTCACGTCCTTGATTGGAAGATCGAGGTCAGCACCATTCGCAGCCTTGGCATTGGCGGCTTCTGCGACGAGGCCCAAGGCGAAGGGGCCGGAGCGGTCGAAAAAGCCAGGATGTTCCATGAAAGCCTTAGCGGCCAGCGGCGCGGCATGATCCATGACGCGAAGCCATAGACGGAAATCGCGTCCTTTAGAAGTTCGTAGACGCGCCGAAGCGGAAAACCTCGGTCTTGTCGAAATCGGCTTTGAGCAGCGCATCCGCAATATCGGCGCGGAGCGGGCCAAGTGGCGATTGCCAAATAATGCTGAACCCGGTCGATAGGCGGACCTGCGAGCTGTCGAAGATGAAGCTTCCTTCGTTGGCGACCGCGTTCAGAGCAAAATCGCTCGGGTCATACAATGAGCCGGCGTCTACGAAAACGGCGCCTTGCATGCCGATATTGTCGGGAATGAACGGGAACGGGAACCGCACTTCCGCCGTGGTTGCCCAGAAGATCTTGCCGCCAAGTGAGTCCTTCGAGCATTGGCCAACGTGATGGCCGGTAATCGGGTCTTCGCAGGCGTCACGCGGACCGTAGCCAGCCCGCTCGAAACCGCGGATGGTCTCGCCGCCCTTGAAGAACAAATCGGTCATGCGGACGTCCTCGCCGCCCCATCCTTCGATGTCGCCCCCCTGCACGCGCCCGACAAACGTGATCTTGTTGGTGATGGGATAGTAAGCGCGGGCGTCGGCCACCGACCTGATGTAGTTCACGTCGCCGCCGACGCCGGCAAGGTCTTGCGAGAAAGAGGCAAAAATTCCGCTCGTCGGCGACTGTGGAAGATTGCGCGTGTCGTAGGCGACAGTGTAGCCAACACTCGAAACGTTCGATGTGCCCTCGGATTCTTTGACGGCCAGCGAGGCATTGCCGCTCACATCGAAGATTTCCTCGCGTTCGAATTTGTAGCGTAGGCCCATCTGGGTATTGTCGGCGATCGGGAAGCCAAGGCGAATGTCGCCGCCGGTATCGCGCTGACTAAACGAAGCCACGTCTTGGAAATCTACTTCCTTGTGGAACAGGTCGAAGCCCGCGGCGAGGTTACGATCGAGGAAATGAGGCTCGGTAAAGCTGAAATCGACTTGGGCGCGTTCTAGGCTGCCCGAGAAGCCGAGCCTGACATATTGCCCTTTGCCCATAAGATTGCGCTCGGTGATGCTGATATCGCCGATGACACCCTCGCTCGTGGAATAGCCCGCGCCGAAGGACAATTCGCCAGTCGGCTGCTCTTCGACTTTGACCACGATAATGACCCGGTCAGGCGCGCTGCCGGGTTCGGTGTCGATATCGACTGTTTTGAAGAAGCCGAGTGCGCGTAGGCGCTTGCGCGCGGCTTCCACCAGCAGACGATTGAAGGCATCGCCCTCGGCGAGTCGGAACTCGCGTCTGATCACATTGTCTTGGGTGCGGAAGTTGCCCACGATGTTGATGCGCTCAATGTAGATGCGCGGGCCTTCCTCGATGGTGTAGACGATGCCCATGGTGTGGGTCGCCTCGTCACGCTCGAAGCGGGGCTTCACCTGACCGAAAGCGTAACCCTGCTGCGAAACCTCGATGGTCAGTGCCTCGACGGTTTTTTCCACTTTCTCGGCGTTGTAGACGCGGCCGGTTCTGGTCAGGATCACATGCCTGAGAGCGTCGATATTGACCGAAGGCAGGGCGCTTTCGACGTCGATGGGTCCGAAGCGGTAACGCTCACCCTCGTCGATGGTGAAGGTGATGAAGAAGCCCCGGCCGTCGCGGTCGAGATCGGCCGTTGCCGAAATGATACGGGCGTCGGCATAGCCATTCTTCAAATAGAACTGACGCAACAACTCGCGATCGAGATTGAGCCGGTCAGGATCGTAGATGTTGGTGTTCTTGAGGAAGCTCAGCAGATTGGTCTGCGTGGTCGAAATCACGTAGCGGAGCTGCGAATCGCTGAAGGCATTGTTGCCGATGAAGTTGATAGCGCGAACCTTGGTGGTTGGCCCCTCGGAGATCTCGAACACGACGTCGATGCGGTTGTTGTCGAGATTGATGATCTTGGGGTCGACTTGGGCGGCATAGAGGCCCTGCCGGCGATAAAGGTCGAGGATGCGTTGCACATCCGCCTGCACGCGGGCGCGGGTGTACACGGCGCGGGGCTTGAGCTGGACCTCGGACGAGAGCGTATCGTCCTCGATCTCGCGATTTCCCTCGAATGCGACGCGACTGACGATCGGGTTTTCCACGACGACGACCACAATCATGGACCCTTCGCGCCTGATTCGTACGTCCTGAAACAGGCCGGTGGCAAAAAGGGCTTTCAGGGATTCGTCGACTTTGGCGGCATCGTAAACATCGCCGGCCGAGAAGGTGAGGTAAGAGCGGACCGTCTCAGGTTCCACTCGCTTATTACCCTCGACACGGATGTCTTGAATGGCGCCCTGGGCGTAGGCAGAGGTTTCGCCAAGGCACGCACCAAGGCCCAGCGAGAGCGGGACGCTACACAACACAACGAGGGCCGCAAGCAGCCCTCTAGCCAACGTCCACCGCACCATTACTGGTGTCTTCCCCTCAAAGCCGATCCCCGCCGCCGCTCAGGCTTCCGCCTTGAAACTGGCCATTGTTTTGTGGCCGATTTTTGGTTCTAGCCCCCTGGCGCCGGCGGGGGCCGATAGGCCCCCGCCAAACGCCGCGCTCCGTGGTGCCAATCTCACAAAAACTTCAAGTGAATCAAGTCATTCCAGGTTGCAAAAATCATCAACATCAACACGAAAGCGAGACCAATGCGGAACCCTATTTCCTGGGTGCTTTCGCTGAGCGGGCGGCCCCTGATTGCCTCAATACCGTAGAACAGAAGATGACCGCCATCGAGCATTGGTATTGGGAACAAATTAAGCAGGCCAATACTCACCGAGATTATTGCGGCAAGGTTGAGAAGTGCCACAAAGCCGGCACTCGCGACCTGACCTGAAACTTGGGCGATGCGAATGGGCCCTCCCAATTGGTCTGCTGATTCACGCCCCGTTACCACATCGTAGAGATAGCCAAGCGAGCGTGAGACGACGAAGTAGCACTCCTTGACTGCCATTACGAAGGCAGTCGCTGGATCATGGCGCTTCAGAGTCCAATCTTCGGCAGCAGCGCTTCGTTGAATGCCCAACAAACCCATGCGCATTTCGTTGCCAAAGCGGTCGGTGATGGTCTTGAGCTCGGGCGTGGCGGTGATGTCGACGAATTTGCCGCCGCGCTCGACGGTGAAGTGGAGCGGCTGGTTGGGACTCATGCCGACGATCCGCTGCATCTCGCCGAAGCTCTCGATGGCTTGGCCATCGATGCTCACCACCTTGTCGCCAACCACGAACCCGGCGCGCTCTGCTGCGCTTCCAACGTTGACGACGTCGACCTTGGCGGCCGTTACGCGCTCGCCGAACACGGAAAAGATTGCCGTGAAGATTGCGATTGCTAGTATGAAGTTGGCGAGCGGTCCGGCGGCCACGACGGCGGCGCGAGCCGCCAACGGCTTCTCCTGAAAGCTTTGCTTGCGCTCCTCGGGCGACAATTTCTCAAGCGCCTTCCGCCCGCCTGCGCTCGCGGCGTTCTCGTCGTCGATAAATTTCACGTAGCCGCCAAGCGGAATCCAGCTGAGCTTCCAGCGAGTGCCATGCTTGTCGGTGAAGCCAAAGACCTCAGGCCCGAAACCGATCGAGAACGCCTTGACGCCCACGCCACACCAGCGGGCGACCAGAAAATGGCCAAACTCGTGAAAGAAGACGACGACCGTCAAAACAAACAAAAATCCAATTATGGTATCAAGCACCATGTGTCCCGAACCCATTAGTCCAAATAGCTTTTCCAGATTGGCCTTGTGTCACTAGATTAAGACATCTTGGCGGCTGACCGCCTCACGTAAATCGTGCGAGATGCGCGCGTGCGCAAGCCCTCGCCTCAGCATCAATCGTAAGCACATCCTCCACGCTGCGGCGTGGCAAGGCAGTCAGAACTGCGCTTGTGGACAAGGTCTCCTCAACGACGCCGGCAATGGCAAGGAAGCCAATGCGCCTGGCTAGAAATGCCTCTACGGCGACCTCGTTCGCGGCATTCAGCACGGTGGCGGCGCTCCCTCCCACCGCAAGTACTTCACGCGCAAGCCGAAGCGCGGGAAAGCGCATCGCGTCCGGCGCTTCAAAACTGAGTGTGCCAAGCGCGGCGAGATCGAGCCGCTTGGTGGGCGCATGCATGCGTTCGGGCCAGGCCAGGCTGTAGGCGATTGGCGTGCGCATATCTGGGCAGCTCAATTGTGCAAGAACTGAGCCGTCGCTCAGGTGGACCAGGCAATGTACGATCGACTGTGGGTGGATCACGACATCGAGCTTATTGGGCGCAAACGAAAAGAGATGATGCGCCTCCAGCAGCTCGAGCCCTTTGTTCATCAGCGTGGCCGAATCGATCGTCACCTTGGGTCCCATCGACCAATTCGGGTGATTAAGCGCTTGCTCAGGCTGGGCGGCGCTCATCTGCTCGATAGTCCACGTGCGGAAGGGGCCTCCTGACGCGGTGATGCACACGCGCTCGATCCGGTCTCTTGGCGTACTGACCATCGCCTGCGCCGCGGCGGAATGCTCCGAATCCACGGGAAGCAGCGTGGTGTTAGCGCGGGCGACCTCTGCCATGAAAATATCGCCGGCCGAAACGAGGCACTCCTTGTTGGCAAGCGCGGTTGCCGTACCCTGGCGAACAGCCTCCAGCGTCGGCTTGAGTCCAGCGGCGCCCACGATTGCCGCCATCACCCAGTCGGCAGGCCGGCCCGCCGCCTCGAGCAGCGCTTCCTCCCCTGCTCCAACCTCGATGTCGGTACCGGCAAGTGCCGAGCGGAGCGCCGCATAGCATGACGGCTCAGCGATCACTGCGAGTTCGGCGCGATGAAGAATAGCGAGCTCGGCAAGTCGCGTAGCATTGTGGCCACCGGTTAGAGCCACGACTTGGTAATTTCCCTGGTGGCGGCCAATCAGGTCGAGCGTGCTCTCGCCGATCGAGCCCGTCGCGCCGAGCACGGAAATTCGCCGTGGCCGTACGGCGCGAGTCTCGATCTCGACAGCGACAGATGTTAGCGAGGTAACCATAAACTTCACCAGATGAGCAGAGCACGGCCCGGATTCGCCGGATCGCGAAGCGCGATCAAGCCCGCAAGCACTGCAGCGGCAAGAAGCCCGTCGATGCGGTCGAGCAACCCGCCATGTCCGGGAATGAGCTGGCTCATATCCTTGGCCCCGAAGCGCCGCTTCACTGCGCTCTCGCAGAGATCCCCCGCCTGGCAGGCAAGCGCAAGCGCCACGCTCACCACCGCAAGTCTGAATGCCTCCGTACCGCCAAGGGCTAAGCCGAAGGTAAAGCCGACAAGGGCAGGTACGAGGGCACCAATGATAAACCCACTCCAGGTCTTGCGGGGTGAAATGCGCGGGGCAAGCTTGGGGCCGCCAATGAGGCGGCCAGCGGCGTAGGACGCGGTATCGGTGGCCCAAGCAACGGCAAAGAGAAAGAGCACGGCGATCGCGCCGTAGGCTTCATCGCTGCGAAGCCAAACTAGCGCCCAGGCCGGCACTGCCGCATAGGCGAGCCCTGCAATCGACCAGCCGAGCGTTCCGGAGGAGAGTCCGATGAAGCCGATCGCTGCGACCGTGGCAGCAAGAGCAATGAGCGCGAGATCAGGCTGACCGAGGGTAACGAGGACAATTAGCGCGGCGAGCCCAAGCGCCTCGATGATGGCGATAGCGTCGAAGTTTTTGCCTCTGATGAGGCGTCCCCATTCCCAAGCGACGATCGTGCTCGACACGATAACGAGGAACGCAAACGTCCACGGGCTTGCCACAGCCGCGCCAAGCGCGATTGCGGCTAGGACCAGAGCCGAAACCACGCGCAAGGCGACTTCCGGCTTCCGGCCTTCGGTTCCCTCGGGCTTTTTGTCGGGAAGCGTTCGGGCCCCTGTCACGCGGTCGATCTCGCCGAGGTGCCGCCGAAGCGGCGGCTGCGCCTCTGATATTCGGCGATCGCCGCTTCGAGCTGTTCGCGCGAGAAGTCGGGCCAATAGCTGTCGACAAACACGAACTCAGCGTAGGCGAGCTGCCAGAGCAAAAAATTGGACAGACGCAGCTCGCCGCTGGTGCGGATGAGGAGATCGGGATCAGGAAGACCGGCGGTGTCGAGATAGGCACCGAACCGCTCTGGTGTTATCTCGTCGGGCGCGAGCGCGCCATTTACAACATCCTCGGCAATGCGCTGCGCGGCACGCGCAATCTCGTCGCGTGCGCCGTAGTTGAAAGCGATGGTGAGATCGAGCGCGGTGTTATCCTTGGTGAGTTCGATGGCGTCGTCGATGAGCCTCAAAATATCGGGATCGAGGCCGGCGCGCGTGCCGATCACGCGAATTTTTACGCCGTTCTTGTGCAAATCAGCGAGATCGCGCCTGATGAAACGGCGCAACAGGCCAAACAGGTCGTTGATCTCCTGTTTCGGGCGGGTCCAGTTCTCGGAAGAGAAGCTGAACAACGTGAGATGTGTGATGCCGAGCTCGATACAGGCTTCGACCGTGCGCCGGACGGTCTCGACCCCCTGCCGATGACCTTCGGCACGCGGCAATCCGCGCTCGGCGGCCCAGCGGCCGTTGCCATCCATGATGATCGCAACATGACAGGCAGCCGGTCTTTCGGCGCCCTGCCAGGCGAGCTTATCCATCGCAAGCGTCACGTTCGACTGCTCCAACTGAGGTGAGGGCCCCGCCCTGACCTCAGACCTGCATGATCTCGGCTTCCTTGCTGGCAAGGGCCTCGTCGATCTCTTTGATGATCTTGTCGGTCAGGTCTTGCACCTTGGTCGAAAGCGTATGGTGCTCGTCCTTGCCCATCTCGTGATCCTTCTCCGCCTTCTTCAGGTGTTCCATGCCGTCGCGGCGGACATTGCGCACGGCGACGCGAGCCTGCTCGGCGTATTTGTGCGCGACTTTGGCGATCTCGTGACGGCGCTCCTGGTTGAGCTCGGGAATGGGGATACGCAAGAGCTGTCCTTCGACCACAGGATTAAGGCCGAGGTCTGACTCCCTGATGGCACGCTCCACGGCGCCGGCTTGGCTCCGGTCCCACACTTGCACGGTGATCAACCGTGACTCAGGCACGTTGATGGTCGCGAGCTGATTGAGCGGCATTGGATTGCCGTAGGCCATCACCGTGATTGGGTCGAGCAGGCTTGCGCTGGCGCGACCGGTGCGAAGGCCGCCGAATTCCTGCTTCAGCACGCCAACGGCGCCGCGCATCCGCCGTTCGATCTCCTTAAGGTCGAAGCTCGCCATGTCGCCTTCCCCGGCCCCAGGTTTCCGCTCGGTCAGCGGTTCCGGGCACGCCTCGCGCTTCCTAAGCTCCCTTGCCGCCATCTATCGTGGTCGAGGAGCCATTCCCTTGCAACACTGTAGCCAAGCCGCCTTGGCTCTTGATTGAAAACACAATTATCGGAATCCGATTGTCCCTCGCAAGGGCGATTGCGGCTCCATCCATGACCTTCAAATCTTGCTTAAGGACGTCATCATAAGTCAGCCGATCATAGCGGCGAGCGCTTGGCGTCTTTGCCGGGTCAGCGCTATAGACGCCGTCGACCTTGGTGGCTTTGAGAAGGGCCTCGCAGCCCATCTCGGCAGCCCTGAGCGCGGCCGCCGTGTCCGTGGTGAAAAACGGATTGCCGGTGCCGCCCGCGAAGATCACTACCCTACCCTTTTCCAGATGATCGAGCGCCTTGTCGCGGATATAGGCCTCGCACACTGTCGGCATTGGGATCGCCGATAGCACGCGTGTGGGTCGCCCCTCCCGCTCTATGGCGGTCTGCAGCGCTAGCGCGTTCATTACCGTCGCCAGCATGCCCATATAGTCGGCGCGAGCCCGGTCCATGCCGACTTCCGAAGCCATCAGCCCGCGAAAGATGTTGCCGCCGCCGATTACGAGGCAGATCTCGGCGCCCCGTGCCACTGCGTCGGCAACGTCACGGGCAATCGGCGCCAGCACGTCAAGGTCGATGCCGTAACCCTTGCTGCCTGCAAGCGCCTCGCCGGACATCTTGAGAAGCACCCGCCGATAGCGAAGCTTTGTAATCGCAGCAGGCTTTGCCATCAGCTCAAGCTCCGGCGAGGTTGCGGGGCCATTGAGAGTATCTGACCAGCGAATCCCTCTTGCCGCCCCGAGCGACCTTAGGACCCGGACGCAGCAGCGGCAACCTCCGCTGCGAAATCGCTATCCGGACGATCGATTCCCTCGCCCAAGGCAAAGCGATAGAAACCGGCGATCTTGATGGGTGCGCCACCCTCCTTCGCAGCCGCGGCGACCGCTTTCTCCACGGTCAGATCCGGATCATGAACGAAGGGCTGGGCGAGCAGCACTACCTCCTCGTAGAACTTGCGCAAGCGGCCCTCGACCATCTTCTCGATGACATTTGCCGGCTTTCCTGACTCCTTGGCCTGCTCGGTCAATATTGCCCGCTCGCGCTCGACGGGTTCCTTGTCGAGGCCGCTGATATCGATGCTGTGCGGATTGGCGAAGGCAATGTGCATAGCAAGTTGCCGGCCGAAGCCTTGCAGCTTCTCGGTGGAACCGGTCGACTCGAGGCCGACGATGACGCCGATCTTGCCAAGGCCAGGCGCGATCGAGTTATGCATATAGCTTGCCACGACGCCTTTAGGAGCCGTGAGAAAGGCGGCCCGGCGCAAGGTCATGTTCTCGCCGATCGAGGCAATCATGTCCTTGATGGTGTCGGCCACGCTTGCCGTGCTGGTCGCGTACTTGGCCGCGGCGAGCCTGTCGACATCGCCCTTGGCCTTGAGTGCGGCCGCGGCGATCTCACGGACCATCTCCTGGAATTTCTGATTGCGGGCGACGAAGTCGGTCTCGGAATTGACCTCGACAAGAGCCGCCTGCTTTGCCTCGCTGGAAAGCCCGATCAGCCCTTCCGCGGCGACGCGGCCCGCCTTCTTGGCAGCCTTGGCGAGGCCCTTGGTCCTTAGCCAATCGACTGCGGCTTCGACGTCGCCACTCGTCTCGTTCAGCGCCGCCTTGCAATCCATCATGCCTGCGCCGGTCTTGTCGCGCAGGTCCTTAACCATGGTTGCAGTAATCGTGGTCATACTTGCCTCTGTCGGTCAGCCTCAAAGCGAGGTGCCGTGTTCTAATCTTCTTGCACCTGCTCCGCGCCTTCACCCGCCTTGGGTTTCCTCGGAGCTCTCCGGTTGTCGGGTCTTCCCTTGCCGTTGCCTGAGCCTCTCACCTCGCTCCGCGCTGGCCTCTTCTTGGGCCTACGGTCTGCCGCTGGCCGCTCACCGCCCTCTTCGCTCTCGCCTTCCAGCTCGGGCTCGGCGACGGGCTCCTCCGCGGCGCCAAGATCCGTACCGACGGCGCCTTGCGCGCGCTCGATGCCGTCAAGCGCAGCGCGCGAGACGAGATCGCAGTAAAGCGTGATAGCACGGCCGGCGTCGTCGTTACCTGGGATGGGATGGCTGATGCCTTCTGGATCGCTATTGGAATCGACGACGGCCACCACCGGCATGTGCAGCTTGCGCGCCTCGGCGATGGCAATCGATTCCTTATTGGTGTCGATCACGAACATCAGATCGGGAAGCGCGCCCATGTCCTTGATGCCGCCAAGCGAACGCTCGAGCTTCTCCTTCTCGCGGGTGAGTTGGAGCAGCTCCTTCTTGGTCAGGCCGTGGGCCTCGCCCTGGAGCAGCTCCTCCAGCGACTTGAGGCGCTTGATCGAATTCGAGATGGTGCGCCAATTGGTCAGCGTGCCGCCAAGCCAGCGGTGATTGACGTAATATTGCGCACAAGACTTGGCGGCATCGGCCACTGCTTCCGATGCTTGGCGCTTGGTGCCGACGAAGAGCACGCGTCCACCTTTCGATACTACGTCGGAAATCGTGAGCAGCGCCTGATGCAGAAGCGGCACCGTTTGCGTGAGATCAATGATGTGGATGTTGTTGCGGGACCCATAGATGAACGGCGCCATCTTCGGGTTCCAGCGATGGGTCTGATGACCAAAATGCACGCCAGCTTCGAGGAGCTGGCGCATAGTGATATTAGGTAGTGCCATTGACTGCTTCACTCCTTTTTCCGGTTCTGCCGCCGCGGGCTAAGAGACTGGGCTTGAGTCCAAGTCACCGGAGCGAAAGCAAAGGCTGACGGCCTGAGCGACGCTTGAATCCCGCGTGTGAGATGGGCGGTTTATAGGGATGACCCCGCGGCTTGGCAAGGCCTGCGCCCGTCAAAGTTGCACCGCTGACCCTTAAAGCGCGCTGATGGCGGCTACCCCCTCGACCAGCTTGAGCGCGCTCCTTTGCTTCGGCGTCGCGTCAATGCCTTGCGGCAGGACGAACTCGATTTCCCGCTTCAACTCGTCGATGCGGAGGACAATCCGGAATTGTCCCTCTCCGCCTCTACGCCCGACCTGCTCGGCCAAAGGGGCGAGCGCCCGGGTGCCATCCAGATAGATCTTCATGCCCGCATGGCAGGCCTCAGCAGCCTTGTCGAGCGATGCGAGCTTCTGCACCCGCACCTTAACGCTCTCACCGTCGGCCTCGGCTTCCACCTCGAGCAGCACCGCCGTGCCCGGTTCGAGCAGCGCGCGCGATGCGGCCAGCGCCTCCGAGAACACCACGGCCTCGAACTGCCCCGTCGGATCCGAGAAGGCGACAAAGGCGTAGGCATTGCCACTCTTCCCTTTACGCTCGCGCGAATAGAGCACCGTTCCTGCCAATTTTCCCACCACGTGGCGTGTCCGGGCTTTTGCCCCAAATTCGATCCAGGGCTCGGCGCCGAGCGCTTCCAACACTTCCTTGTAATCGTCGAGCGGATGGCCGGTGAGGAAGAAGCCGACTGCCTCGAATTCCTTGCTGAGTCGGTCCGTGGGGATCCAAGGCTTGGCAGGACGAAGCTCAATAGCGGGCGGCGCATGGTGCGCGCCGCTAAAGAGGTCGTTCTGGCCCTCGGCAATGGTTTCTATCGTACGATTGCCCGCTGCCATGATGCGATCGACATTGGCGTAGGCCGTAGCACGGTCGACGCCAAGTTCATCAAGCGCACCAGCCGCGGCGAGAGTCTCGAGCGCACGCTTGTTGACGAAACGCGGATTGAAGCGTCGCGCGAAATCCGACACATCGCGGAACGGCCCCTTGGCCTTGCGCTCCTCACAGATATGCTCCACCGCCTGGCGGCCGACATTCTTGAGCGCGGCGAGCGAATAGCGGATGGCGGCGTCGCTCGGCATGAAGCCGACTTCAGACAGGTTCACGGAAGGCGGTTCGACGCGAAGTCCGAGGCGCCGCGCTTCCTGGGCGAAGTTGTTGAGCTTGTCGGCATTGCCGATATCGAGCGTCATCGACGCGGCGATGAACTCCGTTGGGTAGTTCGCTTTGAGATAGGCCGTCTGATAGGCGATCAGTGCATAGGCTGCGGCATGCGACTTGTTGAAGCCGTAGCCCGCGAACTTCGCTACCAGCTCGAAAATATATTCTGCGCGAGCGCGATCGACGCCGTTTCCGACCGCCCCTTCGACGAAGCGCGTCTTCTGCGCCGCCATCTCCTTCTTGATTTTCTTGCCCATTGCGCGACGGAGCAGATCCGCCTCGCCGAGCGAGAATCCGGAGAGGACCTGCGCGATCTGCATCACCTGCTCTTGGTAGATGATGACGCCATAGGTCTCTTTCAGGATTGGCTCGATCATCGGGTGGAGCGACTCGATCCCCTCGCGACCATGCTTGCGGTTCACGTAGGAGTCGATGTTGTCCATCGGTCCCGGACGGTAGAGGGCGACAATGGCGATGATGTCCTCGAAACGGTCCGGTCTGAGCTTGCGGAGCGCGTCGCGCATGCCCTGGCCTTCGAGCTGGAACACGCCGACCGTGTCACCCCGTTGGAGCAATGCATATGCCGCCGAATCGTCGAGGGGCAGCTTGGCAGGATCGAGCTCGATCCCGTGCCGGGCAATCAGCTCCCGCGCCGTCTCGATCACCGTCAGCGTCTTCAGGCCGAGAAAATCGAACTTCACCAAGCCTGCGGCCTCGGCCCACTTCATGCTGAACTGCGTTGCGGGCAACTGCGCGCGCGAATCGCGATAGAGTGGTACAAGGTCGATCAAGGGCCGGTCGGCAATCACTACGCCTGCGGCATGCGTCGAGGCATGGCGGTAGAGCCCTTCGAGCCTCTGGCCGATGTCGAGCAGCTTGGCGACGATGGGCTCAGCGTCGCGTGCTTCCTGGAGCCGCGGCTCCGCCGCGATCGCTTGTGGAAGCGTGACGGGGTTGGCCGGATTAACAGGCACGAGCTTGCATAGCCGGTCGACCTGCCCGTAGGGCATCTGTAGGACACGGCCGACGTCGCGCAGCACGGCGCGCGCCTGCAACTTGCCGAAGGTGATGATGTGCGCCACGCGCTCGGCGCCGTAGCGCTCGCGCACATAGGCGATCACCTCATCGCGCCGGTCCTGGCAGAAGTCGATATCGAAATCGGGCATCGACACGCGTTCGGGATTGAGGAATCGTTCGAACAGGAGCCCGAAGCGGATCGGGTCGAGGTCGGTAATGGTGAGCGCATAAGCGACCAGCGAGCCTGCGCCTGACCCGCGCCCCGGCCCCACTGGAATGTTCTGCGCCTTGGCCCATTTGATGAAGTCGGCCACGATGAGGAAATAGCCCTGATAGTTCATACGCGTGATCACATCGAGCTCGAAGGCAAGCCGTTCGGAATAGGCTGCAGTGTCGTAGCCGAGCGCTAGGCCATGCTCGGCAAGGCGTTTGTTGAGGCCAGCCTCGGACTGGCGCCTGAGCTCGGCTGCCTCGGTCTCGCCAAGCGCACTCCTCGCCGTGCCTCCAGTGAGGAAAGGAGGAAGGATCGGCATGCGTTCTTCCGGGCGGAACGCGCAACGCCGTGCGATTTCGATGGTGTTGTCGAGCGCCTCGGGGAGATCGGCGAACAGCTTCCGCATCTCTGCCGCGCTCTTAAAGTAATGCTCCGGGCTTAGGCGACGCCGGTCGTCAACCGCGACATAACTTCCCTCCGCGATACAAAGGAGCGCATCGTGCGCTTCGAAATCCTCCAAGATTGCGAAGTAAGGCTCATTGGTGGCGACGATCGGGAGATCGAGATCGTAGGCGAGATTGAGAAGTTGAGGTTCGACCGCCCTTTCCTGCGGCAGATTATGACGTTGCAGTTCGACATAGAGCCGGTCGCCGAACAGCGCCTTCAAAGCCTCGAGGCGCGTTCGCGTCAGCTCTGGATTGCCTGCGGCAAGCGGCAAGTCGATGACGCCCTCCGGTCCGCCGGTGAGCGCGATGAGGCCCTCGGCACGAGAAGCGAGCTCCGCAAGCGGCGTGACGACCTCGCCGGTCTCCGACGCAGCAAAATAAGCGTCGGTCGAGAGGCGCATCAGATTGGCATACCCCGTTGCGTCCTTGGCGAGCAGCGCGATGCGACCTTCAATGCGTGGACCGCGTTGCTCCACGCCGAGCGATGACTGGGGCTCCGAGGCGAAGGTCAAAGACAGCGTGACCCCGATGACAGGCTGAACTCCGACCTCGGCCATCGCCTCAGAGAATTCCAGAGCACCGAACAGGTTGTTCGAGTCGGTCAAAGCAAGCGCTGGCGTTTCGTCGGCACGGGCGAGCGTCGCCAGCTTCTGAATGGTGAGAGCCCCTTCGAGCAGCGAATAGGCCGAATGCACCCGAAGATGCACAAAGGGCTCAGTGCGGTCGGACATGTTTCATTTCTCGTTGGGCTGGTTTAAACCCACCTGGATTCGAATCCGCCGTCGACAAAAAGGCGGAGATATCCAAGCTTTTCACGCGCAAGGTTCGCCTTTTGTTCTATAGCACTAACGACCCAGCGTCTACCCCTCGGCGACCTTTGCCACGACCAGTTCCTCCTCCATCAGGATGCCGTCCATCAGGCGAAGTGTGCGGTCCATGCGGGCGGCGAGGTCGAGATTGTGGGTGGCCACCACCGCAGCGACGCCGGACTGGCGTACAAGCTTGAGAAGCTGCTCGAACACCCGCTCGGCGGTATGTGGATCGAGATTGCCGGTCGGCTCGTCGGCAAGCAGGACTTTTGGATCATTGGCGACGGCGCGAGAGATAGCGACCCGCTGCTGCTCGCCGCCAGACAGCTGCGCTGGCCTATGGTCCCAGCGCTCCTCAAGGCCAAGCGAGCCGAGCAACTCCTTGGCCCGTGCCTCGGCCTGCTCGCGGCTCAAGCCGAGAATGAGCTGCGGCAAGACCACGTTTTCTAACGCAGAAAACTCCGGCAGTAGATGATGGAACTGATAGACGAAGCCTACCTCCATCCGGCGCATGCGCGTCTGCTCTTTGTCCGGCAGGCTGCCGCAGTCCACGCCGTTGATCACGACAGAGCCTTTATCGGGTCGCTCTAGTAGGCCAGCAATATGGAGCAGAGTGGATTTGCCGGCACCCGAAGGTCCGAGCAGGGCCACGGTTTCGCCAGGATAGAAGGAGGCAGACGTGCCTTTCAGGACATCGATGCGGCGATTGCCTTGCATGTAGGAGCGCTCGAGGCGCTCAAGACGAAGGACAGGCGATGATCTTGGGCTATCCACCGTCCGGCCTACTCGTAACGCAACGCTTCGACTGGATCGAGACGGGACGCGCGCCACGATGGATAAAGCGTGGCGAGGATCGAGAGAGCAAGCGCCATCACCACCACTGACACCGTCTCGCCAGTATCCATCTCGGCCGGCAGCTGCGACAGGTAGTAAAGCTCGGGCGCGAACAGATCGGTGTCCGTGATCCAGCCGATCAGCTCGCGCAACCGTTCGATGTTGAGGCAGACCAACACACCGAGCAGAAAGCCGGCGAGTGTGCCGACAATACCGATGCTTGCCCCGGTGATGAAGAAGATGCGCATGACTGCGCCACGCGTCGCGCCCATGGTGCGCAGGATGGCAATGTCGTGACCCTTGTCCTTTACCAGCATGATGAGGCCGGACACGATGTTGAGCGCCGCGACCAGGACGATCAGCGCGAGGATGAGGAACATGACGTTACGCTCGACTTGAAGCGCGGTGAAGAACGTCGCGTTTCGCTGGCGCCAGTCGCTGATATAGATGCTTGATCCACCTGCCTTGACGATTTGCGGCGTGAGCGCGCCGACCTCGTCAGGCGAATCGAGCACGACTTCGAGCACCGTGACGCTATCGGGCTGGTTGAAATAGAGCTGTGCCTCATTAAGCGGCATGAACAGGATGCTTGAGTCGTACTCAGACATGCCAATCTCGAAGATCGCCACCACAGGATAGCGCTTGACGCGCGGCGCGGTGCCGAGCGCAGTCGAGGCCCCGCGCGGTGTGAGTAAAGATACCTGATCTCCGACCTTCACATTGAGGTCGTTGGCTAAGCGGCTGCCGAGCGCAACACCAGGCTTCTGGTCAAAGCCATCGAGCGTGCCGAAGCGGATGTTGCTGGAGACGGCCTTGAGTTCTTTGAGGTCGGCCTCGCGAAGGCCGCGTACCAGCGCCCCGCTCGAGGACTGGGGCGTCGAGATCATGACCTGCCCTTCGACCAAAGGAAGCGCATACTTCACGCCAGGGACATTGCGGATGCGGTTGGCCACTTGGTCGAAGTCCGAAAAATTCGAGAGACTGTGCACCACGACGTGCCCGTTAAGCCCGAGCATCTTGTTGAACAGCTCCTGGCGGAAGCCGTTCATCACCGCCATCACAATGATGAGGGTGGCGACGCCGAGCGTGATGCCGAGGAAAGAGAAGCCAGCGATGACCGAGATGAAGCCCTCCTTGCGGCGGGCGCGCAAATAACGGAGCGCAACGAGCCATTCGAAGGGCGCGAAAGCGCGCGTGCTCGCCTCTCCTTTCATGCCGCTTCTTTCCTCGCCTCATTCGCAGACGCCACGAGGCGATTCAAGGCCGACTCGAAGGTAAGACTATGGCGGGCTCCGGTGGCGCGCTGCTTCAATTCGACCTCACCGGAAGCCAAGCCTTTTGGTCCGACAATGATCTGCCAGGGAAGACCAATCAAATCCATAGCTGCAAATTTTGCCCCTGCCCTGTCGTCGCGATCGTCGTAGAGCACGCTCAAGCCTGCCACTTGAAGCTTGGCGTAGATGTCTTCACACGCCGCATTGGTCGCGGGATCGCCGACCTTGAGGTTGATCAAACCGACATCGAACGGCGCAACGGCTTGCGGCCAAATAATGCCGGCGTCATCGTGCGAGGCCTCGATGATGGCACCCACCAAACGGGATACTCCGATCCCATAAGAGCCCATCTCGATCGCGACGAGTTCGCCGTCAGGCCCTTGCACTTTGCATCCCATGGGCTCCGAATATTTCGTGCCGAAGAAGAAAATGTGTCCGACTTCGATGCCGCGCGCCGTCACACGATCTTTCTCGGGGACCTCCTTGTCAAACCGGGCGGCATCGTGCTTCTCAGAGGTCGCGGCGTATTTGCCTGTCCATGACTTGATGAGAGACGTGAGATCTGACTCATAGTCGAGAGTGGCATCCGGCGCCTCCAGCTGCAGCAGGTCCTTGTGGCAGTAGACTTCGCTCTCCCCTGTGTCGGCCAGAATAATGAACTCGTGTGAAAGATCGCCGCCGATCGGGCCGGTCTCGGCCGTCATGGGGATTGATTTGAGGCCCATGCGGGCGAAGGTACGCAAATAGGACACGAACATCTTGTTGTAGGACTTGCGGGCTCCTTCGACCGTCAAGTCAAAAGAATAGGAGTCCTTCATCAAGAACTCGCGCCCACGCATCACGCCGAAGCGCGGCCTGATCTCGTCACGGAATTTCCATTGGATGTGGTAGAGGATGCGCGGCAGGTCCTTGTAGGACTTCACCGCGTCACGAAAAATTGCGGTGATCAGCTCCTCATTGGTAGGGCCGTAGAGCATGTCGCGCTCGTGGCGGTCGGTGATGCGCAGCATCTCCTTCCCGTAGACTTCGTAGCGGCCGCTCTCGCGCCAAAGCTCGGCCGATTGGATGGTGGGCATCAACAGCTCGAGGGCGCCGGCGCGATCCTGCTCCTCCCGTACGATCTGCTCGATCTTGCTCAAAACGCGGTAGCCGAGTGGCAGCCAGGAATAGATGCCGGCACTTGCCTGGCGAATGAGGCCTGCCCTCAGCATCAGCCTGTGCGAGATGATCTCGGCTTCCTTGGGATCGTCGCGGAGGAGCGGCAGGAAATAGCGGCTGAGGCGCATTGGCAGCTTAGTTAGCCGTTAGGGCGGATGCGGGGAGCTGCCGCCCATTTGTGAGCCATGCCCTAGGCGAGAGGGCTTCCCTCCCCGTGGGCCCCTGCGGCTAATAGCTTACTTCCGCGAGGGTAAGCAATCGGCGAAACCGCGCCCCTTCCCGCACCGAAGCCGATGCTTCACCAAGTAGCCCAGGGCCGAGTAGGATTCCGCGAACAGATGCGTTCAGGCTGCAGCGGGGCTGCAACCAAGCGGACCACTCGCAGAGAATCGGGGTCTGATGAGAATGCCTATTCCAAGAGCAGATCGGTGCGATTTCGGCGAGTCGGAAAAATTCCGCATTCCCCGTCGCTTATAGAACGCCCGCTTTGTCAAGAGGCAGAACCACGCATAAATTCGCGGCGGCGGGCCACAATGATGGTGACAATTTGGCGCGGGCGCGCTAGTGTCCGCACGACAACGTGAGAGAGTTCGGGACCGGTATCGATCTCGGCGTCGCGCGTTGAGGTTGGACCAGGTCCAAGTCTTGGGAGGAAGTAACTCCAGGCGCGCCAACGTGCAAAGTGCATGGGTGCAGCCGCTCTAGCCACCATCCTCGATTGTCTTCATCGACGGGCGAGCCTGCGGGCTAAGAGATAAGGAGTCGCGTACTTGAAGCAAGGTCGGTTCGACCTTGCTTTTTTTTGCCGCGCACCCTCCGCTCCGCCGTTCATTGCACGTGCTCGTAGCGCGGAAAGAACGGGATCTGATCGAGCGTGATCACATGATATTGGATGACCGCGTAGACTGCGGCGAAGACGATGCTCGACACGACAGTGGTCGCGACCATCTTAGGGAGAAGGTTCGGCAGGTGGGGCGCGCTTTCTGCTGTTCCAGGTGACGCCTTCTCCCCCGCTTCCTCAGAGGTGCGTACGCCGATCGGCAGCATGGCGAACAGCACGATCCACCAAATCACGAGGTAAATCGCGATAGCGAAAGCGAGCGTCACCTTCTTAAGCCTCCTCGAGCTCGACCAGCGTGCCGCAAAAGTCCTTGGGGTGCAGGAACAGTACAGGCTTGCCGTGCGCGCCGATCTTAGGCTCGCCATTCCCCAGCACGCGGGCGCCTTGGGCCACCAATCTGTCACGCGCCTCTCTAATGTCGGGCACCTCGTAGCAAAGGTGGTGGATGCCACCATTCGGATTGCGCTCGAGGAAGCCGGCAATCGGCGAGCCGTTGCCGAGGAGGCCGAGCAACTCAATCTTGGTGTTGGGCAGCTCGATAAAAACTGTCGTCACGCCATGCTCTGGTTGATCGACCTCGTCGGACACCTTGGCGCCGAGCGTGTCGCGATAGACCGCGGTGGCGGCTTTCAAATCCGGAACAGCGATGGCGACGTGATTCAGGCGCCCAATCATCAAACAGTCTCCTGAGGCGTTTTTCGTTGCGCTACTGGAGCGCTATATCACCGTCAACAGCACGGAGCACACAGGCTTCTTGCCCCAAGCCTGATTGACTGCCGCGCGCACGCTGCGGCGGACCGCTTCGCTGACCAGCGCCTGGTCTTTCCGCCTCGGTTTGGGGATGCTCTCGATCGTGCCGATCACGGCGTCGCGCGCTATCGTTTCGAACGGAACACCTTGCGCGTTAGCCTGGGGCAGACCAGTCAGCGCTACCTCTGGTTCCGCCAGCAAAACCCCCTTCTCTGAGAGCACGAGGGATACTGCAACCGAGCCGGCAAAGGAAAGCCTACGCCTTTCACGTACCTGTCCGTCATCGGCCCGGGTCAGAACGAGGCCGTCACGGTAGAGACGTCCGACCGGCACATCGTCGATGATCGCCGCGGGCCCCGGCAGGAGCCGCACCATCGCCCCGTTGCGAGCGCGGACCACTTGACTGACGCCGAGCTTCTCTGCGAGCCTCGCATGTGCCTCGAGATGCCGCCCCTCGCCGTGCATTGGGATGGCGATGGCAGGCTTCACCCAGCCATAGAGTTGCTCAAGCTCGCCGCGGCGCGGATGGCCCGAGACGTGAACCGCCGCATCCGCGTCGGTAATAACTTCGATCCCCCGGTCAGCGAGGCCGTTCTGCACACGCGCCACAGCCTTCTCGTTGCCGGGGATGGTGCGCGAGGAGAAGATCACCCAGTCGCCAGGATCGAGAGTGACGTTGGGGTGTTCCCCTTGGGCAATGCGAGCCATTGCGGCGCGGGGCTCTCCCTGGCTTCCAGTGCACAACGCCACGACCTTGCGCGGCTTCAGGCTCTCAAACGCAGTTTCCTCAAGAAAAGGAAGATCGGGATCGAGATAGCCGGTCGCTTGAGCTGCCTCGATGACGCGAAACATGGCGCGGCCAACCACTACGAGGTCGCGACCTGCGGCGCGTGCGGCATTAGCGACCGAGCGGATGCGCGCGACGTTAGAGGCGAAGGTGGTCACCGCGACCCGGCCAGGCGCCTGCTTGATGAGGCGGTCAAGCGTGACGGCGACATCTGCCTCGGACGGCGAAACGCCATCGCGCACCGCGTTGGTGGAATCGCAAATCAGCGCCGTCAGGCCGTCGCTCCCCAGTGCCTTCAGCCGGTCGATGTCGGTCGGCGCACTGGTCAGCGGATTTTCGTCAAGCTTCCAGTCGCCGGTATGGAGCGCCGCACCGAGCGGGGTCCTGATGATCACTGCCGACGGCTCAGGGATCGAGTGCGACATGCTCACGAACTCGACATCGAATGGGCCGATAGTGCGCCGCGCGCCGAGCGGGATGATCTCAAGAGGAAAGCCGTTCACGAGGCCAATTTCCCCGAGCTTCGACTTGAGCATCTCGGCGGTGAAAGGCGTGGCATAAACCGGTATGCCGCCCAATTGCGGCCAGAGATCCACCACGGCGCCGAAATGATCCTCATGGGCGTGGGTAAGCAGGATACCGGCAATATTGTGCCGCTCCTCCTCGATGAAACGAATGTCGGGCAAGATCAGGTCAACGCCGGGCTCGTACTCAGTGCCGAAAGTGACGCCCATATCGACAATGAGCCACTCGCGTGCGCCGTCGCGGCCGTAGCCGTAGAGATACAGGTTCATGCCGATTTCGCCCACGCCGCCGAGCGGGAGGAAGACGAACTCGGCCCCCTTTCCGTTTGCTTTTTGAGACATTTCTTGGGTTGGCGGCCTCACCGCCTAGAGAAGAAGACATCGCCCGCGAAGATGCGGTGCTCGGCGCCGTCGGGCGTTACAAATCTGAGAGCCCCGTCGGCATCGAGACCGCCATAGACACCCTCGGTCTCCTCGCCGCCGACCTTGACCGTGAGGGCACGCCCCGTTTGGCCAGCGCGATCGAGCCACGCGCGCCTAATCGTAGGGAAGCACGAACCCTCGCCCCAACGCTTCAGCCAATCCTCAGTGCTTGCGGCGAGCGCCTCGAGAGCATCGGCAGGCGTCACCGTCATGCCGTAGGCGGCAAGGCTTACTGCCGGCTGCCGCAGGCCTTCGGGGTGGTTTGCGAGATTGATGCCGGTGCCCATCACGACGACCGAGCGGCTATCGTTCGAGCTGCCCACATTTTCGAGCAGCACGCCGGCTAGCTTCTCGCCGCTGAGCAGCACATCGTTAGGCCATTTGAGCAGAAGCTCCGAGCGCCCCTCGTAGGCAATCAGCTTGGCAATCGCATCGTAGGTGATGATGCCAGCAAGGAGCGCAAGCTGTCCGGCAACCTGAAGCGGGCAGTTCACGCGGATTAGGAGGCTCGCGAACAGATTGCCATATTGCGAGATCCATTCACGACCGCCGCGGCCGCGGCCTTGCGATTGCCGTGCAGACCAGATCCACAACGGTCCAGGCTCTCCGGCCAGTGCGCGCCGGCGGGCTTCGGCATTGGTCGAGTCGACCGTCTCCATCCTGAGGAGACGATAGCCACTCGGCAATTTAGGCGATGGTGATGAGAAATACGTCATCTAGAACAGTGACTTAGCAGCAGTTCCGGCAAAGGCGACCAGCGGCGACGGATCGATGAAATAGAGCAGAATAAAGAGACCGCTTACTCCGAGCACGGCAGCAAGCGGCGTGTCCATTGGCTCAAACCGTTCGGCGGGCGCGTCGAAATACATAATCTTGACGATGCGAAGATAGTAGTAGGCCCCCACAACGCTGAGCAGGACCCCGATAACGGCAAGCGCATAAAGGCCAGCGTGGATCGCTGCGAGGAACACGTAGAACTTGGCGAAGAAGCCCGCAAGGGGCGGGATGCCGGCAAGAGAAAACAGCAGCATGGCCAGCAGGAAAGCCATCAACGGCCTGGTGCTCGACAGGCCGGACAGCTCATCGATGTCCTCGATCATGCGGCCGTCTCGGCGCATGGCGAGGATGCAGGCGAAAGTGCCAAGCGTCATGGCGAGATAGATGGCGAGATAGATGATCACGCCCTGCACCCCTTCTATGGTGCCCGCCGCGAGCCCAACCAGCGCGTAGCCCATGTGCCCGATCGAGCTATAGGCCATTAGTCGCTTGATGTTGGTTTGGCCTATGGCCGCAAACGATCCGAGTGCCATTGAGGCGATAGCGAGGAAGGTGACGATCTGCTGCCACTGGGTCGTCACCGCGGGGAAGGCAGTGATGAGGACCCGCACGGTGAGCGCCATGGCGGCAAGCTTGGGAGCCGCGGCAAAGAATGCCGTGACGGGCGTCGGCGCGCCCTCGTAGACATCGGGCGTCCACATGTGAAAGGGCACGGCCGAGATCTTGAAGGCAAAGCCTGCCATGAGGAACACGAGCCCGAAAATGAGCCCGATATTTACGCCAGAGGGCTGCACCGCCGCTGCGATGTCGGCAAAATCAGTCGACCCGGTGAAGCCGTAGACTAGCGATGCGCCGTAAAGGAGCATGCCGGAGGAAAGCGCACCGAGGACGAAATATTTGAGCCCTGCCTCGCTTGAGCGTGCCGAATCGCGCTGGAATGCCGCGACCACGTAGAGCGCGAGGCTCTGCAGCTCGAGACCGACATAGAGCGTGATGAGATCATTGGCCGAGATCATCATCAGCATACCGGTCGTTGCGAGCAGCACGAGCACGGGAAACTCGAATTTCATCCCTCCCGCGGCTCGCCAATAATCGATCGACATGAGAAGCGCGACAGCAGCTCCGGAAAGGGTGAGCAGCTTCAAGGCGCGCGCGAAGGGATCGACGATGAAGCTGTCGTGGAACAGGGTGACAGTCCCCTCGCCGCTCGCGACAAAGATCCCCGCAACCGCGAGAAGGATGATTGCCAGCCAAAGTATAAGCTCGCCCCGCTCTCGCCTGGTGCCGACGCCGAGCATCAGTAGGACCATGGCTCCGCCAGCAAGGATAAGCTCTGGCAGAACGACGTGTAGGTTGAGCGAGCTCAGCATCGGCGTTTCTTATGGGACGAACGCAAGCCGCGCCTGATCGGCCGCGGCAAGGCTCGCATGGTAGCTCTTGATCAAAGCATCGACCGACACGGCCGAAGCATCGAGGATCGGTGCGGGGTAGAAGCCGAAGAAGAGGGTGAGCACAATGAGCGGGGTCATCACCGCGACCTCCCGCCAAGTCAGATCAGTGATGAACCTGAGACTTGCCTTCTCGAGCTTGCCAAAAATGATGCGGCGATAGAGCCATAGGGCATAGGAGGCGGACAGGATGATGCCCGTGGTGGCAAGGAACGCGACCCAGGTGTTGATGCGGAAGGCGCCGGTCAGACTTAAGAATTCGCCGATGAAGCCGCTTGTGCCGGGCAGCCCGACATTGGCAAGGGTGAACACCATGAAACAAAAGGCATAGACCGGCATGCGGTCGGCCAGCCCGCCGTAAGCTGCGATTTCGCGCGTATGCATGCGGTCGTAGATCACCCCGACGCACAGAAAGAGCGCGGCGGAGACGATGCCGTGGGAGAGCATCTGGAAGATGCCACCCTGCAGGCCCTGCATGGTGATGGTGAAGAGCCCGATGGTAACGAAACCCATATGCGCGACCGATGAATAGGCGATGAGCTTCTTCAGATCCTCCTGTGCTAGGCATACCAGCGACGTGTAGGTTACGGCGATCACCGAGAGCGCGAAAATGAGCGGCGCGAACTCGGCCGAAGCGAGCGGAAACATCGGAATCGAGAAGCGCAGGAAGCCGTAGCCGCCCATCTTTAGGAGAATGCCGGCAAGGATCACCGAGCCTGCGGTCGGCGCTTCCACATGCGCGTCCGGCAACCAGGTGTGTACCGGCCACATCGGAAGCTTCACGGCGAACGAGGCGAGGAAGGCGAACCACAGCCAGGTCTGCATATGGGGCGGGAAGCTGTGGGCGAGCAGCACCGGAATGTCGGTCGTGCCGGCCTCCCAGTAGATCGCCATGATGGCAAGAAGCATCAGCAGCGAGCCGGTGAGCGTGAAGAGAAAGAACTTAAAGCTCGCATAGACGCGGCGCGGCCCGCCCCATACGCCGATGATGAGGAACATCGGGATCAGGCCGCCCTCGAAGAACAGGTAGAACAGCACAAGGTCGAGCGAGGTGAACACGCCGAGCATCAGCGTCTCGAGCACAAGGAAGGCGATCATGTATTCCTTCACCCGCGCGGAGATCGCGACCCAGCTAGCCAAAATGCATAGCGGCATCAGGAAGGTGGTCAGCAGGACAAACGGCATGGAGATGCCGTCGATGCCCATATGGAAGCTGATCGGGCCGAGCCATGGCCTCAGCTCGACGAACTGGAATTGCGCGGTACTCGGGTCGAAGTCGCGCCACAACAGGAGCGACAGTGCGAAGGTAAGAAGCGTAGTCCACAGCGCGATATAGCGCGCATTACGGAAAGCGCTCTCGTCCTGCCCGCGCAAAAGTCCGATGAGTAGCGTCCCGAGCAGCGGCAGGAACGTGACGGTGGACAGGATCGGCCAGCTATAGCTCATGGCTTGAGCCCTCCGCTGGCAAAGATGAAGTAGGTGATGATAATCGCCACGCCGACCAGCATCACGAAGGCATAATGATAGATGTAGCCGGACTGCAGCTTCACTACGCGGTTGGTGATGGCGATGACCCGCGCGGCGATGCCGTCGGGACCGATGCCGTCGATGATCGCGCCGTCGCCGGTCTTCCAAAGGAAGCGGCCGAGCCGCTTGGCCGGACGGACGAACAGCGCATCATAGAGCGCATCGAAGTACCAGGCGTTGAGCAGGAAGAGGTAAGCGCCGCGAAACCGCTTGGCGAGGCCAAAGGGTACGAGCGGGTTGGTGATATAGAAATACCAGGCGACAGCGAACCCCGCCGCCATGGCGACGGTCGGGGCAAGCATCACCCATAGCGGCGCTTCATGCGCGCCCTCTGCTGCATGCGTCACGAGTGACCCCCGCCAGAACTCGGCTTGGGCGCCACCAATGAAGAGATGCGCGAACAAGCCACCCGCGAGCAGCGAGCCGAGCGCAAGCAGAATGAGCGGAAGGCCCATGGTCCAAGGCGGCTCATGCGCATGCGCGAGAACATCCCTCGGCTCGCGCGGCTTTCCCTCGAAGCCGAGGAACATCAGGCGCCACGAATAAAACGAGGTGAGAACGGCCGAGACGAGCGTGAGGACGAAAGCGTAAGTCCCCACTCGCGAATGCGCCGCATAGGTCGCCTCGATGATGGCGTCCTTGGAGACGAAGCCAGAGGTGAACGGGAAGCCGGTGAGCGAGAGCGTGCCGACCAACATCATCGCCCAGGTAAAGGGCAGCACCTTGCGGAGCGCGCCCATGCGGCGGAGATCCTGCTCGTGATGGAGCGCATTAATCACAGCGCCCGCGCCAAGAAACAGGAGCGCCTTGAACGAGGCATGAGTGAAAAGATGGAACATGCCGGCGTTGTAGGCGCCGACGCCTTCGGCGGCGAACATGTAGCCGAGCTGCGAGCAGGTCGAGTAAGCCACGACCCGTTTGATATCGGTTTGCACCAGCCCAACCGTAGCCGCGAAGAAAGCCGTGGTGGCACCGATGATCGCAACGAAGCCGAGCGCGATCGGCGCGAGCTCAAACAACGGCGAGAGGCGCGCTACCATGAACACGCCGGCGGTGACCATGGTGGCGGCATGGATGAGGGCCGAAACCGGGGTGGGGCCCTCCATCGCGTCCGGCAACCAGGTGTGGAGCAGGAACTGCGCCGACTTGCCCATCGCGCCCATGAACAGAAGCAGACAGATCAGAGTCAGCGCATCGACGTGGAAGCCGAGGAACTCCATGGTCTTGCCGACCTGGTCGGGCGCGGAGGCGAACACCGTGTCGTATTGGATGGAGTTGAACAGCGTGAAGACGGCGAAGATGCCAAGTGCAAAGCCGAAATCGCCGACGCGGTTCACGATGAAGGCCTTGATGGCGGCCGCGTAGGCTGATGGCTTGTGATACCAGAAGCCGATCAGGAGATAGGACGCGAGGCCAACGCCCTCCCAGCCGAAGAACAGCTGAAGGAAATCGTCGGCCGTGACCAACGCCAGCATGGCAAAGGTGAACAGCGAGAGATAGGCGAAGAAGCGCGGCCGGCTCGGGTCGTCGGCCATGTAGCCAATGGAATAGAGGTGCACGAGGCCGGAGACATTGGTCACCACCACCAGCATCACGGCCGTGAGCGTGTCGATGCGGAGCGACCAGACGGACTTGAGCGCGCCCGAATCGACAAAGCGCATCAGCTCGATCCGGACTTCCTGGCCATGCAGCGCGACCTGATAGAAGGCGAGCCAGGAAAGCACCGCGGTAATCAGCACGAGGGTTGTGG
>JBKPSQ010000148.1:0-7168 GCA_046735075.1 Pseudomonadota bacterium
CAGTCGCGAGATGAATAGCGGAGAATTGCCGCAGTGCAAAAACGACCGAAGAAACGTGGACTGGGGGGACAATCGGATGAATGAGATGTCGCTAGCAGTAGTCTCTGAAGCAACGTCCGCGCCGGCTGGAGCCGTCAAAGACCTCTATGAGATCGGCGAAATTCCCCCGCTCGGTCATGTGCCGAAAAACATGTACGCCTGGGCGATCCGCAAGGAGCGCCATGGTCCTCCTGACGAAGCCATGCAGATCGAGGTGTTGCCGACCTGGGACCTCGACTCCCACGACGTGCTGGTCTTGGTGATGGCGGCGGGCGTCAATTACAACGGCGTGTGGGCTTCGCTCGGCAAGCCAATTTCGACTCTCGACGGCCACAAGAACCCCTATCACATCGCCGGTTCGGACGCGTCCGGCATCGTGTGGGCGGTCGGGTCGAAGGTGAAGCGCTGGAAGGTCGGCGACGAGGTCGTCATCCACTGTAATCAAGACGATGGCGACGACGAGGAATGCAACGGCGGTGATCCCATGTTCTCGCCGTCGCAGCGCATCTGGGGTTACGAGACCCCGGATGGCTCCTTCGCGCAATTCTGTCGCGTACAGGATCGCCAGCTGCTCGAGCGGCCAAAGCATCTGACCTGGGAAGAGGCCGCCTGCTATACCCTCGTCCTCGCTACCTCCTACCGCATGTTGTTCGGGCACCGGCCGCATACGTTGAAACCGGGCCACAATGTGCTGGTGTGGGGCGCTTCCGGCGGCCTTGGCTCGATGGCGACGCAGCTCTGCGCCACGACCGGCGCCAATGCCATCGGCATCGTGTCGGACGACGAGAAGCGCGACTTCGTTATGTCGCTCGGCGCCAAAGGGGTCATCAATCGCAACAAGTTCAAATGCTGGGGGCAGATGCCCACCGTCGGCACGCCCGAATATGACGCCTGGAACAAAGAGGTGCGCGCCTTCGGTAAGGCGATCTGGGAGATCACCGGCAAAGGCGTGAATGTCGATTGCGTGTTCGAGCATCCGGGCGAGGCGACCTTCCCGGTGTCATGTTTCGTGGTGAAGCGCGGCGGCATGGTCGTGTTCTGCGCCGGCACCACCGGCTACAACCTCACCATGGATGCCCGCTATGTGTGGATGCATCAGAAGCGCATTCAAGGCTCGCATTTCGCCCATCTCTTGCAGGCAAGCCAAGCCAATAAGCTCGTCGTGGAGCGGCGCATCGATCCGTGCATGAGTGAAGTCTTCCCCTGGGAGCAAATCCCTAAGGCGCATATGCGCATGTGGAAGAACGAGCATCGTCCCGGCAACATGGCGGTGCTTGTCAGCGCTCCTTGCACCGGCCTTCGCACCGTCGAGGACGTGATCGAGGCGAGCCGGCAGATGCACGGCAGCTAGAGGCCGGCGTCCCTTTTTCGTTGCCGGTTAAACGGAGCGGAGGCGATCGGCATGATGGCGCCGCAATATGAGAGGGCTCGCATGCTGTGCACGGCGATAAACTACGCAGCCGCTGAGCTGCTGGAGCCGATAAATCGGCTGGAAGTAGAACATGATCATGTACTGATCTTCGCCGGGAATAAGCGGCTCACACTGCGTTACTCCTACGCCAACAGCTGCGATCACATGGGCGTTGCAATGGCTGGCGGCGGGCATTGGGTCGTCGAAAAGATCCCCGCCGAGAAGGCCGCGGGCTCTTTGCAAAGACTGGTCTCCTGGTTGCGGAAATAGGGCAGGGGCAAGTCGCAAGATACGCGGCAGCGAGCCTCCCAGCGCTAGGCTATCCACATCCTTTCGGCCTCACAGGGGAACCGTTAAGCCCGTTTTCAAGTTGGCCCTTTTTAGAATGCGCACCCGCGCCGCGGTGGATGATCCGTCGCGGTGTGGCCGCTCTTGCAAGGGGGCCAGAGCATGGAAAATCCAGTAGCGAAAAAGGATCTGGTCGACACCATCCTCGAGTTGCGTGAGGAGGTGGAGAAGCGCCTTCAGGCTAACAAATATTATGTGGCCATGAACAAGCTCGATGAGCTCCTCGCGGCCATCAGGCCGCTCGAGGTCATCGACGCGAAAGTTAATCCGGAGAACCCAGCACCAGAGCCCGAGGCGAGCGTCGCGCCAGAGCCGAAAGGCGAATCCGAGAAGGTCTGGACGGGGCTCGTGCAGGAATCGGTGGTCGAGGGCGACGCTCTCAGGGCGTTCTAAGCGCGGCTCCTTGTGCGCAATTCCAATTTGACTCGGCGCTCGGAGCAAGCTTCCGTGGGGCCGAAGTCATAGGGTTTTCGCATGAGGAGCACGATTTGACCGCCGCAGAGACTTTGCCGGGAAGCGAGGCGGGGAGCTCGCCTGAGCTCATTCCACTGATTGAATCCGCCGCCGAAGCCGCGGCCACGCTGCGCGACCGCGCGGTCGAAGCGGTTGCCGGCAAAGTGGCCTCTAGCGGCAAGATCGATAACGCCAAGCTCGAGCGCGAGGAGCGCGCAGCGCATGGGCTTGCCTGGGTCGCGACCTATGTCGAGGCCATCCGGCAAATCGCAGATTACGCCCGGCGCATGGAGAGCGAGGGCCGCTTCGGCGAGATGGAGCAGCTGCTCGCCCAAATCGGCGCTTCCGAATATCTCGGCCAGCTCTTTGGCGGCGTGATGATGAGTCAGGGCGAGATCGTCCGCATCCACGAGCTCGGGCTTAGCAAAGATCAGCATGTGGCGATCCTCACCGAGCCGGTCGTTCAGCTCATCAAAGGGACCACGCCCGAGACGCGCGCTCGCGCCATCGAATTGATCAAGCACGCACAAGGCGCTGCTGCAGCCAATTTCGGCGATCCGGGTCTCGATGAGACCTTCGAGGATATTCGCAACGAGATGCGCCGCTTCTCCGAAGCGGAAGTCGTGCCGAACGCGCAGGAATGGCACCTAAAGGACGAGTATATCCCGCTGCCGCTGATCGCCAAGATGAGCGAGTTCGGCGTGTTTTCCCTCACGCTGCCAGAAGAGTATGGCGGGCTCGGCCTCGGCAAGGAGGCGATGTGTGTCGTTTCCGAAGAGCTGTCGCGTGGCTATATCGGCGTGGGCTCTCTCGGCACGCGCTCGGAGATCGCCGAGGAGCTAATCCTGAACGCGGGCACCGACGCGCAGAAGCAAGAATGGCTGCCCAAGATCGCTTCAGGTGAGGTACTGCCCACCGCCGTGTTCACCGAGCCCAACACGGGCTCCGACCTCGCCTCGCTCACCACTCGCGCCGTTAAGGACGGCGATGTCTATCGCATCACCGGGCAGAAGACCTGGATCACTCATGGCGCGCGCGCCGATCTCATGACCGTGCTCGCCCGCACCGATCCCAAGGAGAAGGGCTATCGTGGCCTGTCCATGTTCCTGGCGCCGAAGCCACGGGGCACTGACGACGATCCTTTTCCAGCCGAAGGCATCTCCGGCGGTGAGATCGAGGTGCTCGGCTATCGCGGCATGAAGGAGTTCGATATCTCCTTCGACGGCTTTGCAGTGCCCGCTGCCAATCTGCTTGGCGGGGTGGAAGGCCAGGGCTTCAAGCAATTGATGCAGACTTTCGAGGCAGCGCGCATCCAAACCGCGGCGCGGGCCATCGGCGTCGCGCAAGCTGCCCTCGACCTGGGCCTGCGTTATGGCATGGAGCGTGTGCAGTTCGGGAAGCCGATCATCAATTTTCCGCGCGTATCCGACAAACTCGTCATGATGGCGGCAGAGATTTTGCTCGCTCGTCAGCTCACTTATTTCGCCGCACGCGAGAAGGACGCTGGCCGGCGCTGCGATCTCGAGGCCGGCATGGCCAAGCTGCTCGCCGCGCGCGTAGCTTGGGCCGCGGCCGACAATGCGCTGCAAATCCACGGCGGCAACGGCTTTGCGCTCGAATACGCCATCAGCCGCGTGCTGTGCGATGCGCGCATCCTATCGATCTTTGAGGGCGCCGCTGAGATCCAGGCCCATGTCATCGCCAGGCGGCTTTTGGAGAGCTGAGTTCGTTTAAGACCGGTGGGAGGCCGGCGCTAAGCACTGGAGGAATTCATGCGTGTGATGAAATTGGCCTTGGGAACCCTCGCCGCGCTCTTCGCTGCTAGCGGCTCGGCCTACGCGATCGACGTCAATAAGCACATCGATGCGCCGGGACAGGTGCTCATGGTGTGGGCGCTCGCGTCAGATTTCTGCGCCATCAAGGACTGGCATCCGGCGGTAGCCGATTGCAAGGAAAGCCAGGAAGGCGATGCCACGATACGGGTTCTCACGCTGAAGCAAGGCGGCGAGATCAAGGAGAAGCTCGATGAAACCGAGGACACTGGCTACAGCTACGAGATCCTCGAGAGCCCACTGCCGGTTAAGAACTATCACGCGAAACTATGGGTCGAGCCGGACGACCGCGATCCGACCCGCACCACCATCCATTGGGATGCAACCTTCGACGCCAATGGAGCAAGTGACGATGATGCCAAGAAGGTGATCGGCGATATTTTCACCGCCGGCCTGAAGGGCCTGAAGCAGAAGGCCATGCCGCCAGAGGGCCAGGAGTAGCTCCTGGTCGCGCGCTCGATCCTCATCACCGGTTGCTCCTCGGGCATTGGGCTTGCGTCGGCGCGCGAGATGAAGGCGCGCGGCTGGCGCGTGTTTGCCACGGCGCGGAAGGCGCAAGACATTGCGCGGCTTCGCGACGAGGTAGGTGTGGAAAGCCTCTATCTCGATTACGCCGAGCCGCGCTCGATCGACGAAGCCGTCGAGCAGGTGTTGAAGGCAACCGACGGCAAACTCAGTGCGCTCTTCAACAATGGAACCTATGGCCAGCCTGGCGCCGTCGAAGACTTGAAGCGCGACGTGCTGCGCGCGCAATTTGAGGCATCGCTATTCGGCTGGCACGATCTCACCGCACGCGTGATTCCGGCGATGCGGGTGAACGGCGGGGGCCGCCTCGTGTTTTGCTCCTCTGTGCTTGGCCTTGTGGCGGCGCCTTATCGCGGTGCCTATTGCGCCTCCAAATTCGCCATCGAGGCTCTCGCCGATGCGCTCCGCCTCGAGCTCAGAGGCACAGGCATCGATGTGGTGCTGATCGAACCTGGGCCGATCGCCTCGCGTTTTGCCGAGCATGCGCTCGAAGCCTATCGCCGCAATATCGACCTCCAAGGATCACATCATCGCGAGATCTACCGCGCCAGGATCGCGCGGCTCGAGGAAGGCGGCACGCAGACGTTCAAGCTCGGGCCAGAAGCCGTCGCCGCCAAGCTCGCCCGCGCGCTCGAGAGCAGACGGCCGAAGTCGCGCTATTACGTCACGATCCCAACCTATGCTGCTGTCTTGTTCCGCCGCTTGCTGCCAACGCGGGCCCTCGACGCGGTTGTGGCAAGCAACTAAAGTCGCGCACCAGGCGTTTTCCGCTATGCCCTGGACCAAGGGAATCCCCTGATGGAACACGCCGTACGCCTTGCCGTGCCGTTCGCGCTCGCGGCCGTCGCTCTCGTCCTTCTGCTGGGGCTATGGAACATGCTGCGCGGCGGCAGTCCCAATCTGAGCCAGACCCTGATGCGCTGGCGCGTGATCCTGCAATTCATCGCGATCTGCATCGTCATGCTCGCCATTTATCTCTCTGGCCGCTAGCCTATCTCTGTAACAAGGCTTGACCCCTCTCGACCCCGGATTACGCTAAGCTGTAAGCCTGGATTGGCTCGCGGAGCCTTGGATTTCCAAGGCGTTGGTGATGGTTGTCCTCAATAAGATCTATACGCGCACCGGCGACGACGGGACGACTGCCCTCGGCTCGGGCCGGCGCGTCTCGAAATACGATCTCAGGGTCGAGGCCTACGGCACGCTCGATGAGACCAACGCTGCCATCGGGCTCGCGCGTCTCTACACCCAGGACAAAGAGCGGGCGCTCGACGTCATGCTTGCGCGCATTCAGAACGATCTGTTTGATCTCGGCGCCGACCTCTGTTTTCCTGACGAGACCAAGGATGCGCGTGGACGCCTGCAAGTGAGCGACGCGCAGGTCGAGCGGCTCGAACGCGAGATCGACGAGCTCAATCGTGATCTCGATCCCTTACGCTCTTTCGTGCTACCTGGCGGCTCGCCGGCTTCGAGCTTCCTTCATCTTGCCCGCACCACATCGCGCCGTGCCGAGCGGCTGATGGTGGCCCTTGCTGCGCGTAAAGGCGAGAGGGTCGGGGAGGCGGCGCTCCGCTACATCAATCGGCTATCGGATTTCCTGTTCGTGGCTGCGCGCTTTGCCAATGACAAAGGGAAATCCGACGTGA
The DNA here is from genome assembly GCA_046735075.1 of Pseudomonadota bacterium. Lineage (GTDB taxonomy): Bacteria > Pseudomonadota > Alphaproteobacteria > Rhizobiales > Methyloligellaceae > Methyloceanibacter. The sequence continues at coordinate 6,252 of JBKPSQ010000148.1, forward strand.
CGTGGGTGCCGGGCAAGAACCGGTGAGACGGGGACGGCGTATCGGTGTTCATACCTCTCCATGACACGAACCCGCTGAAGCGGATCCGCTACCAATATGTGACGGTGGCGCTGATCGTGCTCAACGTCGCCATCTTCGTGATCTTCGAGACCGGCTGGTTCATTCCGCTCGACGAGGAGAACACGGCGGCCTTCGCCGTCATTCCCGCAAAATTGATGGCTGGCGGTCCGGTTAGTGGCTCGATCTTCGCAACCGGTGCTTTCCCGCTTCCTGAGCGCTTTACCCTCATCACCTACATGTTCATCCACGGGAGCTGGATCCACCTCCTCGGCAACATGCTGTTCCTGTGGGTGTTCGGCGACAATATCGAGGACGCGATGGGGCACATCCGCTTCATCATGTTCTATCTGATGTGCGGAATCTTCGCCGCCGTACTGCATTCCTGGATGATGCCGACCTCGGAGCTGCCGCTGATCGGTGCGAGCGGCGCGGTAGCCGGCGTGATCTCCGCGTACCTCATCCTGCATCCCAAGGTGAAGGTGTGGATCCTGGCGCTGTGGCGCATTCCCATCAAGATCACCGCCGCCTGGGCGCTCGGCATTTGGATTGCAGCCCAGTTCGTTAATCTGCTGATCGAGGGCGAGGAGAATGTCGCGTGGTGGGCCCATGTCGGTGGGCTCGCGGCTGGCGCAGTGCTGATTCTGTTTATGCGGCGGCGCGGTGTAGTGCTGTTCGACAAGACCCGCGGTGGGGCCTGAAACCCTCCCGAAACCCCTAGAAACCATTGACTTGCGACACATGCGGCAGTACGGTCGCGGCCATTTCGCAGTTGCGAGATAGCTGGACTAGGGGGGCCGTTTTTTCAAACGTGCGGGGAACTAAAGCCGCATGAAAATTCTCGTTCCCGTGAAACGGGT
>JBKPSQ010000149.1:0-3193 GCA_046735075.1 Pseudomonadota bacterium
TCAACATCGTCCGCGTTGGCCTCAACTATAAATTCGGCGGCCCCACGGCACCCTCGAGTGAGGCACCCTTAAAATAGCAAGCCGTGTTTGTTGAGCCTTGCGGCCTGCGGCGTCTTCGGCTTAGCAAGGTCTTGATTGCACCGCGGTTGCCGCGGGCAATGAGCTCCGCTAGCGCCTGGGCCTCGGCAATTTGCGACGGAGAAGACATGAGATTAGCCGGGTTTCTTCTCCTGGGCTTGCTCTTCGTGAGCTACCCTGTTGCCGCTGGCACCACGAGCGGTAGCGGCGCATTGGCACTTGCCGCGCTCGTCGGCAATGTATCCCCCGATCTCCGCGCGGTGGAGAAGAGCGGGCTCATGAAGCTTCTCGACGGCAAGACCGATTTCAGCTTTCCGACCGGGAAGACCATTACCGTCGCGGCGGAAAAGGTCACCTGCCGGGCCGGCAACGTGGACATCACGTCGCATAGTTGCGACCTCTCCTTTGGCGATCAGGTTATCTCGCTGACCGGACGAAGCGCGCACGAGATCTACGCCACTATCGCCGAGATCGGCGTCGAGCCGGATGGCGCGGCGGGTTCGGTGTTCGAGGCGGTGTCGAACTTGAAATGCACGGTCGACCCGAATGAGGTGAAGCAGAAGTCCGGCGGTGGCGCCGAGTGTCACTATGCACCAGCCAATTAGATCGGTCGCCAAGGATTCCCGCGAGCAGTTCAAGCTCGACCGCGAGGCCGAGGCGCTACTCTATTGGGCGTCATCGTCGACCTCAACGCCGCTATGGCAGCTCAGCCCGGAGATCGCGCGCAACGACTACCGCCGCGGCCTCGCCAAGACCGAAATCGTTCCGCCAGAAATCGGCGAGGCGAGCGATCTCGAGGTGGCGAGCGAGGTCGGCGCGTTGCGGCTGCGGAAATATGTCCCTGCCGATCCCGGCACTGATGCCGAAGCTGCCATTCTGTTCGTGCATGGCGGCGGCTGCGTCATCGGCGATCTCGAAACGCACGACGTGTTCTGCCGCACTCTGTGCCACGACACGCGCGCCACGGTGCTCTCGCTCGACTACCGGCTCGCACCGGAGCACCCTTTCCCTGCTGCCGTCGAGGATTCCGTGGCGGCGCTTGCATGGCTGTCGCACGAAGCACCCGCGCTCGGCCTCGATCCCACGCGCATCGCGATTGTGGGAGACAGCGCCGGCGGCGGCCTGGCTGCCGTTGCGCTACACGAGACGAAAGGCAAGCTCGCAGCGCCGGTGCGCGGCCAGGCTTTGGTCTATCCCGCGCTCGACCTCCGCGGCCGCTTGCCGTCGCGGAAAGAGCTCGCCGCGCAATTTCCCATTCCGCGCGATATGATCGATTGGTTCTTCGATCATTATTTCGGGAATGCCTGGCCCTTCACTGATCCGCGTGCCATTCCCTCGCTCTACGAGGACTACACGGGATTACCTCCGGCGCTGATCATCACTGCGGGACATGATCCGCTGCGCGACGAAGGCGCCGAATATGCCGACACGCTGGCGGCAGCCGGTGTGCCCGTCGACTACGAGTGCTGCGAAGGCACGATCCACGGGTTCATGAACATGGGGCGCGTGCTGCGCACAGCGCACGGTCGCACACGCCAGCGCATCGCGAGCTGGCTGACGGAGCGCCTGGGCAGTTCTTGACCGACATGCCAAAACTGATTAGCGCAGCGCCGCTCCTTGCGGAGGGAATGCAATGATCACGCTGACTGATTGCGTTCGCAGGGCCATCTTCGCTGGCCTTCTTGTTGCTCAATACGCCAGCGCGGCCGAGGCGCCAGTAGCTACGCCGACCATCAACGGCAACACCATCGAGGGCGTGCGCAACGCGCGCTACTGCGAGATCATCCCGATCGTCCGTGAGGGACTTCATCTCACCGCAACGGTTTACAACACGCTCGGCCTCAACGACTGCCCAGCGCAGATTTGGGACAGCATCACCGAGGACGCCATGAAGCAGCGCTTCGGTGCGGTCACGGTTCTGCTCAATGGCCCGCGCTATTTCCTGATGGACTCGATCACGGCCTCCGGCGCAACCAAGGCCGGCGAGAAGATCGACGCGGGCGGCCTCGAGTTGACCGAACGGGCCACCATCGATGTCGGCCTGCTCGATCTGCTGCACCGGCCCTATCGCGAGCAGACCATCAACCGCGATACGGTCTATCGCTTCAAGGCGGGGCTCCCTGTGCATCTGCTCGAAGCATCAGACGGCAGCCGTTACGCCATGCAGGCTTATTCGCAGATCGTGGATAAGACGCTGAGCTACGACGATCTCGCCACGCTGGGCAGCCGGCTGAAGCTGCCTTCAGGCTGGCGCTACACCACGACCACGCCAGACCAGGATCTCGTCCTTGGCGCAAAAGGCAAAGCGACCGTCATCCAGGACGAGTTTGACAACACCTACCAGAAGCTCGATTGAAGCGCGGGGGCTGATCTAGGCTCTATCGATCTTGCTGATGCAATCCGAGCCCAGTGCCTTCTGGGCATCGGCCACACTGCCATAGCCTTGCTCATTTCCGACGATTCTGAGGCCGCTCACTTTGCTTGGCAAAGTGTCAACTACGGCACAGTTGCCGACCGTGTCCTTGACGGCGAAATGCTGGTTACCGGTTTCAGCCGCGGCAAGCGCCGGACCGGCTAGCGCGAGGACCAAGATCGATGTTGTGAGATATTTTGTCATTGGACGCTCCTTGAATCGGCGCGCCCCTCCCGCTTCGCACATGGTCAGCGGATGCGCACTATGGCAGATGTCATAGTGCCGCAAGACGCGCTAGACCTGCGCAGTGACTCTCATGCGCTGGCGATTTTTGCGACTTATCTTCCTAGCCACCGTTGCGCTTGCCGCGCCGGCGAGGGGCTTTGCTCTCGACCAGAAGGACCGCGAGTTTCGAGAATGCGCCGAATGCCCGGTGATGGTCGGGATACCGGCAGGGACCTTCACTATGGGAAGCCCGCAAAGTGAGAGCGGGCGCTTCGATTCAGAAGGTCCGGAACACAGCGTCGAGATAAAAGCCTTCGCGCTCGGCAAGTTCGATGTGAGCAGTGAGGAGTTCCTCACCTTCCTCAAACAAACCGGCTATCAACCCGCGCCCTGCAACGCCATGCTCGACATGAGGTGGCATTCCCCGGGACATGGACTCGCCGCCCCGCCCTTCGGGGCCGACCTTCCGCGCTGGCC
>JBKPSQ010000150.1:0-22441 GCA_046735075.1 Pseudomonadota bacterium
GAACGTCGAGGCGGGACGAGGTGCGGCGCCTGCGGGCTCGTGTACGCAACATGAGCACTCGGGCGGCATCGGAGCTCCCTCCGGGGCCAATAGGAGCCCCTGCCAGGAGCTGGCTGAAGGATCGGTCGGCGCGTTCGAGCGTGACGGACCGGACTAAAGCAGGGCCCGGTGCCGTATGGACGTCGCAAATGAGCATGCGCGATTTTAGCGATGCGCTACCGGCCTCTGGCCTACTTGAGCGCATACGCTAGATGAGCGCGTGTGGCGCGCCGAGAGGCGCCCGCCGCGCATCCCAAAAGGAAGCGCGGAGACCATTAGGCTTTGCGCTTTTCGGCGCGCCATCCCCTTCCCTCGGGGTCAAGCCCGAGGGCAGGCCTTATGCCTCGCGGACTCCGGTCCGGCGGGAGTTCTCGCCATGCCCGGATGTGTTCCGGGCATCCAATAAAGCCGCGCTCGGTTGGAAAGTCCGATTGGATTGCCCGGACAAGCCCGGCAATGACGAAACAGGCGGTAATGATCCACGCGGGGCCCTTCGGTTCACCGAGGACCGGCGCCGCTCTCGACCTCAAACGGACTCGCGATATTTCTCGGTGAGGCAGGAACTAAGACGGAGCTCTGTGCGCTATCGTACATACGGGGCTGCACTACCCCAGGAAAGGTAGGAAGAATGGCACATTCGCTGCCTGACCGGCCCACTGCGCTGATCGTCGAGGATGAAATCCTGATTGCGCTCGACCTCGAGCGGGCAATGGCCGACCTCGGTTACAACGTGTGTGGGCTGGCGGGGAACGATAGCAAGGCGCGCTCCATCGCCATGCGGGATCAGCCCGACATCGTGCTGATGGACGTCTGTCTTTCCGGCGGCCGCGAAGGGATCGAGACCGGCCGTTGGCTGCGAGAGGTTTGCGGCAGCTGGGTCGTGTTCGTGACCTCTCAAGTCGACGCCGGCACGGTTCAGCGCATCAACCAGCAGGTTCCCGGAGCCCCGGTGGTGCCGAAGCCGTTCTATCGCGAGAACCTTGCGCGGGCGCTGCAGTCCGCAGGCGCGAGCAGAGCTTGAGATTGCGCAGGGCCATACCGTTGGCGGACGATTTAGGGCTATTGCGCCCGCGCGCCCGATTGGGTTTAGAAATGCGGTATCGAAATCTTGGATCGGAGGACGACCATGGTCGCTGGTCCGGAACAGTGTCGCCGTTACGCCGTCCGCTGCATGGATCTTGCCCGCGAAGCAAGGACTCCAAGCGTACGCGCTCACCCGAAGATCTTGCCCACCAGTGGCGGCAGATCGCTTCCGAAATCGAGAAATACCGGGAACAGATCGACGAACTCGGACTGAGCCCCGACCGCCTCGTCAAATACAAGCCGCGGACTTCGACGGACGGCGGCGAAGCCAATGCCTAGCGTGATCGGCCGCGCCGCGCTGCTCGAACATCTCGCTCAGGCCGAGAGGCATGTCGCCGAAGGGGCCGCCATCATCGCCAGGCAGAAATCGCTTATTCTCGAGCTCGAGAAGGATGGCCACGATACAACGAGCTCGCGCTCCCTGCTCCGGCAGTTCGAGGAGATCCAGCACTTGCACGTTGAAGATAGGGACCGTCTCAAGACGGAATTGGCCGCGCCCTAGCGCCTATGACCGCGGAAGGCCCAGTTCACTGACCATTTCGAGCCATAGAGCGAAATACGCGACTGCCGCCAGAGCCGAGAGCCCGGCCGCGACCTCTAGCCACCGCCCGTTCTGTGCAAGGATGAAAGCCGGCAAGGTCAGCGGCAAAAAGATCAGCATGACGGCGAACCCCACGCCCACCATCTCCATCCCATCTCCGTGCGGGTCGGCGTGTTGAAATAAGAATACGGTCAGAAACACGATGAAGGCCGCCTCGGCCGCGCACACTAGAAGCACGCTGAGCCGAAGCCGGCGGGTGCCTAAAGATGCCGCTGCGCTTGCCGGTGCCGGTGTAGCCGTGAGCCAAATTGTTGCGCCTTCATTGGTGAGGATGAACCGGCTCGGGCCCGTTCCGACGATCCGAACCGCTTTGAAAATTTCGCGGACACCGACCAGAAGCGGCCAAAGCACGAGCCCGCATATGGCCAAAAAAATCAGGGTGTTCTGTATCAACAGAAGCCGAGTGCCCCAGTCGGTCATGTGACGAGCTTTCAAGCGTGCCGCGCAATAAGCCACGCGATGAGGACCGCCGAGAATACTACGGCTCGGCCAGTATTCCGTCGATCGATCCTGCTATGGTGGCGCCTAAAGTTGCTCTCTGAGCCGTGGCAACGGCGAGGTGCTGCACAATGGGCAAGGTGATCGTCAAGAGAGACACGCCGCAGAAGTCGTTTGCCCGCGTGGAGCTGAACAACGGCGATCAGGTGACGATCTCGGTCGGGCAAGGAGAGGTGAAGGTGATCAAGATGCGTTGGGCGGGCATGCTGCCGGGCCCGACGCTGTGGAAATCGAACAGCGGGGCGGAGATTGCGCAAAAGTTTTTCAGCGAAACGAAGCTGCCACAAGGACTGATCGACGCGGTGATCGACAGCGTGATCGATTGCCGCAGCGCGGCCGACATCGCCGCGAGGCTGTCAGCCAAACCGGATGAGGTGCTCCGGCACTATGAGGCTGCTCTCGAAAAGCACAGCAACGCCATAAGGCCTATCTCGGAGCTGCCCTATCCGAAGGACTTGATCAAATCTGCCCTGCGCCACCGCCTGCAGACCGCGAGCAAGAAGGACTACAAATCCATCGAGGCGTTGGAGGTCGCCTACGTCTCTCTGGCGAACTTCCAGCCTCTCACTAGAGAGGAGCGGGATGCCGCCCGAATCATGCAGAGCCCGGGCGACGTCTCGGCGGCGGAGCGCGTCAGACACGGAGATGTCTACGCCGCCTTACTCTCCAGGCGCCATGTTGATCGGGCCGCCCTCGTCGATGAGCTGCGCTCCCTATCGAGCTAAGCAGAGGGGCGGCCTAACGCGAGCGCGCCGATCCAATGCCGGTGAGGAGCCACTCAACCGAGACGCGGCAGGCGAGGCAGAACGGCACGATCAGATTATGCGGCATGAGCGAAGCGCCGCGACCTTCGTATTTCGTATAAGTGTCCCGCGTGATGCCAAGCAGGAGCGCCATCTCGTCTACCGGGTAGCGCGCACCGGTGCGGGCCTGCCTGACCCGCGCAGCGAAGGCGGCGCGATATTCCCGCGGCGTTACGCGCCGTTTCCTCGGCGTCGTTACTGCGGCTCCGCTCCGGGTCTTGGCCATTTCGAGCTCGCAACTCTTGCGAGAGAAGAAATATCAAGAGCCGGCCTATTCTGTCCCTGACAAACAAGGTTAACGCCCTCGTGCTTCATCCTGAGCAGAAGCAGGAGGCCGGCAATCAGAAATACGAGGCTCATGGCGATACCGATGCGCTGGCTCCCGCTGGCATGCGTCGCGGCGCCGATGGCGAGCGGAGCGGCGAACGCGGTGATCTTTCCCGAGAAGGAGAAGAAGCCGAAGAACTCCGTGACCTTGTCTTCCGGACACATGCGGGCGAGCAGCGTGCGGCTCGAGGATTGGATCGGGCCTGAGGCAACGCCAATCAGCATGGCGAAGACGAGATAGACCTGCTCGCCGACCGACGAGAATGGCGCGCTGCCAGCAACCTTCGGCTCGACCGGCACCACGAACAGCACATGGTCGTGGTCGACCGACAGCACGCCAATGGACGCAGCGATGAACAGAAGCAGCGTGCCGGTGATCACCGCCTTCGAGCCTTTGCGGTCATCGAGCAGGCCGCCGAGGGCTGCGCCGAACGTGCCGGTGATGGTGAGGATGATGCCGAACAGGCCAAGCTCGGTCGCGCCCCAACCGAACACCGTGCCGGCATAGATGCCGCCAAAGGCGAACACCGCGCCAAGTCCATCGGCGTAGAGCATGCGCGCGAGGAGAAATTTCGCGATCTCGACATGATGGCGCACGAGATCCTTGATCGAGCGCACGAGCTGCGACAGGCCGGCGGTCACGGCGCCAGTCTTGAGCGGCTTCGATGCATGGTCCGGCGTGAACAGAAAAAGCGGCAGGACGAATACGAGAAACCACACCGCCGAAAATGGACCGACCAGGCGATCGCCTTCGCGCGTCGTGGGATCCAGCGGCACAATGGGCGGAAGTCCGAGCAGCGTCTTTCCGCTATGCGGATCGGCAACCACGAGTCCCGCGATCAGCGCGAGACTCACGAGACCGCCGACATAACCTGTGGCCCAGCCGATGCCGGACAGCGTGCCGAGCCTGCGATTGCCGATGAGCGACGGCATCATGGCGTTGGTAAACACGGTGGCAAGCTCTGCGCCAATGGTGGCGAGGCCGAAGGAAAGAAGCACGAGCGGCACAAACTGCGGCTCTCCGGGAATCGCGAACCACAACCCGCACAGCCCGACAAAGAGAAGCACGGAGAACGCGGCGATCCATGGCTTCCGCCGCGTGCCCGCGTCAGCAATGGCACCGAGCACTGGCGCAAGCGCGGCGGCGATCAGCTCGGCAATGCCAGTGGCATAAGCCCACAGCGAGGCGCCGCGCGCCGGATCGTCCATGAAGCCGTTCACGAAGTAGGGCGCGAACAGGAAGGTGACGACGAGCGTGTAGAAGGGCTGCGTCGCCCAATCGAACAGCACCCAACCGAACAGCGCGAGCTTGCCTGCGCCGTTCTCGGAGCTCTTGCGCCGCACGGCGTCCTGCGGCTCAAGGACTGCCATAGACGTCGAGCACGATGAGATGGTTAGGAAGCTCGTCCTTGTCGAAATGGCCGGGCGGGAAATGCTCGGCGAGAATCTTGCCGCACATCTCGATCGCCTTGACGAAACCTTGCGTGCGCGTGCCCCACGCGAGATGGCTGGTGAGCTCGGCGATCACGTCGCCCCATACCGACGGGTCCACTTTGCGATAGATGCCCTCATCGGCGATGACCTCGGCAAAATGCTCGGCGAACGAGACATAGATCAACACGCCGGTGCGGCCTTTCGTAGTGTGCAGATTCTGCCCAAGGAACTGCTCGACGGCGCGTTGATGAGAGCGGGCATGCTTCACCGAGCGCGGCACCAGAGCGAAGCGCAGCGGCGGCCACTGAAACAGGACAGCAGCCACGAAGAACGCGGCAAGCTGCAGCAGATAAATGTATTCGATCGGCCAATTCGTGAGCAGAATCAGCGGGATGGGCACGGCGAGGGCGAGCAGCGCCGCCCACAGGATGACGAACGAGCGGTAGCCGTCGGAGGCGCCCGCGGCGACCACCACGATCTCGCCGCTCGTCTTCGCTTCGGCGCGCGTTATGGCGCGGGCGATGGCGGCACGCTCTTCGACGGTGAAGGACATCATCGCTTCGTCCTACCAGCTTCCCGAGGCGCCACCGCCTCCGAAATCGCCGCCGCCTCCGGAGAAACCACCGCCGCCGAAATCGCCGCCTCCACCCCAGCTGCCTCCGCCACCGCCGCCGCCCCAGCCCGGCCCAGGGATGAAGATCGGCCCGACGCCGCGCCGCCTGCCGTCGACCTGCCGCGCACTGCGGGTCAAGTTCCAGATGAACCACGAGATGATGAACAGCCAGAAGATCACCATGAACCAGTTGATCGTGGTGTCGTCGGCGTCATGACGCGCCTTGGCCTTGGCGCGCTGCTCGACCTCGGCGGCATCGCCCGTCAGCACTTTGGTGGTGTCGCGCACGCCATCCTTGATGCCTTGGGCGTAGTCGCCGGTGCGGAACTTCGGCAGGATCGCATTCTCGATGATGATCTTCGACAGCGCGTCGGTGAGGATTGGCTCGAGTCCGCGCCCGACCTCGAAGCGCACCTTGTGCTCGTTGGGCGCGACGATGAGCAGCACGCCGTTATTCAATTGCTTGGTGCCGATGCCCCAATGGCGGCCGAGCTGATAGCCGTAGTCCTCGATCGCGTAGCCTTGCAGCGAAGGCACGGTAACGACGACGAGCTGGTCGGAGCTCTTGTCCTCGAGCGCCTTGAGGTCGGCCGTCAGCTGCGCCTCATCGTCGGCGCCGAGCAATTGCGCATCGTCGACGACGCGGCCAGTCAGCTCTGGGAAGGTCGGTTCGGCATTTGACGGCGTGAGCCAGAGCAGCAAGGCGAGGCAAGCAACAATGCCGCCCTTGCGCCGGAGCGTTGAGGCCATGTGGCCCTCATTCGGATTAGAACTTCACCTCCGGCACCTTGGTCACGTCCTCGGCCACGGTGAAGTTCTGCATCGGCTGCGCGTCGGGATAGAGCACAGCGCGCCACCAGCGGCCGGGAATGGTCCTGATCTCGGTGTTGTAGTCCTTGACGGCTTGGATGTAGTCGCGGCGCGCGATCGCGATGCGGTTCTCGGTGCCCTCGAGCTGCGATTGAAGCGCCAGGAAGTTTTGGTTCGACTTGAGGTCGGGGTAATTCTCGGTGATGGCAAGCAGCCTGCTCAGTGCGCCGGTGAGCTCGCCTTGCGCCTGCTGGAATTTTTGGAAGGCTTCCGGATTGGTGAGAATATCCGGCGGAATTTGCACCTGGGTCGCCTTGGCGCGCGCTTCGGTCACTTCGGTGAGCACCTTGCTCTCTTGGGCGGCATACCCCTTCACCGTCTCAACCAGATTGGGAATGAGATCGGCGCGGCGCTGATATTGGTTCAACACCTCGCTCCACCCAGCTTTGGCCCGCTCTTGCAGTGTCGGGATGGTGTTGATGCCGCAACCGGCGAGCATCGCGCCCGCGAGCAGAATGCCAAAGACACGCACAATGCCCGGCGACAGCGGACGCGTCGAAGCCACCATGTTTTCCTCCCCTGAGACGGCGTCAGGAAACTCGCGTCGGATGTATTGAGCGCCTGCCGTCGAAGCAAGCGCTTTTGCAACAGAGAATGGCCCTGGTCGGCTCCTATTCCAGCCGCTCTTCCACGGTAGACCAGATGCCAAGTGCAACGACAACAGTCGCCCGCGGCTGCTTCGTGATTAGAAGGCAGTCCCACGGTGTGGTTGTCGGCAAGCTAGTACAATCGACGCGAATAGTGTGCCGATTTCGAGTGTTGCGCGAATGGAACAAGGGCGAGGTTTAATTCCCACCATGCGGCGTGGCCGGCGTCATCGCGCCGCGGTGGATAAGACGGTCCCGATCAGGCCTAAATTCCCGCACTTCTGCGATTTTTTTCCACTTTCGGTCGGTGGTTGCAGGGGACCGATTAAGGCCGTCGCGCGTTAGGTAATCGGAAGGCTTTGCTGGTCAAATTGGGGCGCCTCTTTTAGTCTGATTCGTGAGTCGATCGGGGGACTCGACGGGGGAGGCTCGCTATGGGACCGATTCAGACGGGGAGCGAGTGAGTTGCGTAACGGGCGTATAAAGGGAACGGCTGCGCTTGCAACCGGGAAGAAAGCCTCATCGACGTTTGCCGCTGGTCTCGGCGTGGCAGCTATAGCTGTTGCCGTCGCCGCAGGACCGGTTTACGCCAAAAACCAGCAGGCGCGCCCGGACTCGGGAATCGCCGATGCCGACAATGGCGAGCCGCTATTCCTCGTGGTCTCGACCGGCTCGCAAAAAGTCGACGTCTATCGCGGGACGAGCCTCCTCACGACATCGCAGGTTTCCACCGGGACGGCCGCCCATCCGACTTTCCTTGGCGCCTTCAGCATCATCGAGAAGCAGCGCTGGCACCACTCGAACATCTATAGCGGCGCGCCGATGCCGTGGATGAACCGCATCACTTGGTCGGGCACCGCGCTGCACGCCGGCGTCGTTCCGGGATACCCGGCGTCGCATGGCTGCATCAGGCTGCCCTACTCCTTCGCGCCGAAGCTCTATGGGATCACCCGCGTCGGCGATAACGTGGTGATCTCGCCCAATCGACCTGCACCGGCGCTGATCGAGCATCCGGCCCTGTTCCAGCCACTGCCGCCGCCCGCGCCGCCGGCCATGGTGAAGCAGGAGGTGCCTCCGCAGCGCCAGTCGAGCAACGAGATCGTGCCCGTCGTTTCCTCCTCGATCCGTCCCGGCATGCTCGCCAAGGCTGATGTGAGCGGCGTCACCACCGACGTCCCCTCATCGATTGAAGCCGAGGCTGCCGACCAGGGCGGCCACGCCCCGTCGGCTCCTGTCCCGACGGGCCTCACCGAAATCAGCACTGGCAGCGCCGCGGCCGAGGACACGCATACGCATGCGATTGACCCCTATGTTGGCGCAGCGGCCACCGGCGGCGATCCTCATGCCACCGACACGCCCGGGACTCACAAGGATCAGACCCGCCTTAAAGGTCCGAGCGGCGATACCAATCGCCATGCGCTGAACGACGAGGACGAGGACAACGAGTCGTCCATGGCTAAGGCGCCCGAGCCGACCGTCCCGGCTGACGCAGTCAAGGAAGCTACGGTCGAGCTCGCTCCCGCTCCCGCCCCCCAACCTGTACCCACGGGACAGTCGGCAATTGCCGCCACCGGCACTGCGGCATCGATGGGCACACCGGCTTCTGCAGCCGCATCGGTCGCCCTTGCTGTTCCGCCGCAGACGCCTGCGCCTGCTCCGAGCATCGAAGCGATAACGCCAACCGCACCGCTCGTTCCGGTCGCCGTATCACCGTTGATCCCCGTCCCTGCTGCCCCAAGCGCACAACCCACTCCCGACGCCACTCCTTCGATCGTCGCGACCAAGCTCATGGCTGGGACGAGCGCCGCAGCAATCCAGGCCGCGGAGCCGCGTTCCAATGCGCCGTTGCGCATTCTCGTCACGCGCCGCACCCAGCGCGATCGCATCATCTCCGTGCAGAATATCCTTGCCGAGCTCGGCTATCTCGACCGGCAAGATTTCGACGGAACGTTTGGCAAGCCGACCGTGACAGCGATCAAGGCCTTCCAGAAGGCTAACGCGATGCCGGAGACCGGCGCCTTAACCGACGACGTCATCAAGAAGGTGTACGCGGTCGCCGGCAAAGGTGAGCCGCCGGTCGGGCACATCTACGTCAGGCAGGAATTCGGCCGTGTGTTCGATGCGCCGGTCGGTTTGCGTAACCCCGACGAGCCGCTCGGCACCCACGTCTATACGGCTTTGAATTTTGCTCCCGGCGACACCAAAGCGCGCTGGATGGCCATCACCGTTCAGGGTGACTCGGCCGCCGCCGCCCTCGACCGCGTCGAGATCCCGAATGATATACGCCAGCGCATCTCTGAGAGGCTGACGCCTGGCTCGACGTTGATCATCGGCGATACGAGCATCAACTCGGCAAGCCTCCCCAAGGGCGGCGACTTCGTCGTGCTTGCCAAGGGAAGCCCGAGCACCAAGATCACGTCTTCCGGGGCTGGCGGCGATCAGCCGAGGCGGAAGGTGCGGCGCTACAATTACGATTACGGCTATAGCTATCAGCGGCCGTTCCAGCAGCAGCGGAGCTATCGGGCCTTCCCCGGCTGGCCCTTCTAGGCGCTAAGCCGCCAGCCGCCTGATGCAGCAAACAAAGCAACGGCCCCGCAAGGGGCCGTTCGCATTTCTTGCATGCGAGAAAATTGGAGCGGGCGAGGGGATTCGAACCCCCGACCCCAACCTTGGCAAGGTTGTGCTCTACCCCTGAGCTACACCCGCACTCCGAGCCAAATGTTAGCGCCTCAGGCCCTTCCCGTCAGCACTTTACTAGATGGCCGCCGGTTTCTAGTTGATCGCCTGGGCGATGTCCACAATGGGCCGTTGCCAGTAGCTAGGAGAGATGGCGCCGCGTATCAAGGCAAACCCACCACAGGGCGGAATGCCAAATGCCAGTCGACCGAGAGACCCTATTCGCCAAGCTCGAACAGCTCGGCATCGAATCCGTCACGGTCGAGCACGCGCCGGTGTTCACGGTCGAGCAATCGACCCACCTGCGCGAGACCATCCCCGGCGCGCACACCAAGAACCTGTTCCTCACCGACAAGGATGGGAGTCTGGTCCTCGTGGTCGCCAAGGACGACACGCGCGTCGATCTCAAGAAGCTCGCAAAGGAGCTCAGGCTCGGCCGGCTCAGCTTCGGCAAGGCAGAGCTATTGGAAAGTGTGCTCGGCGTGCCGGCGGGGTCGGTGACGCCTTTCGCCCTGCTGAACGACACGGTAGCTTCGGTCACTGTGGTGGTCGATCAGGCCCTGGTGGATTTCGCCAAGATCAATTGCCATCCGCTCGAGAACACGGCCACGACGAGGCTCGCAACAGCCGATCTCCTTCGCTTCATCGACACCACGGGACATAGGCCGATCATCATGAAGCTCGACTAATGTCGGCCACCCGGGCTCGCCGGCAGGTTGCCAAACGCTGCGCGGCGGCCCATCTTTCAGGGCACCAATTCCGGATTTTGGGCGAGCATGAGTGTAGACACCCCCATCCTCAATCAGGGCGGCGCCGAGGCCGACCTCATCAAGAACACCACGACCAAGGACTTCCTGGGCGACGTGATCGAAGCTTCGCGCGAGGTGCCGGTCTTGGTCGATTTCTGGGCGCCGTGGTGCGGCCCCTGCCGCCAGCTTACGCCGATCCTCGAGAAGGCGGTGCGCGCGGCGAAGGGCGCCGTCAGGCTGGTCAAGCTCAACATCGACGAGCACCCCCAGATCCCAGGCCAGATGGGCGTGCAGTCGATTCCTGCCGTGTTCGCCTTCCAGGACGGACGGCCGGTTGATGGCTTCATGGGCGCGCTGCCCGAATCGCGCGTCAACGCTTTCATCGCCCGGCTGATCGGCGACGACGCCGGCGATACCGCCGCCGATCTCGAAGCGGCCGAGGCCGCGCTTGCCGCCGGCGATGTCAATTCCGCAGCACAATTGTTCGGGGAGGTGCTGCAAAAGGACCGCGAGAACGCGCAGGCGCTTGCGGGTCTTACCAAGTGCTACATCAAGACTGGCGACCTCGCGCGCGCCGAGCAGACCTTGGGTCTAGTGGCGCCAGCCAAGGCCGACAGCGCGCCGGTAGCGGGCGCTCGCGCCGCGCTCGAGCTCGCCCGCAAGGCCCCCGCCGCTGGCGACATTGAGGCGCTGCGAGCCAAGCTTGCAGGCGATCCGAAGGATCCGCAGGCGCGGTTTGATCTCGCGCTCGCGTTGAATGCCAAAGGCGACCGCGGCGGCGCGCTCGATGAGCTGCTCACATTGGTCGCCAAGAACCGCGGTTGGAACGACGATGCGGCCCGCAAGCAGCTGCTTCAGCTGTTCGACGCTTGGGGACCGACCGACCCTTCGACCGTTACCGGCCGCCAGCGGCTCTCCTCGCTCCTCTTTGCGTGAGAGCCAAGGAGCTCATTCCTTGGGGTGACCGATCTCTATCGCAGCGCTTCGGATCTGCCGAAACGGTTGCCCGTGTTTCCCTTACGGGGCGCCATCCTGTTGCCGCGTGCCTCTCTCACCCTCAACGTGTTCGAGCCGCGCTACCTCGCGCTCGTCGATCATGCGCTCTCGGGCAATCGGCTGATTGGCGTGGTCCAGCCCGCGCCAGAGGCGGGAGAAGACGCCGAATCTCCACAAGGCAAGAGCTTTCCGCTCCGTCGCGTCGGCTGTGTCGGCAGGATCACGTCATTCGCCGAGCATGACGATGGCCGTGTGGTCATCACGCTGTCCGGCGTGGCGCGCTTCCGCGTCGGGCAGGACATCGATGGAGACCAGCCATTCCGTCAGTGCCAGGTCGACTTTGCGCCCTACGCCGAAGACTTCGTCGGTGGTTATGGAGAGGACGAGGTCGATCGTCCGCGCCTCACCGCGACGCTTCGGAGCTATCTCCTCGCCAATAATCTCAATGCAGACTGGGAGCGCATCAACAGCGCGAGCACCGAGCGGCTGGTGAATACGCTCTCGATTCTGAGCCCCTACGGACCCGAGGAGAAGCAATGCCTGCTCGAGGCGCGCGATTTGCGGGCGCGTGCCGAAGCCCTGATCGCACTTGCCGAGATGGAGCTTGCAGCGCGAGACGACGGCTCCGGAACATCGATACAATGACGGCGGAGATGCACCAATGAGCGATGAGCCCGAAAGAAGCGGCCGCCGCAGCCTCGATCCGAAGCTGCTCGAGATCCTGGTGTGCCCCCTGACCAAGACCTCGCTCGATTACGACGCCGAGCGCCAAGAGCTGATCAGTCGCGCCGCCGGCCTCGCCTATCCGATCCGCGACGGCATCCCCATCATGCTGCCGGAGGAAGCCCGCAAGCTCGACGGGAGCTAAAGTGGCTCGCCGCGCAGCAGCCGCGGAACGTGTCCTGTTGCACCGGCAGCTTCGCGCACGAGGAAGCGCTTCACGGCCGGCGAGCGGTCTACGAGCCCAAGTCCGAGATCGCGCAGCACTCTCAGCGGCGCGCTGTCGTTGGAAAACAGCCGGTTCAATCCATCCATAACCGTCGCCGAGAACGCGCTGTCGAACCTGCGCCAGCGCTCATAGCGCTCGAGCTGCGGCGAGTCGCCGAAATCGAGGCCAAGGCGCATGGTTTCGACAATGATTTCGGCAAGCGCTGCCACGTCGCGCATGCCGATATTGAGTCCCTGCCCCGCGAGCGGATGTACTACGTGCGCTGCGTCGCCGATCAACGCCAGGCGGTCGGCGACGAAGCTTCGCGCAATCTGAAGATCGAGCGGAAAGGATTGGCGCGAGCCGGCAAGCTCGATCTCGCCGAGACGATGGCCGAAGCGCTTGGTCAACTCCGCAACGAACTCCGCCTCGCTCGCCGCCATGATCGCCTCGCCCGTGGCACGTTCCTCGGTCCACACGATCGATGAGCGGTTGCCGGTGAGCGGCAGGATGGCGAAGGGACCTGCGGGCAGGAAATGCTGCACCGCTCGTCCGCGATGCGGTCTCGCATGTGCAACGGTGGTGACAATGCCGATCTGCGGATAGGACCAGCCAACGCATTTGATGCCGGCGCGCTCCCGAAGCTTCGAGCGTTTCCCGTCGGCGGCCACGAGAAGACGCGCTTCGATTTTTCCGGCGTGCGCGAGCGTTGCGGTGACGCCGAACAGTCCCGCTGCGAAGTCAGAGACGGTGTCTGACGCCATGATTTCAATCGCGTCTTCTTCGCTCACGGCAGCGGCGAGTACGCGGCTTAGATCGCCGGCCTCGACGATATAGGCGGTTGCCTCGCCTCCCTTGAGCTCATCATCGAAGCCGAGAAAGTGCTGGCGTAGGTCGGCGTTCAGGGGGCTGTCGGTGATCTCGATCGACGAGATGGCTTGCGCATTGGGCGCAAGCGCTTCCCACAACCCAAGCACCGTGAGCAGCTTCTTGGTCGCTGCGGAAAGCGCAAGGGCGCGCGCATCGTCAGGCCTGCCGCCGTTTGCCGTTGGAGCGTCGGCATCCACGACCGCGATGCGAAAGCCTGGCGGGGCTTGCTTGGCGAGAACGAGCGCAAGCGTCCGTCCAGCGAACCCGCCGCCGGCAATCACGACATCGCAAGACCGGCTACGTTCTGGACTGACTCCAGCCATCACACAGCAATGCCACGTTCCGTACGGGAAGCGAAACTGCTAAAGGGCGAAGACTTATTTGACGAAAGGCCTAATCATGAGCCGCGCGCTCGACCAGCTCCTCGCAATACTCGACATCGAGCGGCTCGAGGAGAACCTGTTCAGAGGCTTGAGCCCTCAGGTCGGCTGGCAGCGCGTGTTCGGCGGCCAGGTGATCGGCCAAGCCTTGGTCGCCGCAAATCGCACCGTGAATGGCCGCCTTGCGCACTCGCTGCACGCTTACTTCCTGCGCGCCGGCGATCCTTCTGTTCCTATCATCTACAATGTCGACCGCATCCGCGACGGCGGAAGCTTCACCACTCGTCGCGTGGTCGCTGTCCAGCACGGGCAGGCGATCTTCTCCATGGCCGCCTCATTTCACAAGGAAGAGACCGGGCTCGAGCATCAGATTAAGATGCCGGAAGTGCCGTCGCCCGAATCCTT
The DNA here is from genome assembly GCA_046735075.1 of Pseudomonadota bacterium. Lineage (GTDB taxonomy): Bacteria > Pseudomonadota > Alphaproteobacteria > Rhizobiales > Methyloligellaceae > Methyloceanibacter. Next base: position 13,860 of record JBKPSQ010000150.1, read on the forward strand.
GCCCAGCGAGGCGGAGCTCAAGGCCTGTCTCATCGATCGCGTGCCGCCGCAGGTCAAAGCCTATTGGGAACGCGAGCGGCCAATCGAGATCAGGCCGGTCGATCTCTCCCGTTATCTCTCGCCAGGGAACCATGCCCCGAGCCAGCAGGTGTGGATCAAGGCCACCGGCCAACTCCCGGATGACCAGAGCCTGCACGAATGCGTGCTGGCCTACGCGTCGGACTTCACCCTTCTCGACACGGCGCTGATCGCCCATGGCCGTTTCGTGTTCGATCCGACGCTGATGCTAGCGAGCCTCGACCACGCCCTTTGGTTTCACCGGAAATTCCGTGCTGACGACTGGCTGCTTTATGCCCAGGACAGCCCGATTTCCGGCGCTGGCCGGGCCTTTTGCCGAGGCATGCTGTTCGCCCGTGATGGCAAGCTTGTCGCTTCGACGGCACAGGAAGGCCTGCTCAGAGAGCGGGCCGTCACAAAGACTGTCTAATTGCTAAGCAATTGGCGATTTTTGCCTATTTTCTAGGCTCCCATGGCTCGCCTCAGGATCGGGGAAGGGCCGGGGTGCCTGGAAAAGAGTCACCAAACCCAAGGACTTGCCGGCCAGTCGGCAAGTTGGCACGCGGCTTGACTCTGGCTTCGGGTCGCACGGCTGAACGGGCATGGCCAATAACCGGCACCCGTAAACATGGAGGGGTTCGAAAGATGAAACTGGTGATGGCGATCATCAAGCCATTCAAGCTCGATGAGGTGCGCCAAGCCCTCACTGAGCTCGGCCTGCAAGGCATGACCGTGACCGAAGTGAAGGGCTACGGGAGGCAAAAGGGCCACACGGAAATTTACCGGGGCGCCGAATACGCCGTGAACTTCCTGCCGAAGATCAAGATCGAGGTAGTGGTTCCTGCCACGCTGGTCGACAAGGCGGTGGATGCCATCGTCGCCGCGGCCAAGACCGGGCAGATCGGCGACGGCAAGATCTTCGTCGTTCCCGTCGAGCAGACGGTGCGCATCCGCACCGGCGAAACGAACGAAGCAGCGCTCTAATGGGGAGAGGAAGAAAGATGGTTAAGCTTGCCAAATATCTATTTGCCGCGGTCACGGCGCTCGCTGTGTTCCTGATCTTCAAGCTCGACCCGGCGCTGGCCCAGGAGGCCGCGGCGGAAGCAGCGCCAGCAGCGGCCACTCCGCCGCCGTCGCCGATCAACACCGGCGACACCGCCTGGATGCTGACATCAACGGCGCTGGTGCTGATGATGACCATTCCGGGCCTTGCCCTCTTCTACGGCGGCATGGTGCGCAAGAAGAACGTGCTCGCCACCGTCGGTCAAGCATTCGGGGCGACCTGCATCATCACCGTATTGTGGATGATCATCGGTTACTCGATCGCGTTCACCACTAACGACAGCGAGTCGCTCAACAAGTGGATCGGCAGCTTCAAGTATTTCATGTTGAAGCCAATGACGATCGACGCGGTGAACCCGCTCGCCGCATCGATCCCCGAGTCGGTCTATATGACCTTCCAGATGACCTTCGCCATTATCACCCCGGCGCTGGTCGCCGGCTCGCTCGCCGACCGCATGAAGTTTTCGTCCTTCATGGTGTTCATGGGGGCATGGCTCATCCTTGTATACGCCCCGATTGCACACTGGGTCTGGGGCGGCGGCTGGATCGGTCAGCTCGGCGCACTCGACTACGCCGGCGGAACCGTCGTGCATCTGAACGCCGGAACCGCGGGCCTCGTCGCCGCTCTTGTGCTCGGGCCGCGCGTCGGTCTCGGCAAAGAGAACATGGCGCCGTACAACCTGGTCTATAGCGTAATCGGCGCCTCGCTTCTGTGGGTCGGCTGGTTCGGGTTCAACGCAGGATCGGCAGTGACCGCCAACGTCAACGCGGGCATGGCCATGGCGGCGACGCAAATTGCCACGGCCGCCGCAGCGCTCGCGTGGATGGTATGCGAGTGGCTGATCGCCAAGAAGCCAAGCATCCTCGGCCTCATCTCTGGTGCTGTCGCCGGTCTTGTGGCGATCACGCCGGCGTCGGGCTTTGTCAATCCGACTGGCGCGCTCATCATCGGCATCGCGGCTGGCATCGTCTGCTACTTCGCAGCGGTGCACGTCAAAAAGGCGCTCGGCTATGATGACGCGCTCGATGCGTTCGGCGTGCACGCCGTGGGTGGCGCGCTTGGCGCCATGATGACGGGCATGTTCGCCTCAAGCGCCATCAATTCCCTCGGGAAGGGTTGGCTGACCGATGGCAATGCCCATCAGATGTTGATCCAGTTCTACGGCGTCGCCGGCACATTCATCTACTGCGCCATCGCGACGTTCATCATCCTCAAGGTGATCGACATCATCATGGGCCTCCGCGTCAGCCAGCCCGTCGAGATCGAAGGTCTCGACATCAACCTGCATGGCGAGGTGGTTCAGTAAGACTCAGTGGCGTCAGTCAAAGAGGGACAAGAACCTTGCAGAGCTAGAGTCTCCTCCTCCCTTGACTTTCAGCTCTCTCTTAAGCCCCGGCCTTTCGCCGGGGCTTATTATTTTCCGTGCACGATGAGGCATTGCCCGGGCAGGCGGCATCCCGTAACACGCTTCGCTTATGCCGCCTGACCTCGCGCCGACCTATCTCGATGAGATCGTCCGCTCGCCGTTTCAGCGGCTTGCCTCTCTGCTCGACGGCGTTTCGCCGGGGGCGCCGCCCATCGACCTCTCCCTCGGCGAGCCTAAGGCGCTGATGCCGCCGTTTCTCGGTCCCGCGCTGCAAGAGCATCTGGCTGAATTCGGACGCTACCCGCCGATCAAAGGGATTCCCGCGCTCCGCCAATCGATCGCAGCTTGGCTCGGACGCCGTTATCCAGCGCTTGACGGTGTCATCGATCCCGAGCGGCACGTGCTGCCGCTCAACGGCTCGCGCGAAGGATTGTTCTCGGCGATCTTCCCGGCGCTTGCGCGAAAGCCATCGGTGGCACGGCCCGCGGTTCTGATTCCCAATCCTTTCTATCAGGCCTATGGGGCGGCAGCGGCTGCATCCGGAGCAGAGCCGATCTTCTTGCCGAGCACCGCCGATCGGTATTTTCTGCCAGAACTCGACCAGACTGACCCGACGCTGCTCGCGCGCGCCGTCGCTCTTTACCTGAACTCGCCATCAAATCCGCAGGGCGCAGTCGCGAGCCGCGAATATCTCGCACACGCCATTGAGCTTGCCCGCCGCTTCGACTTTATGCTGTTCGCCGATGAATGCTATTCGGAGATCTACAACGACGTGCCGCCGCCTGGTGCGCTCGAGGCGGCCTATGCCAAGACGGAGAGTCTTGCCAACGTCGTGGTCTTCCAGTCGCTGTCGAAGCGTTCAGGGCTTCCTGGCCTGAGATCGGGTTTCGTTGCTGGCGATCCCGACTTCATCGCCGCCTTTGGCCGCTTCCGCAACGTTGCTTGCCCGCAAGTGCCGCTTCCCGTGCAGCACGTCTCGGTCAAGGCGTGGGACGATGAAGCCCATGTCGAGAAAGGCCGCGCGCTCTACCGCGAGAATTTCGCCGTACCCGACTCCATCCTGGAAGGTCGCTATGGCTACCGAAGGCCGCAAGGGGCGTTCTTTCTTTGGCTGAATATGGCAGTTTTCGGCGGCGGCGAGGCGGCCGCGACAACCCTTTGGAAAGGGTGTGGTGTCAGAGTCTTGCCTGGAACGTATCTCGCGCGAGTCGAGCCGAACGGGAGCAATCCCGGGCGGGACTACGTCAGGCTCGCGCTGGTGCATGACAGGGACACCACGCGCGAGGCTTTGACGCGCCTCGTTGCCACACTGGGTTAAGGGGATGGCCAGGAGGGGGAGAGCTAAGGAGCGGCGGCGGCTCCTGCCGGGAGCGGTCGAGTCGGGGCTCTGGCGCCTCCTGCTCGGCGGCTATGGACTTGGCATCATCACCGTCGCCTGTGCCGCCTGGGCGAGCCTCGCCACCTGGTCGGTGCACGACCCGAGCTTCAACAACGCAACCCGAGCCACACCACAGAACCTGCTCGGCCATTGGGGTGCGGTGGTTGCCGACCTCGCCATCCAGTCGATCGGCCTTGCTTCGATCATTCTCTTCCTGCCGCTCGCTGCCTGGGGATGGCATATCGTGTTCCGCACGGTTCTGAACCGGCGGAGATACCGGCTGCTCGCTTGGCCCGCCGCCGTGATGCTGCTCTCCGCCGCGCTTGCCGCTCTGCCCCAGCCCAAGAGCTGGCCTCTGCCCAACGGTCTTGGCGGCATCTTCGGCGACTTCTTCATGGCAGGCGCCCACGTCATCGGCCCATTCCTGCCCGAGGCTGCCGTATCCTTCGTTGCCGGCATCGCCTTCTTCATCCTCGGCACCATGCTCCTCCTGTTCGCCTGCGGCACCAGCACCTCGAAGCTGATCGAGCTTTGGGCGCCGCGGAGCACGGTGGCAGGCGAATGGGCGAGTGCATCGCTCGGCGCCATCATGCATCTCGCCATGCTCCTCGGCTCGAAGGTGAGGCGCATGATACCTGCCCGCGAGCGCGACGATGACGCCGAGGATTACGAGGACGAGGTCGAGGAGGAGAACTTCGAGACCGAGGAGGCCCAGACCGATGCAGACGGCCGCATCGAGCCGTCCTTCGAACCTACATCACTCGGCGCGGATTACGAGGAGGAGGACGGCGAAGAAGACATCACCGCGCCGAGCTACCGGATTACACGCACTGCCGCCAAGGATAAGAAAAAGCATACCGGGCTCTCCCGCGCCCCGCGCTCCGATGAGCCCTACGACCCGCCGTCGCTCAAGCTGTTGCAGCAGACGCGCGGCAGCCGCGGGCGCGGCGTGTCCGACGAAGTGCTTCAGGAGAATGCGCGCGAGCTCGAGGGCGTGCTCCAGGATTTCGGCGTCAAGGGCGAGATCACCAATGTGAGACCCGGGCCTGTTGTCACCCTCTACGAGCTCGAGCCAGCGCCGGGCACCAAGTCCTCGCGCGTGATCGGCCTTGCCGACGATATCGCCCGCTCGATGAGCGCGGTCGCCACCCGTGTCGCCGTGGTCCCTGGCCGCAACGCCATAGGCATCGAGCTTCCCAACGATCGCCGCGAGGTCGTGCTGCTGCGCGAGCTGCTCGAGACCTCGGACTTCGAAGAGACCGACGCACGGCTTGCGCTCGCGCTCGGCAAGAACATCGGTGGCGAGCCGATCATCGTCGATCTCTCCCGCATGCCCCATCTCTTGATCGCCGGCACCACCGGCTCCGGCAAGTCGGTCGGCATCAACACGATGATCCTGTCGCTGCTCTACCGGCTGTCGCCCGATCAGTGCAAATTCATCATGATCGACCCGAAGATGCTCGAGCTGTCGGTCTATGACGGCATCCCGCATCTGCTCGCTCCGGTGGTCACCGACCCCAAGAAAGCGGTGGTCGCGCTCAAATGGACCGTGCGGGAGATGGAGGAGCGCTACAAGCGCATGTCGAAGCTCGGCGTGCGCGACATCAAGGGCTACAACGCCCGCGTCCTTCAGGCTGAAGCTAAGGGCGAGGTCCTGACCAGGACGGTGCAGACCGGTTTCGACCGCCAGACCGGCCGTGCCATCTATGAGCAGGAGGAGATGGATTACGACGTGATGCCTTATATCGTCGTGATCGTGGACGAGATGGCCGATTTGATGATGGTCGCCGGCAAGGACATCGAGGCGGCCGTGCAGCGCCTCGCCCAAATGGCGCGCGCCGCAGGCATTCACCTCATCACCGCAACCCAACGTCCGAGCGTCGACGTCATCACCGGTACCATCAAGGCGAATTTCCCGACGCGGGTGAGCTTCCAGGTCACTTCGAAAATCGACAGCCGCACCATCCTCGGCGAGCAGGGCGCGGAGCAGCTGCTCGGCCAGGGCGACATGCTGTACATGGCCGGCGGCGGCAGGATCATGCGCGTCCACGGGCCGTTCGTCGCCGACGACGAGGTCGAGAAGGTCGTGCGCCACCTTAAGAAGCAGGGCGTGCCCGCCTATCTCGAAGCCGTCACGGAAGAAGAGGACGATGGCGAGGAGGCCGCTGAGGGCGGTGAGGAATACGGCGACTCTGGCAACGAGCTCTACGACCAGGCTGTAGCCATCGTGCTCAGGGATCGCAAGGCCTCGACGAGCTACGTCCAGAGACGGCTCGGCATCGGCTATAACCGCGCCGCCTCGCTGGTCGAGCGCATGGAGAACGAGGGCCTGATCGGCCCTGCCAATCATGCCGGGAAGCGTGAGATTCTGGTGGGCCGCGACGAGGCTACCACGCCTTATTAGCCGCGCTTTTTGGCTGAGAACGCCAAGAAGTTGACCAGATTTGACTGAATCATCTATCGCTTATTCGCCTTAGATCCGCGCCGGTCCGTGGGAGGGGGGTGCATGATTTGCCGCAGAGTTGCCGGGCTGTTCTTTGCCTTGCCTCTTGCCCTTGGTGTCTCGACTGCGGCGTTGGCTGAAGACGCCTCCCCGGCTCAAGGCGAGGCTGGCACGACTGTCGCAAAACGTACGCCGCCGGCGACCGCCGTTGGCACCCCTGCCGCACCTAGCACTTCTCAGGGGCTCACCGAGCCGCAGGATTCGGTCAGGCCTTCGAGCGACGACGAGCCGACCGGAGCCGCGCCCCCTACCGAGGAGATTCCGCCTTCGGCGAGCGATGAGGGCGCGGGCTGGGAAGCCGCGGTCGAGGCAGCGCAGGCACCTACTCCCCTCATCGGAGAGGCGCAAAACAAAGCGGTCCAGCGCATCAACGCCTATTTCAACAACATCACCAACCTGCAAGGCAGCTTCGATCAGGTCGACGCCAGCGACAAGCACACGAGCGGCCGCTTCTACGTACAAAGGCCCGGGAAGATCAGATTCGACTACGCCCCGCCAAGCGCGTTGCGCATCGTTGCCGACGGGCACTTCCTCGCCATCGAGGACTCCGATCTGAAGACGGTGGAGAAATATCCGATCGGTTCGACGCCATTCCGCTTGCTGCTTGCCGACGCGGTCGACCTTGCCCGGGATGCACGCATTGTCGGCGTCGAGAGTGATCAGGACACGCTCGCGGTCACGGTCGAGGATAAGAGCGGAGATGCAGCGGGATCGATTAAGCTCGTGTTCGGCAACGGCCCCGAGTTACAGCTGAAGCAGTGGCTGATCACCGACGCGCAAGGCTTGACCACGACGGTAACCATCAACGACATCGTATCAGGGCGCAAGGTGGCGGCTGACTTCTTCACCTCGACCGACTCGTTTCAGCCCTTCCGCTAGGGCAAAGGTCCAGTTTGGGCGTGGCTGCGGCCAAAAATCACGGCCTTGTTATTGCAGCTGCGAAGCAAAGAAAGCTTAGCCGAATCATGGCCCTAGCTTGGGGCCCGGGATTCTATTTACGCCTTTTTAAATTTTTCCTGGGCCCGCGGTTGAAATCGATTTGAAACCTACTTATTTGTCGCCAAGAAGCGGACCACATCGATTTACATCGGTAGTGCCCCCCGTCTAGCCGAAGATGTGGTTCGCTCGCGCCGGCTTCCCTCCCGGCGCGCGCGCGAAAAAAAACGCGCTTCTGGCGCCCAACCACGCGCAGCGGTTGGGCGCCTTTCTTTTATGGACCGTTATGTTGGCCCAGGCAAAGAAGCCTAGGCGGGCTCGGCAGCCCGTCCAACGTGACCAATCTCTTCAAGTTGATGTTGCAGCGAAAGCTTGCTGAGCTTGTCGATGGGTAGGTTCACGAAGATGCCAATGCGCTGATCGAGCATCCGCATGGTGTCGGCGAAGGCTAGATACTGATTGGATAGCGCATCGGTCACGCGGGCCGGGTCGGGAAGGCCCCAATGGGCCACCAGAGGCTGTCCCGGCCAAATGGGACAAACCTCGTTGGCGGCATTGTCGCAGACCGTAAACACGAAATCGAGGCTTGGAGCACCAGGTCGCACGAACTCGTCCCATGCCTTCGAGCGCAGCTGCGACGTGTCGAAATTCGATTTTCGGAGCACGTGAAGCGCGATGGGGTGAACTTTGCCGGCCGGGTGACTCCCTGCGCTGTAGCCCTTGAACTTACCCACGCCGAGCCGATTCAGGAGGCACTCGGCCATGATCGAGCGGGCCGAATTTCCAGTGCATAAGAACAGCACGTTAAGGGGAGCAGGCATTGCCCCTCCGTTACCTCCGCGGGGTGACGGTTCTGTGACCGAAGCGCCCCGGCTAAGTAGCCAGGGTCTTCATCAGGAACAAAAATGCGCGAATTCGCAATCAAGGAAGGAGGCGCGCGATGGCCGCCGCGAGCTCCGGCGCCGTGTATGGCTTGAGAAGCATCTCTGCCCCCTCCACGAACATCACTTTCATGCCATCGGTAACGGTGTCTCCCGTGGTGTAGAGCACCTTCAGGTCCGGGTTCTTGGCGCGAGCCCGCTCGGCCAGCTCGAAGCCGCCGAGCTCGCTCTCGGGTAGCCTGATATCGGTAAAAAGAAGCTCGATTTCGCCAGGATCGTCGAAGAGGGCAGTAGCCTGGGTCACACTACCGGCCGAGGTGTGGAATGGCCCAGCCCCTGAACGACGGACTCGGCAAGGATGAGAGAACCGGGATCTCATCTTCGACTAACAACACGCG
>JBKPSQ010000151.1:0-9888 GCA_046735075.1 Pseudomonadota bacterium
GGCGCCGGCAACGACGAGCGTCAGGAGAAGGCGAATGTAGGCCCGCTGCATGGCCTTTCCTTCAGGCGTTTTCCTTGAGCGACTTTACCATCAATATCCAGTCGCCCTTATGCGGACATCCTGGGAACAGGATTGCGGGCTCACTGGCAAGCACCGAGTAACCGGCGCTGGTATAGAGGCGCGCAGCGCTGTCGTTCCAGCCTCCGACGATAACGCTCATGGCAAGGGCGCCTGCTTCTCGTCCTTTGCTTTGGGCGATGGAAAGTAGCTCATCGCCGATGCCGCGGCGGCGAAACTCGGGAAATGTCGCGAGCACATTGACATACCACGATCCAGGCACCTGTGCCTCGAGCTGCACCAACGGCCGCACGATCTCCGGCGTCTCCGCGAGATTGCCCTCGAGATCGTAAGGATCGTCGAGCCGATAACCGACGAGTGCTGCGGCAATCTCGCCGCCGATGTCGGCGACGACCGCGTTCTTGTAGGAGAAGCCGCCAGTATCGCGCTTCGCCCGCTCGCGTCCGAGTTCGAGCACGGATTGCCTGGGCGCCTTCATGGTGCCCCACATATAGGCCGGCATGCCCTCACCGGCGATATCGACCAGCACCGCGAGCGACGCGGCATCTGCCTTGGTGGCGCGACGAAAGCGCGGTCTTGGTGTCGCCATGGCGGCGACCCTACACCAGCATGGTCACCGGGTCTTCGATATAGGCCTTGAAAGCGGCAAGAAGCTCGGCGCCGAGCGCACCGTCGATGACGCGGTGGTCGACCGATAGCGTCACGCTCATCATCGTGGCTATCTTGAGCGCATCGTCCTTGACGATCGCCCGCTTCTCGCCGCGGCCGACGGCAAGGATCGAGGCCTGCGGCGGGTTGATCACGGCGTCGAAGCGGTCGATGCCGTACATGCCGAGATTCGAGATCGCCGTCGCCCCGCCCTGGTATTCGTGCGGCGCGAGGCGCTTCGAGCGCGCGCGGGCGGCGAGGTCGCGCATCTCGTTGGAGATCTCCGAGAGACTCTTGACTTCCGCGTCACGGATGACCGGCGTGAACAGTCCTCCGCCCGGAAGGGCGACTGCGACGGCGATATCGGATGCGCGGTGGCGTAGAAGGCCTGCCTCCGTCCAGGTGGCGTTGGCGTTAGGCACGGTCTGTAGGGCCATCGCCATCGCCTTGATGATGAAATCGTTCACCGAGAGCTTATAGGCGCGAGGCCCGTCTTGCGGCGACATGGCGTTGAGCCGCGCGCGCGCGGCAAGCAGAGCGTCGAGCTCGCAATCGATGGAAAGATAGAAATGCGGAATGGTTTGTTTTGCGAGCGTGAGACGCTCGGCGATCATTCGGCGCATCGTGTCGTGGGGCACAAGCTCGTATGAATCCGGCCGATACAGCGCGAGCACTTGGCTGTCCGACATGCCGTGCGCGGCAGACGCCTCTTGCCGCGTCGCTAGCTCTTGCTGACGGGCTCGCGGTGCCTCTGCTCCCCTCGTCTGAGACGGACCGGCTGCGGCGCGTTCGATATCGGCTTTGACGACGCGGCCATGCGGTCCAGAGCCGTCGATGGTCTGAATATGGATGCCGCGCTCGCGCGCCAACCGCCGCGCTAAGGGAGACGCGAAGACGCGTTCCCGGCCGTTCCCCCTGATTTGCGCGGCGATCTCGTCCATGACCCGTTCCGCTGCCGCTTGCTTCCCTTCTTCTGACGGGAGAGAGGACGCGGCTGAGTGGCTCACGGCTTCTGCTCCTCTGCCGTCCCCCTCGCCTGCTTCGCGAGACGAAGCCACCTCTCCTCGTTGGGGAGAGGTGCCTATGACAGCGCTCAAATCTTCACCCTCGCCCAACAGAAGGGCGATGGGCTTATTGACTGGCACTTGCTCGGTGCCCTCTGGCACGAGGAGCTTGCCGACAATTCCCTCATCGACCGCCTCGACCTCCATGGTCGCTTTATCGGTCTCGATCTCGGCAATGACATCGCCGCTTCTGACCGGGTCACCTTCCTTGACGTGCCATTTGACGAGCGTCCCCGTTTCCATCGTCGGGGACAGGGCCGGCATGAGGATCTGCGTGCTCATGAGACGCTGCTCTCCGTCTCGGCGAGCGCGGCCATCTGCTCCTCCCAATGCTCCCCATCGAACAACGTGATCCGCGAGATGGTGACTTGGCCGTCATCGAGACAGCGCACGTTCACGCTGAAACCGTCGGGCTTGGAGCGCGGCACGTAGAAGCTCTTGATGCCGCATAGCGAGCAGAAGTGATGCTTCGCGGTGCCCGTGTTGAACCTGTACGTCGTGAGCTTGTCCTCGCCCGACAGCAGACGAAAACGCTCCTTGTCCACGATCAGATGGAGATAGCCGGTCCGGCGGCAGATCGAGCAGTTGCACTCCTTGACCTCGATCACATCGGGCGCGAGCACCGCGAAGCGGACCATGCCGCAATGGCATCCTCCCGTTTTCCAGTTCATCGGAGCCTGCCCCATCTGTCCTACTCCCGGTAACAGACGGATTTGACCGCGGCGATGACCTGATCGACTGATGGCAGCGCGAGCTTCTCGAGATTGGCGGCGTAAGGCATCGGTACATCGGCGCCAGTGACCTTTGCAGGGGGCGCGTCGAGATAGTCGAAGGCCTCGGCCGTCACCCGCGTCGAGACCTCGGAGCCGATCGAGCAGATCGGCCATCCCTCCTCCACGGTAACGAGGCGGTTCGTCTTTTTCACCGAAGCAACCACGGTGTCGATATCGAGCGGGCGGAGCGTTCGGAGATCGATCACCTCTGCCTCGATGCCCTCTTCCGCGAGGCGCTTCGCCGCATCGAGCGCGTAAGCCATTCCGCGCGAATAGGAAACGATAGTGACGTCTTTTCCCTCGCGCGCCATCCGCGCCCTGCCGATCGGCAACACGAAATCGTCGAGCTTCGGAACCTCGAAGCTCTGACCGTAAAGAATTTCGTTTTCCAGGAAGATCACGGGGCTCGGATCTCGGATCGCTGCCTTGAGCAAGCCTTTGGCATCAGCTGCGGTGTAAGGGGCGATCACCTTCAGGCCCGGCACCTGCGCGTACCATGCCGAATAGTCCTGGCTGTGCTGCGCCGCGACGCGCGCGGCCGCGCCGTTAGGTCCTCTGAACACAATGGGGCAGCGCATCTTGCCGCCCGACATATAGAGCGTCTTGGCGGCGGAGTTGACGATATGGTCGATCGCCTGCATCGCGAAGTTCCAGGTCATGAACTCGACGATGGGCTTCAGCCCGGCGAAGGCTGCGCCGACGCCGACGCCGGCAAAGCCATATTCGGTGATCGGCGTATCGACCACGCGTGTTGGGCCGAACTCGTCGAGCAATCCTTGGGTCACTTTGTAGGCGCCTTGATATTCGGCGACCTCCTCGCCTATGACGAACACGTCAGGATCGCGCCGCATCTCCTCGGCCATGGCGTCGCGCAGCGCCTCGCGGACTGTCATCGAGACCATCTCTGTGCCAGGAGGGACTTCAGCTTCGGTTTGTGGCTCTTGCGGCGCAACTTGCGGCCCCGCCGGCGCTTTCTCGACTCGCGCACGCGTCTCGCCAAGGTCTGTGGCAGGCAAAGCCGGTGCAGCCACGGACTGGTTTGGCTTTGAAGGTCCGGCGCCTGTTCCCTGTTGGGAACCGGTAGTGGCACCCTCCCCGTCGGTCAGAAGTACGGCGATGGGCTGGTTCACCGGCACATGCTCGGTGCCCTCCGCGACGAGAATCTTTCCCATATGGCCGTCGTCTACGGATTCGACTTCCATGGTGGCTTTGTCGGTTTCGATCTCGGCGATGACGTCTCCTGCCCGCACCGAATCGCCCTCACCGACGTGCCATTTGACGAGCTTGCCTTCCTCCATGGTCGGGGAGAGCGCCGGCATGAGAATTTCTGTTGCCATCAGAGTATTATCTAAATGTGCTAAGCCGTTACGTCAGCATAAAGCTCTGAGCTTTCGGGCTCGGAGTCTTGCTGGGCAAATTCCGCCGCCTCGTTGATCACCGCGCGGACTTCCCGGTCGATCTCCTTCAGTTGATCCTCGCTTGCGCGCCCTCCCTCGATCATGCGTTTGCGCAAAAGATCGATGGGATCGCGCTGCTCGCGCACGCCCTGCACCTCTTCGCGCGTCCGGTACTTGGCAGGATCAGACATGGAGTGGCCGCGATAACGATAGGTGCGCATCTCGAGGATCTTCGGCCCCTCGCCGCGCCGTGCGCGTTCCACGGCACGATCGCCGGCATCCTTCACCGCGGCGACATCCATGCCATCGACTTGCTCGCCGGGAATGCCGAACACCGAGCCGCGGCTGTAAAGCTCCTCGGCGCGGGCGCTGGCTCGCCCGACATGCGTTCCCATGGCGTAGTGGTTATTCTCGATGATGTAGAGAACCGGCAGCTTCCACAGCGAGGCCATGTTGAAGCTCTCATAGACCTGCCCCTGATTGGTTGCGCCTTCGCCGAAATAAGTGAGGCAGACGCGGTCGTTACCGCGATATTTGTTGGCGAAGGCAATGCCGGTGCCGAGCGGCGCGGGCGCGCCGACAATGCCGTGACCGCCGTAAAAATTCTTCTCGACCGAGAACATGTGCATGGAGCCGCCTTTTCCCTTGGCATAGCCGTGACGGCGGCCGGTGAGCTCGGCCATCACGCCCTTTGGCTCCATGCCGGTCGCAAGCATATGACCGTGATCGCGATAGGCGGTGATGACCTGATCGCCTGGCTCGATCGCCATCTGCATGCCGACCACGACGGCCTCCTGGCCGATATAGAGGTGACAGAAGCCGCCGATGAAGCCCATGCCGTAAAGCTGGCCGGCCTTCTCCTCGAATCGCCGGATGAGCAACATCAGCCGGTAAGCCTTGAGCTCCTCCTCTGCCGTGAGGCCCGGCTTCTCCGTCGGAAGTCCCGGCGCCTTGCCGTCGCCGAGCCAGAGATTGGCAGCTCCCGGGTTGAGGCTTGGGCTCGCGCTGTTCAAATCTCACTCCTTAGCTGCCCCGCCCTTTGACAAACGCTAGCACGTGCATTGCGGTTCACGAAAGATCATGGCCGTCACGCACGATCGCGTTCCGGCGGATGTCGGAAAAAGTCAGACGTGCGTTGTAAGCACTTAGCGTTTGGAAGGAGTGGCGATGCTCAGCGCCGGGTCAGGAACGGGCTGGCGGCGTTTCAGCATCACAAGGTCGTCAGGATGAGCGAGATTGAGGATGGCGCGGGCGCGCTCATCGAGCATGTCAGGGTCGAGGCTCTCCGGCCTGAGCAGCGCGACATCCCGCTCGAGCCGGTTTTTGACTTCCTTCAGTCCGGCCAGCTCGCCGGCAAGAACTTCCTTCCGAGCTTCGAGATCGGCGCGCGCCTTGAGGCCATGCTCGCCGGTTTGCAGGTTGTAGCCGAAATAGCCGCCGGCCGCGCAGGCGAGCAGCGGAAAGATGAGCGCCGTAAACCGCATCGTTCCCTCGAAAGCGTTCCTGCCCCGTCATGGCCGGCTTGTCCCAGCCATCCACGTCTTCGCCCTGTCGGAGATAATTCGTGGATGCCCGGCACAAGTCCGGGCATGACGAATGCGATAGGGAATCCGTAGGATCACCTGCCGGCGTTAACCGGTCGTTACCGACTCACCGCTTCAGCACCGAGCGGCCGGCATAGCGTGCCTTGCTCCCCAGCTCCTCCTCGATGCGGATGAGCTGGTTGTATTTCGCCACGCGGTCGGAACGCGCGAGCGACCCGGTCTTGATCTGCCCACAATTCGTGGCGACTGCGAGATCGGCAATGGTCGCATCCTCGGTCTCGCCAGAGCGGTGCGACATCACCGCGGCATAGCGTGCCTGTTGCGCCATGCGCACGGCGTCGAGCGTCTCGGTCAAGGTGCCGATCTGGTTCACCTTGACGAGGATAGCGTTGGCGATGCCCTGGTCGATGCCCTGCTTCAGCCGCGCGACATTGGTCACGAACAAATCGTCGCCGACGAGCTGCACGCGGTCGCCCAGCGCTTCGGTCAGGCTGCGCCATCCCTCCCAATCGTCCTCGGCCATGCCGTCCTCGATGGAGAAAATCGGGTAATTTGCGACCAGTTCGGCGTAATAGGCAGTCATCTCCGCCGAGGTAAGGGTTCGCTTCTCGCCTTCGAGCACATAGCGGCCATCGTGGAACAGCTCGGTCGCCGCCACGTCGAGCGCGAGATAAATGTCCTCTCCAGGCCGGTAGCCCGCGGCAGCGATCGCCGACATGACGAAGTCGAGCGCGGCGCGCGTCGAGGCGAGATCCGGCGCGAAGCCTCCCTCGTCGCCGACTGCCGTGGTGTAGCCAGCTTGCTTTAACGCGCTGCGCAACGCGTGAAATATTTCGGCGCCCATGCGCACGGCCTCGGCGATGCTCGGCGCGCCGACCGGAACGATCATGAATTCCTGGAAGTCGATCGGGTTGTCGGCATGCGCGCCGCCATTGACGATGTTCATCATCGGCACCGGCAGAAGCGTCGCCTCGGGGCCGCCGAGATAGCGGTAGAGCGGCTGACTGTGCGTGCGCGCCGCAGCCTTAGCCGCGGCGAGCGACACGCCGAGTATCGCGTTCGCGCCGAGCCGCTTCTTGTTCTCGGTGCCGTCGAGGTCGCACAGGCGCTGGTCCAGCCCGCGCTGATCGTCGGCATCGAATCCCTCCAGCGCCTTGCGGATCTCCCCATTGACAGCCTCCACCGCGTGCCGCACGCCCTTGCCGCCGTAGCGCTTGCCGCCGTCCCTGAGCTCGTGCGCCTCATGCGCGCCAGTCGAGGCGCCAGAGGGCACCGCGGCGCGGCCGAAAGCGCCGTCGGAGAGCACCACTTCGACCTCGACGGTCGGGTTGCCGCGGCTGTCCAGGATCTCCCGGCCGACGATGGTGGCGACGGCGGTCATACTTAGAGGGCCTCCCGAATGTCGGGCCCTCTTAGCCTAGGCGGCCAGGAAGCGGAAGGCGTATATGTTCGGCATGAAACCGGAAAACGAGGTCGGCGCGCTGGTGCTATTTTCGGGCGGGCAGGACTCCACGGTCTGCCTCGCCTACGCGCTTGCGAGCTATTCCCGGGTTGAGACCGTGGGCTTCAACTACGGCCAGCGGCACGGAGTCGAGCTCGAGTGCCGCAAGCGCGTGCGTGCGGAGATCGCAAGCCGCTTCCCGGACTGGGGCAAGCGCCTCGGGCCGGATCACATGATCGATGTGTCGAGCTTTGGGGCCATCAGCGACACGGCCCTGACGCGCGATGCTGAGATCACCATGCTTTCCTCCGGTCTCCCCTCCACTTTCGTGCCGGGTCGCAATATCCTGTTCTTAGTCTATGCCGCCGCGCTCGGCTACCGGCGCGGGCTGCACGTCCTGGTCGGCGGCATGTGCGAGACGGACTATTCAGGCTATCCGGATTGCCGCGACGCGACTCTCCGCGCGCTCGAGCAGGCTGTCAGGCTTGGGACAGAAATCCCCTTCACGATCGAGACACCGCTGATGTGGCGCACCAAGGCCGAGACCTGGGCTCTCGCACACGAGCTGGGCGGCGATGATTTGGTCGAGCTGATCATCGAACAGACCCACACCTGCTACAAGGGTGAGCGCGGCGTGCGATACGACTGGGGCTACGGCTGCGGGCAATGCCCTGCCTGCGGGCTCCGTGCCAAGGGCTTCGCCGAGTGGCAAGCCTCGCGCGCTCAAGCTGGCCGGCAGCGTCTGAGCGGTTAACTCTGCGGCGCCTAAAACGAGCCGAAGGCCGACCCGAGCGCGATCACGACCGCGAGCGCAATCAGCGCTCCCACGATGGCCACCATGAAGAGATCGAAATAGCTCTCGCGGTGACTGATGCCGCACACCGAGAGCAACGTCACCACGGCGCCATTATGGGGCAGGCTATCGAGCGTTCCAGCGCTTAGCACCGCGACCCGGTGCATGAGCGCGGGATCCATGCCCTGTTCCATAGCAAGCTGCCGATAGGTTTCGCCGAGCGCATCGAGCGCGATGGTAAGGCCGCCAGATGCCGAGCCGGTCAACGCAGCCAAGACGTTGACGGCGAAGGCAAGCGAGACGAGTGGGCCGCCTTCGATCGACAGCACGAAATCCCGCACCATAGCGAAGGCGGGCAACGCGGCAACCACAGCCCCGAATCCTACGAGGCTCGCAACGCTTAATGCCGGAAGCACCGAGGCATTGGCGCCGGCATCGAGGCTGGCACGGAGCGACGGCAGCCGGCGATAGTTCAAAGCGATCGTAACGGCGATGGCGGCGGCTAGCGCGACGACCACCGCCCAGACGCCACCCACGGCGGAGAGCGAGGTCGGACCCCAGCGCTCCTCGGAAAGAAATGTCGTATCCAACCGGGGCAGCACGAAGAGACTCATTGCGAGATTGACGAGGATGACCACGATGAGCGGAAGCAGAGCCACGAACACGCTGGGGTCCGTTCTGGCGTGGGCTCCATGCTCGATCTCGGCGGGATCGAATTCGCTCGCAATCGTTGCGCGTTCGCGCTGATCGGCCTCGGTCTCTGCCACACTACGTCGCTTAGTGCCGTATCCCTCGCCCTTCGCCCGCGCGGCAGACTCTGCGCGGCCGAGCCACCACAGGCCGAAGCCGAGCATAATCGCTGCCGCAATGATCCCGAGCCCAGGCGCGGCAAACGGCGTGGTGCCGAAGAACGGCATGGGAATGGCATTTGCAGCGCAGGCGTTCCGGGGAGCGCCGACATAGTGAACGTCATGGTGCCGAGCGCGACTGCCGCTGGCATCAAACGCGGTGGGATTTCCGCCGCTTTGAAAAGTCCCATTGCCATCGGGACAATGACGAAGATGGCGACGAACAGACTTACGCCGCCATAGGTGACGATTGCTCCGGCCAAGACAACAGCGAGCATGGCGCGTCCGGCGCCAAGCCGCTCCGTCATGAAGCGGGCGATGACGGTGACGGCGCCACTATCATCCATGAGCTTGCCGAACACGGCGCCGAGTAGAAACAGCGGAAAGAATTGGGCGAGGAATTGCGCCACTCCACCCATAAAGGTCTGGGTCCAGTGTGCGAGAAGGGGCTCTCGGGCAAAGGCTGCGGCTATAAGAGCGGCCGCCGGCGCGAGTAGGAGCACGGTCCAGCCGCGAAAGGACAGCCAGACAAGAAGCCCGAGCCCAGCAAGGATGCCGAGAAGGCCCATGCGTCAGCTCAGTTCGCGCAAAGCGCCGACGTCGAATGTCGAGCGCGTGCCGAGGTCGTGGACATGGCTGGCGGAAAAAGACTCAGCAGAGCGGCGTCCCTCGTCCCGCAGCATGCTCAGGAAGTCCCACTCGGCGTTCAGCTTGGACGAATAGCCGAGCTCCGTCATGATGTCGCTCGTGATGCGATGGATGCGCATCTTGGCCCAGCGCGCGCCCTCGGAGTGGCCCGGGTCCGCAGCTTCCTTTAACACCGCAATCATCCGGAGCTCTTTCAAGAGCGGAGCATTGAACGAGACTTCGGTTGATGCGGTTGACGATCTCACGTGCGCTGCGCGGCGTGCCAGGTATGTTCACAGGATTGACCTGCACCAGAATCGTGTCGCTCGAATTGCATTCGCGTACGAGCGGCGTGATGGTTGGGTTACCGGCATAGCCGCCGTCCCAATAGGCTTCGCCGTCGATCTCGATGGCCTGAAACAGTGTGGGCAGGCATGCGGAGGCGAGCAGGACATCGGGACTCAGCTCGCCATTGCGGAACACGCGGCCGCGGCCGGTACGTACATTCGTCGCCGTTACGAAGAGTTTGATCGTAGCATCAGCGAGGCGCTTGAAGTCGATGCATTCGGCCAGGAGTTCGCGTAGCGGGTTCGCACCGCGCGGATTGAGATCGTAAGGCGAGAAAATCCGCGCGGCGAGATCGAAAGCAATGAAGATGGGCGATGTATCGATCGT
>JBKPSQ010000152.1:0-10483 GCA_046735075.1 Pseudomonadota bacterium
GCCCCAACCACGGCCCCAATGGCCGCCGTGCTAATGGCGACCGCCATGCCAACCGCGACCACCGCGCCAATGACCCCCGTGCCAGCCATGGCCACCATGCCAACCGCCATGGCCGCGTCCGGCCAACGCGTCGACGGGAACCAGGGCGACGGCGGCAAGCGCCACTGCGCCAAACTCAGCAACTTGATTCCTCTCATCTTTGCCTCCTTGCAGCGACCCCGGCAGCCGACCGGGAGAATGTACGGCACCGGGCTTAGTTCCTTCCGGCTCATCGGCACGAGGAGGCCCCGACGGGGTCGATTTACATCGATTTGCGGGCTTTCACCGCCGCGGCGAGCGTGCCTTCGTCGAGGTAATCGAGCTCGCCGCCGATCGGCACGCCGTGGGCAAGGCGCGAGACCGCGACGTTGCATCCCGCCAGCTGGTCCACCAGGTAATGCGCGGTGGATTGGCCCTCTACGGTCGCATTCAGTGCGAGCAGCACTTCCTTGACGCCAGGGTCGCGTGCGCGCTCGATCAGCTTGGCGATGGAGAGGTCGCCCGGGCCGACGCCGTCGAGCGGCGAGAGCGTGCCGCCGAGCACGTGATAGAGCCCGTTGAGCACCGAGGCGCGCTCGAGCGCCCAGAGGTCTCCCACCTCCTCGACCACGCAAATGAGCGAGCGGTCGCGCGCTTGGTCGCGGCAGAGCGTGCACGGGCTCTGCGTGTCGATATTGCCGCAGGTCTCGCAGGTGAGGATAGTGTCACGCGTCTCGGCGAGAGCCGCGGCGAGCGGCCCTAGAAGCTGCTCCTTCTTCTTCACGAGAGCGAGTGCCGCGCGGCGCGCCGAGCGAGGCCCGAGCCCCGGTAACCGCGCAAGCAGCTGGATCAGCCGCTCGATCTCGGGCCCTGCCGCTACCCGTGCCATTGCTAAACCCCTCTCCCCTCGTGGGAGAGGGTGCCCGAGCGCAAGCGAGGGCGGGTGAGGGGGAAGGCAACACCCCTCACCCGGCTCCGATCTCGCTTTGCTCGATCATCGCCACCCTCTCCGGCACGGGGAGAGGGAAAAAGCGGCGCCGCTGTCTGCTCGAAAATCATCAGAAGAGCTTGAGGCCGGGAGGGAGCGGCAAGCCGCCGGTGAGCGACTTCATCTTTTCCTTCATCGCCTCCTCGACCTTGTTCTTGGCATCGTTATGCGCAGCGACGATGAGATCTTCGAGGATCTCAGCCTCCTCGGACTTGAACAGCGACGGTTCGACCTTGACGCCCGCCATGTCGCCTTTGCCGGTGAGGGTAACTACCACCATGCCGCCGCCGGAGCGGCCCTCGATGCGCGTGCGCTCCATCTCGGCCTGGATCTCGGCCATGCGCCCCTGCAACTCCTGCGCCTGCTTCATCATCTGCGAGAAGTTCTTCATCGCGTGGTGCCGTCCTCTTTGAGCTCGTCAGCCTCTTCCGGCGCGCTCGTCTCAGGCTCAGGCTGCGCGGTCGGCCGCACCGCGGCGATGCGCGCGCCGGGGAAATGCTGCATCACTTCTTTCACCGCGGGATGCTCCCGGATTGCTTCGATCTCACGCGCCTCCTTCGCGCGACGCTGAGCGCCAAGCGGCTCGGCGCCCGTCTCATCGCTCACAGCCACGATCCACACGCGGCTGGTCCATAGTTTCAGTTTGCGCATCAGCTCCTGCGTGAGGTCGCGTGGCGCCTGCGGCAGAGGGTTGACCTCGATATTGCCCGGCTTGAAATGCACGAGCCGCACCTGCTCGAGCAGCGCGTGCTTGAGCTTCAGGTCACGCTTTGCCTCGGCAAGCGCGACGACATCCTCGAAGCTCTTGAGTTCAGGAGCCGCCTCTTGCGGCTCGGGGTTTTCGTCGTCAGCGCTGTCGAACACAGGAGGCGGAGCCTCGGCCTCGGCATGAACCGGCTTGCGCGAAGGCTTCGCTGCCGTACTTGGGGAGGCCGACACGCCGGGACCTGCCCCCGCGCCATCCTGCAAGCGGCGGGCGAGATCGGCCGGCGATGGCAGGTCTGCGGCATAAGCAAGCCTCACCAGAACCATGTCGGCGGCGGCGAGCGGGCGCGGGCTCTCCCGCACCTCCTCATGACCCTTCAGCAGCATCTGCCAGGCACGGGCGAGCGCCGGCATTGGCAAGCGTTCGGCAAGGCCTGCGGCGCGAGCTCGCTCGGCCTCACTTGCGGCGGGGTCGGCACTCTTCTTGCCAGCGGCCTTGACCAGAGTGATGGCATGCACGGCATCCGCAAGATCAGCGATGACCTGGCCGGGCTCGGCGCCATCCCTCGTGAGCTCGGAAAGTGCGCGCAGCGCACCGCCCGCGTCGCCCCCCAGCACGGTCTCGAGTAGATCGAAGATACGCGTGCGGTCTGCGAGCCCCAGTAATCCGCGCACCGCCTCGGCCTCAACTTGCCCGCCACCGAAGGCAATGGCTCGGTCCAAGATCGACAGCGCGTCACGCACCGAGCCTTCGCTGGCGCGGGCGATCAGCGCGAGCCCGGCGCGATCTGCCTTGGCTCCTTCCTGCTCGACCACCTGCGCGAGATGTTGCGCGAGCTGATCAATCTCGATGCGCCTCAAGTCGAAGCGTTGGCAACGCGACAGCACCGTCACCGGCACTTTGCGCACCTCGGTGGTAGCGAAGATGAACTTCACATGCGCCGGCGGCTCTTCCAGCGTCTTCAGCAGGCCGTTGAAGGCTTGCTTCGACAGCATGTGTACCTCGTCGATGATGTAAACCTTGTAGCGGGCCGTGTTCGGCTTGTAGTGCGCGCTGTCAATCAGCTCACGGATGTCGTCGATACCGGTGTGCGACGCCGCGTCCATCTCGACCACATCGAGGTGCCGGCTCTCGAGGATGGCGCGGCAATGGACGCCCTCCTCGGTCATGTCGAGGGTGGGAGCCGTGACGCTCAGCGTCTCGTAATTCAGCGCGCGGGCGATGAGGCGCGCGGTGGTAGTCTTGCCGACGCCGCGCACGCCCGTAAGCATATAGGCTTGCGCAATCCGTCCAGAGGCGAACGCATTGCGCAGCGTTCGCACCATGGCGTCCTGGCCGATCAGTTCGGCGAAAACCTTCGGCCGGTACTTGCGGGCAAGCGCGGCGTGGTTCGCAGCGGCATGCTCGAAGGCCTGCGCAGCAGCGTCCTCAACCTTGCTCTTGGCGGCAGGTTTGCGCGCGCTCTTTTCTCTATCTTCGACTTCCGCCACAGGCAGGACTTTCACGCGAAGGCTAGGTGCAGCGGTCGCCAAGCTGACGCCCGATACGCACTATAACGCTTTAAGGCGAGGTGGGAGGCTGGACGAGCAACCCGCGAAACGCTCGTTAGGGCTGCTTCCTTCCGGACCTGACCCGGTTGGCGAGGCACGCGCCTGCTGCCAACCTCCCATCGGAGTATATCGGGAATAATGCCCCTTGTGGCAACCCGCTCTACGCGCATCTGCGCCGGCGATGCTAGGCTTGTAGCCCAACACCGGAGGATATAGTGGCACCCGTGCAGCAAAGCGGCTCCCAGGACGTGCAATTGCACGCATTCACCAGCCTCGACAGCGCGCCCAGCATCAAACCCTACGTTGCCGCGCTCGAAGCCTTCGATGCGCTTCCGCAGCTTCAGGAGTTGAAGGTCTTGGCGCGGCAGCGCGCTCGGATCGGAGACGGAACGACAGTTCTCGATGTCGGCTGCGGCTTCGGACTGGAAAGCTTGCGGCTGGCGCGGTTAGTGCAACCCGGCGGCAGGATCGTTGGCATCGACAAAAGCGCGGACTTTATCGCCGAGGCCAAGGGGCGCGCGACCGAGGCAAAGCTCTCCATAGAATTCGAGGTCGGCGACGCCCAGGCTCTGCCCTTCGCCGACGCCTCTTTCGACGTAGCCCGCGCCGAGCGTGTGCTCGTCTATCTGCCATCGCCCAAGCGCGCGCTCGAGGAGATGCGACGGGTGACTCGGCCCGGCGGAGGCGTCACCGCCATCGAGCCCGACTTCGGCACCAACGCCATCAACCTTGAAGACCGCGCGTTGGTGCGCCGTATTCTCGACCATGAATGTGACGTCAACATTCCACACGGCTGGCTTGTCCGCGACCTACGCGGATCGATGGAGGACATCGGGCTGCGAAACGTCGTGGTTGACACGCGCATCGTCATCTTCACGCCCGATCTCGCGGCGGCGTATTTCACCGAAACGGGCACGACGGCGCAAAGCGCTGGAGTGATCAGTGCTGGCGAGTTCGGCCGCTGGGCCGCGGCGATCGAAGATCTCAGGCAGCACGGCCGCTTGTTTTGCAGCATCGGCTACTATCTGTTCACGGCGCAGGTCTGATCGCTGTCGCAACAAGAATCACTGCGGCGGGTTGGGGGCCGAAAATCCATTCCAAGCCGGATGGCGCAAAGGAAATGGACGCCCGCGGGCAGGCCGGTATCTTTGATGCGCCTGGATGGATCCCGGCCGCGCGGTTAGGTCGCGGCCTTAAGCAACGCCATGCCTTGATCCAGGTCTATGGGGTTGGGGATCGCTCTAAGGACTGGCCGAAAGGGTGCAGCACGAGGTGCATAGGCGCACTTTAGATAGGGCGAGCAGACTGGTCCACCGCGTATCGAGAGCTGGCGCGAGACGCGTGTTATCGGCCCTGAAATTGCTGCCGGCGGAGCAGCGTGCAGACGCGGTCGATCTTCTACTCAGCAAAGCTGTCGTCGTCGACACGCCGCACGGTCCAATTCGTTTCTTGAGTCACGGCGGCGTCAGCTACTGGCGGGCGCGCACGATCATGACCAAAGAGCCGGAGTCGCTTAAGTGGATCGACGCTATGGTCCCCGGTTCGGTGTTCTGGGACATCGGCGCCAATGTCGGAATGCTGACGCTCTACGCCGCGATGCGCGGCGACCTCGAGGTTTGGGCCTTCGAGCCGGCGGCCGTCAATTACTACAACTTGGTTGCCAACTGCGAACTGAACCGCCTGGAGAGGCGTGTCCGGTGTTTGCAGCTCGGGTTCAGCGACGTTTCGGGAATTGCCGACCTGCACGTCTCGCAATTGATGTCGGCACACTCGTTCACCTTCAAGGAAAGCAAGAAGCTCGACCCTAGGCGGAAGATCTTCCCATCGCTTCAAGCGGTTCAGATTTTCACCATCGACGACTTCATTGCCCGCTATGACGCCCCGCGCCCGAACTACATAAAGATCGACGTGCCCGGTCTCACTCAGGAGATTTTTGCCGGAGCACGGCAAACACTCGCGCATCCAGCACTGAGACAGATTCAGGTCGAGGCCCGGGAGCACAAAGGCGGGCGGCGCATCGCCGAACTGTTGGCTCCGCTTGGTTTCAAGCTGCTCAGCCGCGGCATGAGATGCGATGGGAAATTTCAGCGCGATCTTGTCTTTGCCCGCGATATTTTGGGCTTCAATGATGTGACGGCACCCGCACCCGGTGCAACCAATCAGGTCGGCCTTCGCAGAGGAGTGGCGGAACCTTCCAGGTAAGGGAAAAGTTTTCTACGGCGAGACTCGCTTCATTTCTGGGCAATGCAAGGAGTACTCGCATGACCAATCCCTCCGTCTCGGGCAAGACAGGCGTTTGCCGCCGCTCATTGTTGAAGAGCGTGCCGATGATCGCCGGAGCCATTATCTCGACAAGCACCGTCCCGCAAAATCTGTTCGCGCAACAAAAGCTTACACACGAGGCTGCTAAGTATCAGGACAGCCCTAAGAACGGGCAGCAATGCTCCGGCTGCGTCCAGTTCGTGGCGCCTGCGTCATGCAAAGTGGTCGAGGACCCGGTCGCCGCGAGCGGCTGGTGCCAACTGTTCACCGCCAAGCCAGCCTAAGGTCTGATCGCGCGATTCAGCCGTGCGAAGCCGTTAGCTCGGTGCGGAACGGACTCGCCTTGTAGGTGCCAAGCACCGTCACCTCGCTAGAGAAGAAGTGAAGCTCTTCCATGGCGAGCTCGACTAGCCGCTGGTCGGGGTGACCCTCTATGTCGGCATAGAACATAGTGGCGTTGAACGAGCCTTCGAGCTGATAGGACTCGAGCTTCGTCATATTGACGCCGTTAGTGGCAAAGCCGCCGAGCGCTTTGTAGAGCGCGGCCGGCACATTGCGCACGCGGAACACGAAGCTCGTGATCACGGGGCCGTCGCCGGCGCGCACTTTCTCGGGCTTGGCCGACAGCACAACAAAGCGCGTGGTGTTGTGCTCGGCGTCCTCGATGCCCGCCTTCGCCACTTTGAGTCCGTAGATTTCGGCGGCAAGCTTCGAGGCGATCACCGCCGCACTGCGGTCGCCGGTTTCGCGCAAATGGCGTGCGGCGCCTGCGGTGTCGGCTTCGACCACAGGCTTCAGCTTCAGCGCGCGGATCGCATTCCGGCATTGGCCTAACGCCATGATGTGACTGTGCACAGTCTTGAGCTCGGCGAGCTTTACCCCAGGAAGGGTGAGTAGCTGGTGCCGCACGCGCTCGAAATGCTCGGCAACAATGTGAAGCCCGGAATGAGGCAAGAGATGATGGATGTCGGCCACGCGGCCCGCCACTGAGTTCTCGATCGGAATCATGGCGAGCTTTGCCCGGCCCGTCTTCACCGCGGCGATCGCGTCCTCGAATGTCGGACAGGCAAACGCCTCCATGCGCGGATAGGCATCCTGCACGGCAAGATGCGAATTGGCTCCCGGTTCGCCCTGAAAGGCGATTCTGTTTGAAGGCGATTTCTTCATCGGCTTGGGAAAAAGCAGGCGAGGTCAGCGGCGGGACTTGAACAGCTCACGCGCCCGCGCAAGGTCGGCCGGAGTATCGACACCGAGCGGGACAGTGTCAACGAGCCCGACATGGATGCGCATACCGGCTTCTAGCGCCCGGAGCTGCTCGAGTTTCTCCCTAAGCTCCAGCGGCGACGGCGGCAGCGAGACGAAGCGATGCAGCGCCTGCCGCCGGTAAGCATAGATGCCGATATGGTGGTAAAGCGGCCCGTCGCCGTGGGGGGCGGTGGCGCGCGTGAAATAGAGCGCGCGTAGCACGGAGCCGCCTTTGAGAGGCGAGCCCACTACCTTCACCACGTTCGGATCGGTGCGCTCTTCTTCTCTGGTGATGACCGCGGCAATGGTGCCGATATCGGCGTCGTGCTCGCGGAGCGCGGCGAGGCAGCTTCGCACGAGGTGCGGATCGAGCGTCGGCAAATCGCCTTGCAAATTGACCACAACCTCGAAGGCGCCGCTCGGATCGAATTTCTCGATGGTCTCGAACACACGGTCGGACCCGCTCGGATGATCTGCTCGCGTTATCAGAGCTTTACCGCCCGCGAGAAGCACAGCGTCCCGCACCGCTTCCGCGTCGGTTGCGACCACCACCGGCCCGCACTCGGCTTCGACTGCCCGCCGCCACACGTGGACGATCATCGGCTCTCCGGCGATATCCGCCAGAGGCTTATCGGGAAGGCGGGTCGCTTTGAGCCGAGCGGGAATGACGATCAGACAGTCCATGGCGGACTGTCAGGTAGCATGGGATAAATCCGGAGGCGACAACGGCGCAGGGCCGATGTCCGGGTTGCAACAAGGGCATACGCCCTTTAGTCTCGCGCCGCGTCGGAAGAGCTACACTCGCCAAGTAGCCCTGCTGGGGGGATGAGGAATATGGATTATTATCGCCTAAATCAGATCGCGATGGCCGTGCTGGGGGCCTTGCTGCTGTTTTTCGGCACGCGGACGATCGTCAACATTGCCTTCCAGGAGCATAAGCCGGAAGTCGCCGAGCAGAAGCCTGAGGAGAAGAAGCCTGCCGGCGGTGACGAAGCGCAGCTCGCTACGCTACTTGCAAGTGCCAAGCCCGAGCACGGCGCCGAAATTGCCAAGAAATGCACGATCTGCCACAGCCTCGACAAAGGCGGCCCCAACATGATCGGGCCCAATCTCTACGGCGTGCTGGGGCGTGCCGTCGCTTCGCATGAGGGCTACGAATATTCCGAAGCGCTGAAAGCCAAGGCCAAAGAGCTCGGCAACTGGGACTACGAGAAAATCGACCACATGATCACCAATCCGGGCGCGTTCGTGCCCGGAACCAAGATGGCGCTGTTCCCTGGTCTGCCCGACGCCAAGGAGCGCGCCGACGTGCTCGTCTTCCTGCGCACCAAGACCGACAACCCGCCGCCGCTGCCTCAAGCTCCTGCCGCAGGCGCTCCAACCGCGGGTGGGGAGCAGAAGCCTGCCGCCGAGGCTGCGGGAGGCGGCGCGGAAATCGACAAGTTGCTTGCTTCGGCAGACCCGAAGCAGGGCGAGGCTGACGCTGCCTTGTGCAAAGTGTGCCACACCTTTGATAAAGGCGGCGCGGCGCTGGTTGGACCCAACCTCTACGGCGTGATCGGACGGAAGATCGCCTCGGTCGAGGGTTTCAATTACACCGACGCGCTCAAGGCGCATCAAAAAGACGGTGCGTGGACCTACGAGCTCCTTGATCCCTGGCTCACGAATCCGCAAGCCGTCGCGCCCGGAACGGCGATGGCATTCCCCGGCATTCCCGATGCCAAGAAGCGCGCTAACGTAATCGCCTTCCTGCGCACGAAGAGCGACAACCCGCCGCCGCTCCCTGCGGGTGGCGGAGCGCCCGAGAAAAAACCGGAGGGAGCTCCGGCACCATCTGCCGAGACGCCGCCTCCGGCAGCCCCTGCACCGGCACCATCGGCAGAGACGCCGCCTCCGGCAGTACCCGCTCCGGCACCATCTGCCGAGACGCCGCCTCCGGCAGCACCCGCTCAGGCACCATCTGCAGAGACGCCGCCTCCGGCAGCACCCGCTCCGGCACCATCTGCAGAGACGCCGCCTCCGGCGACGCCAGCTCCGCCACCGTCCGCCGAGACGCCGCCGCCCGCAGCGCCTCCCGCTACCGAAACACCTGCGCCAGCACCTTCGCCGTCTGCGGAAACGCCCGCCTCTCCGCCTGCGCCATCTCCGCAAACCCCTGAGCCGGCGGCTCCGTCACCTTCAGCCGAAACACCGCCGCCCGCCACGCCTGCACCATCGGCGGAGACGCCACCGCCTTCAGCAGAGACACCGCCTCCAGCTGCAGAGACACCGCCCTCAGCGGAAACGCCGCCTCCATCTGCCGAGACGCCGCCTCCATCTGCCGAGACGCCGCCTCCATCAGCGGAGACGCCACCGCCTGCCGAAATACCTACGCCCTCAGCCGAGAGCCCTGGGGCTTCGGCCGAGACGCCGCCCGCAGCGGAAACTCCTTCGCAAGGCGAAGGGCCGTTCCCGTCGCAGCCGCAGCCGGTTTATCCGGAGGGCGCACCAGCGCAATAATCCCGCTGGAACTTGAGGCAACCGCGGGGATTTCGTCAGGGGAGCCTTCCGCCGGCGAGGTCGCTCAGACTGCCGGGACATGACCTATAATTCATTTGGTCATGGGGCTTGCCATGCTAGCTTTCTCGCGCCTTTTGGCGCCGAGGGGGCCTGCCCCTTGGCGCGGCTTCACGTCGCGCTCCGGTAGGCTCGATTCCAGTCATATGGAGCGCGTGCTCGCCACAATGACATTGCCTCGTCTTATCGTCGCAGCCCTATTTGCGTCCTTCCTGTCTCCCCCGGCCGTGGCCGAGGACGCTCCCGTTCATCATCACGCGCTCTCGCTCATCGGCGAGCCGAAATATCCCGCCGACTTCAGCCATTTCGATTACGTCAATCCTGACGCTCCCAAAGGCGGCAGCGTGCGCATGGCCGATATCGGTTCATTCGACAGCCTGAACCCCGTGCTCTACCGAGGCGAACCCGCCGCCGGCCTTACGCTCGCCTACGAAAGCCTGATGGCTGACAGCCTTGATGAGCCTTCGACCTCTTACGGGTTGATCGCCGAATGGGCGTCGTACCCTGCCGACTATTCCTCGGTCACTTTTCACCTGCGCAAGGAGGCGCGTTGGCAGGACGGCACGCCGATTACGCCCGAGGACGTGATCTACAGCCTCGAAGTGAACAAGCAGGCCAACCCTCGCATGGGCCTCTATTACAAGAACGTGGATAGGGCAGAAGCGACCGCCGACAACGAGGTCACCTTCTATTTCGACGTGAAGAACAACCGCGAGCTGCCCATGATCATGGGTCAGCTCACCATCCTGCCGAAGCACTACTGGACAGGGAAGGATGCGAGCGGGAACCAGCGCGACCCGATGAAGACGACACTCGAGCCGCCGCTCGGCTCGGGCCCTTATCGCATCAAGCAGGCCACGCCAGGCCGCTCGATCACCTACGAGCGCGTCGCCGACTATTGGGGCAAGGACCTGCCCGTCAACAGAGGCCAATGGAACTACGACGAGATCCGCTTCGACTATTACCGCGACGAGACGGTCGCCTTCGAGAGCTTCAAGGCCGGCAATCTCGATTACTGGCAGGAGACGAGCGCCAAGAACTGGGCGACGGCTTACGATTTCGGCGCGGTGCGTGACGGCTTCATCAGGCGCCAGGAGGTCGCGATCAAGCGCACGCAGCCGATGCAGTGCTTCGTGCTCAACCTGCGCCGCCCGCAAT
>JBKPSQ010000153.1:0-6453 GCA_046735075.1 Pseudomonadota bacterium
GGCCATACCCAATTCATCCCCACCACCTACTCGTCGTTTGCCGTCGACCAGGACGGCGACGGCAAGCGCGACATCTGGGGCAACATTCCCGATGCGCTCGCCTCGACCGCGAGCTATCTCAAGAAGTCGGGCTGGCAGACCGGGCAAGCCTGGGGCTATGAGGTCGCCTTGCCCAAAGGCTTCGATCCGAAGCGGGTGAGCGAGAGCACGCTGAAGCCGCTCAGCGATTGGCAGCGGATCGGCGTCGTGCGGGTGAATGGTCAAGCCTATCCTCGTCCCTCGGACAAAGCGAGCCTGTTCGCGCCGGAAGGTGCCCGCGGTCCGTCCTTCCTCGTGCTCAATAATTTCCGCACCATCCTGCACTACAACGTGGCGAAGTCCTACGCACTGGCCGTCGGCCATCTTTCGGACCGGCTCCGTGGTGGCGGACCTCTAGTGCATCCCTGGCCGACCGATGAGACCCACCTTTCGCTCGATCAGCGCATGGAATTCCAGCGGCTACTCATCGCGCATGGCCTTTTGACTGGGGAGCCCGACGGCGTCATCGGCCCGGCGACATTAGAGGCGGTCAAGACCTATCAGCGTTCGAAGGGAGTTGGGGTCGACGGCTTCCCGAGCCTCACTCTCCTCAAGGCTTTGCAGAAGGAGCCGCCGCCAGCAAATGTGGCGCCGCAACCAACCAGCGAGGGGCAGCCGGCAAATGTCGGGCAGGACGATACTGGGGCCTTGGCGCCCACACCGGAAGAGCCTACCAATGTCCCTAAGAACTAGCTGAAAGCGGATAAAGGATTCCGCACGACCATGTTTCGTAGCCCGCGTTGTGTTGGATCAAGGCCTGGCGTACCGCATTGGCGTATCGCTTCGCCCGCTGCGATTGCTACGCTGCTCGCACTGGCGCTGAATTGCATTGCATCTATGCCGGCCACCGCGCAGCAAGGCAGTACGCCGCCGGTGCAACATAGCTATATCAACCCGTTTCCAACGGGAGACCGCTACCGCATCCTGGTGATCGGTGATTCCCTCGGTGACGGGTTATGGCAGGGCCTCTATCGCGCCTTCCAGGAAGACAAGAATCTCGAATTCATCAATCGCTCCAAAGCCTCGGGCGGCCTCATACGCAGCGACTCCAACAGTTGGGACTCGCAGATCGCCGACATCCTCAAGAACGACAGGTTCCAGATTGCCGTCATGATGTTCGGCGCGAACGACGATCAGGCGATCAAGAGCGGCAAGGATTGGCTTAAAGTCGGAACTGAGGAGTGGCGCCAGGCCTATGGGCAACGGGTGGAGGCCATCATCAAGAAGCTCCGCGCCGCCAACATCGCCGTCTATTGGGTTGGGCTGCCCGTCATGCGGAGTCCCGACCAGAGTGCGGACGCCGAGATGATGAACGAGGTGTTCCGCGAGAAGGCCTTCATCAACAGCGCCAAATATATCGACACTTGGAACGGTTTCACGGACGAATCCGGACGTTTCAGCGCCTACGGTCCCGACATGAGCGGTCAGGTGAAGCGGTTGAGAGCCGACGACGGCGTGCATTTCACCGAGCGTGGCTCCGTCAAGCTCGCCCATTTCGTGGAGAAAGAGATGCGCCGAGATCTGAGCCTCGCCAAGCTCGAGCGCAACATCCCGCTCGCTGGCAGCGAGGAGGAACAGGCCAAGATGATGGGCCGGGAGATTGTGCCCGCCAAACCCGCCGAAACTCAGCAGCCCGACGATTCCGCAGCGCCTGCGGGCGACCAGTCCGACACCGCGGCAGCTCAGCCCGACGCTGCAGCAACGTCCCCTGATAGCGCGCCTGCCGATGCAGCTTCTGGCACTACGCCCGGACTACAGCAAAGCCAGGTCGGAGAGGTCAGCGTGGTCAGACCAGCCATGGACTCGACTCTGCAGGCGGCACAAGGCCTCCTTCCGCAAGGGGCGAATTCCTCGTTGCCCGAGCCGGAGATGATTACGAGCGAGCTCGGCAATGGGCTGACCGCAGTCGCCACGCTTTCCTCGGTGACCGATTTTTCGCTGAACTCGTCGAAGCCGCGCCTGCCGCTGTCGCAGCGGCCATATTACAAGGTGCTCATCAAGGGCGAGCAGCTTAAGCCCAAGGCCGGCAGGGCCGACGACTTCGCCTGGCCCCCAAGCTAAGGGGTTTTCCGGCACAGACCCGCTAGCGCGGCAGATCGCTCTTGCCCATCAGGAACTTGTCGATGGCGTGCGCCGCCTGGCGCCCCTCCCGGATCGCCCATACCACAAGCGACTGGCCGCGGCGCATGTCTCCTGCTGCGAATACTTTCGGCCTTGAAGTGCGGTATTCGATCTCGTTCGCCTTCACGTTGCCGCGCGCGTCGAGCTCGACATTGAGGTCCTTGACCATCCCTTCATGCACCGGATGCAGAAAGCCCATGGCGAGGAGGACGAGGTCGGTGGGAATCTGAAACTCGCTGCCTGGTACCGGCTTCATCTGCGCGTCGAGGCGGACGCATTCGAGCTGCTCGACTTTGCCATTCGATCCGAGGAAGCGGCTGGTGGCGACGCTGAAATCGCGCGCGGCGCCTTCGGCCTGGCTCGAAGAGGTCCTGAGCTTGAGCGGCCAATGCGGCCAGGTGAGCGCCTTGTTCTCCTTCTCGGGCGGCTGCGGCAGAATCTCAAGCTGAGTCACTGAGACTGCGCCCTGACGAAACGACGTGCCGATGCAGTCCGAGCCGGTGTCGCCCCCGCCGATCACCACTACTTGCTTACCTTCGGCGAGGATCGGCTCGGCATCGCCTTGCGCCTCGCCTGAGACGCGGCGGTTCTGCTGCGGCAGAAAGTTCATGGCGAAATGGATGCCTGAAAGCTCGCGGCCAGGGACGGCGAGATCGCGCGGATGCTCTGCGCCGCCAGCGAGTAGCAAAGCATCGTAGTCGCGCTCGAGCTTCTCAATGTGCACGTCACGCCCGACATGGACATTGCAGTGGAAAGTGACGCCTTCGGCTTCCATCTGCTTCACCCGCCGCTCGACGATGTATTTCTCCATCTTGAAGTCGGGGATGCCATAGCTGAGCAAGCCGCCGGGCTTGGCATGCTTCTCAAAGACGTACACGTTGTGTCCCGCTCTCGCGAGTTGCTGGGCAGCCGCCAAACCGGCGGGGCCCGAGCCGACAATCGCCACACGCTTACCCGTCTTCGTCTCCGGCGGGATTGGCTGCACCCACCCTTCCTCGAACGAACGATCGGCGATAGCGCATTCGATCGACTTGATGGTGACGGGGACATCGATGATGTTGAGCGTGCAGGCGGCCTCGCACGGCGCCGGGCAGATGCGCCCCGTCACTTCCGGGAAGTTATTGGTGGAGTGCAGATTCTCCGCCGCCACTTGCCAATCCGAGTGATAGACGAGGTCGTTCCAGTCCGGGATCTGGTTGTTCACCGGGCAGCCTGTGTGGCAGTAGGGGATACCGCAATCCATACAGCGGGCGGCCTGGCGTGTGAGCTCCGCCTCGCTCGGCGCGATGACGAACTCGCGCCAATGGCGAATGCGATCCGCCGCCGGCTCGTAGGTCCGATCCTCGCGGTCGATCTCGAGAAAGCCCGTGATCTTGCCCATATGGCTCATGCTCTTTGGCCTAAGGCCAGGCGAACTGCCAACCGGTGAGTAGTCACCGTCTCTTGCGGCCCGTCAAGCAGGCGCCGCTGCCGCGCGTGACTTCCGCCTGGCGTCGTCCTCCAGGGCATCTTAGCTCCTCACCTTGAAGATTACTTGCCGTTGCCGGCGCCGCCGTTGCCGCGGATGCCGATCTCGATCTCGCCAAGCCCGGATTTGTCCGCGATCTGCGCCTTCGCCATCTCCTCGAGCGCCCGGCGGTACTCGACCGGCATCACCTTGACGAATTTCGGCAGATAGGACGCCCAATCGTCGAGGATCGCCTTGGCTCGCGTCGAGCCGGTGTAATGCAGATGGTTCTCGATCAATTGATAAAGCCGCTCCTCGTCGAAGCGCGTCATGTCCGTGACATCGACCAGCCCATGGCTTTCGAGATCGCCGATCTGATGCCGGCTCCGCTCCATGACATGGTTCTCGCTCGGTACCGGCTCGAGGTCGACCATGGCGAGATTGCAGCGGCGCTCGAAATCACCCGCCTCGTCGAGCACATAGGCGATGCCACCGGACATGCCGGCGGCAAAATTACGGCCCGTCGGTCCGATCACCACCACGACGCCGCCCGTCATATATTCGCAGCCATGATCGCCGGTGCCCTCGACCACGGCGATGGCGCCTGAGTTGCGCACGGCGAAACGCTCGCCGGCGATTCCACGGAAATAGCACTCGCCCGAAATTGCGCCATAGAGCACGGTGTTGCCGACGATGATCGACTTCTCAGGCACGATGGCTGACTCTTCGGTCGGGCGCACAATGATGCGGCCGCCCGACAACCCCTTGCCGACATAGTCGTTGCCTTCGCCGACGAGATCGAGCGTCACGCCATGGGCAAGGAACGCGCCGAAGCTCTGGCCCGCTGAGCCTTTGAGCCGCACCCAGATCGTGTCGTCTGGCAGGCCGGCATGGCCATAGCGCTTGGCGATCTCGCCCGACAGCATGGCGCCGGTCGTGCGGTTAATATTCTTGATCGGGAGATCGAGCTTGACCGGCTTCTTCTCCTCGAGCGCGGGCCGGCAAAGCTCGATCAGCTTGCGATCGAGCACCTTGTCGAGGCCGTGATCCTGGCGCTCGGAGTTGTAGATCGCGACCTCAGGCGGCACCTCGGGCTTGTGGAACAGGCGGGTGAAGTCGAGCCCCTTGGCCTTCCAATGGTCAATCGCCTGGCTCTTATCGAGGACCTCGCTATGGCCAATCATCTCGGCGAAGCTGCGGAAGCCGAGCGCGGCCATATATTCGCGCACCTCTTCGGCCACGAAGAAGAAATAGTTGATGACGTGCTCTGGCTTGCCCTGGAATCTCGCTCGCAGGACAGGATCCTGCGTGGCAACGCCGACCGGGCAGGTGTTGAGGTGACACTTCCGCATCATGATGCAGCCTGCGGCGATGAGCGGCGCGGTGGCGAAGCCGAACTCATCGGCGCCGAGCAGGGCACCGACCACGACGTCGCGGCCAGTGCGCACGCCGCCGTCGACTTGCACCGAGATGCGGCCGCGCAACCGGTTGAGCACGAGCGTCTGCTGGGTCTCGGCGAGGCCGATCTCCCAAGGCGAGCCCGCGTGCTTGATCGAAGTCAAGGGTGAGGCGCCCGTGCCGCCTTCGAAGCCTGCAATGGTGACGTGATCGGCACGTGCTTTCGACACACCGGCCGCAACCGTGCCAACGCCGACCTCGCTCACCAGCTTCACGCTGACGTCGGCCGCCGGATTGCAGTTCTTAAGGTCGTAAATGAGCTGCGCCAAATCCTCGATCGAATAGATGTCATGATGCGGCGGCGGAGAGATCAGTCCAACGCCCGGCGTCGAGTGGCGCACCTTGGCGATCACCGCGTCGACCTTGTGGCCTGGCAGTTGGCCACCTTCTCCAGGCTTGGCCCCTTGCGCCATCTTGATCTGCATCATGTCTGCGTTGACGAGATATTCCGCCGTCACGCCGAAGCGGCCTGACGCCACCTGCTTGATCTTGGACCGCATCGAGTCGCCGTTCGGCAGCGGCTTATAGCGATCCGACTCCTCGCCCCCTTCACCTGTATTGGATTTGCCGCCGATACGGTTCATGGCGATGGCGAGCGTGGTATGTGCCTCGCGGCTGATCGAGCCAAACGACATGGCGCCCGTCGAGAAGCGCTTGACGATCTCCTTAGCCGGCTCGACCTGATCCAGCGGAATTGGCATCCGCCCCATTTCCTCGGCCTTCTTGATGCGGAACATGCCGCGCAGCGTGAGCAGCTGCTCGGTCTGCTCGTTGATCTGCTTGGCAAAGGAGCGGTATTTCTCAGGCAGTTGGCCGCGCACGGCGTGCTGAAGGTCAGCCACAACCTGCGGCCGCCACATATGCGCCTCGCCGCGCACGCGATAGGCATATTCGCCACCGACATCGAGAGCCTCGCGTAAGACTGGCGCATCGGAGAATGCAAGCTGGTGACGCTCGACGGTCTCGCGCGCGATTTCGTCCAAGCCTACGCCTTCGACCTGGCTGTTGGTGCCAGTGAAATATTTGGCCACGAAGTCGCTGCGAAGTCCCACAGCATCGAAGATCTGCGCGCCGCAGTAGGACTGATAGGTCGAGATGCCCATCTTGGACATGACCTTCATGAGCCGCTTGCCGATCGCCTTGATGTAACGCTTGACGAGCTCCTCGTCCGTCACGGGCTGCGGGAGCGCGTCCTACATGGCCAGGATCGTGGCGAAGGCGAGGTTCGGGTGGATCGCCTCCGCGCCGAAGCCGGCGAGGCAAGCGAAGTGATGCACCTCCCGCGCGCTGCCGGTCTCGACGACGAGCCCCGATCGCGTCCTGAGGCCGGCCTGCACGAGGTGGTGATG
>JBKPSQ010000154.1:0-12465 GCA_046735075.1 Pseudomonadota bacterium
GTCCATACCCATTGCCTTCAAAAGCGGCAAGGGCAA
Source organism: Pseudomonadota bacterium (assembly GCA_046735075.1). Lineage (GTDB taxonomy): Bacteria > Pseudomonadota > Alphaproteobacteria > Rhizobiales > Methyloligellaceae > Methyloceanibacter. The sequence goes on from JBKPSQ010000154.1 coordinate 37, forward strand.
GACGGCATATATGCCTTTTGCAGCGGGATTGAAGTATTGCGAGGACTTTAAGTTTCGCCTGCGCGGGTCAGATTTTGGCCGCTATTTTCAGTCCACGACAAGTAGCCTATGCTGCGCTTCGTCGAGGCACGAATCAGGGCGGATTAAGCCCGCATCTCGGGGGGAGATACAATGACGATTGACCCAGTGATTGTCAGCCCGTTGATCGCGCTGATCGCAGGAATTCTCATCCTGCTCATGCCACGCCTGCTCAATTACGTGGTGGCGATCTATCTCATCGCGATTGGGATCATTGGGCTCGCCCACCACTTCCAATAGCTGCGCGGGCGGGCAACGCATGTTCTAAGGCGTACAAATCACGCAACATTGCTGTTTAATATGTGATCGTTAAGAGAAAGAGTGATCTGGAACCGCTTCTGCTGATGGCCTATAGTTTGGCTATTCACGCTCAGGATCTGGGGAAAACTGCCAGCGAAAACTGGGCCGATCCTTGTAGGAGCTAGGGCGAAGGGCGGGACGGGTAACGCCCATCGCGACAGTCGCAAGCGTAAGTTGGCTTAAGAGACGCTGCGGCGAATAGGGGATCGAGGGTTTGCATAGAAGAGGCAACCGAGCCAAGTGGTGGCGCCTCAAGGACGGCGAGGGTTCCATGTCGGAATTCCGGCCGAGACCTTGGTTGCTGTGCCTCGTGGTGCTGGTTGCGGCGGGCGCCGCAATCGGCGTGCGCGCGGGCTTCGGCACCGAGCCAAGCTTCGGTACGGCACAAGCGTGGCTGGTTGCTTCGCCAGTCGCCGACTCGGTCAAGGTCGCCGAGAACAAAGTCGGTGAAGTCCATCCCTCAGGCTATGTGTGGTCCGCGACCCGGATCGAGTCGGGCATTAGGCTGCGCGGCTTGGTGCCTTCCGAAGACGATCGCCGCACAGTGCTCGGCATGGTAAAGGCGCACTTCCCGGATCTTGAAGTCGAGGACCGGCTTAAGATCGTCGATGGCGCGCCGCCGAGAGAGCAATGGCTCGGCGCCGTGAGTTTCGGGCTCAAGCAACTCGCTCATCTGAAGCGTGGCTCCGCCCGGCTCTTCAACGTCACCCTAAAAGTCGACGGCGAGGCGCGCAGTCCTGCCGACTACGCCGAGGTGAAAAAGGCGCTGAGCGGCCCGCTGCCCACCGGGCTCACCATCATGGGAGAGAATATCAGGCCGCCGATGGCCGATCCCTTCGTGTTCGTGGCCGATCTCGGTTCCAATGCGCTCAGCCTCTCCGGCAGCGTGCCAAGCGAAGGCGCCCGGCAGAATGTGCGGGAGTTGTCGCGGCAGTTGTTCGAGCGTCCAGGGCTCGACGACCAGCTCGAGGTGGCATCCGGCGCGCCCAAGAATTGGGACGAGGCGGTCAGCGCCGCGTTGCGCGCTCTGAGCCGTCTCGACTCCGGGAAGATCTCGTTGTCCGGCCTCGCCGTGAGCATCGAGGGCGTGGCGCCCGACAAGGGCACCGCTGTTGCAGTGTCCTATCAGTTGCGGCGCGATTTGCCGTCCCTGTTCTCGACCTCAGAGAGCATCAAATGGAAACAGGCCGCTACATCGCATGACGTCGGCTCCCAGGTGATCCCGCGTATCAAGGAGCTCGCGCGCAGCGACGGCCAAGTCCCCAGGGCCAAGTTGCCGAAATTGCTGCCTTTGTTCGACAGCGATTAGGGCTCGATGCAACTTGCCGATCTCTGGCTCTATTTCCTCATCGTATTTGCCATAGGTTTCGTGTTGGGCTGGATCAGGCGATGGCCCGTGCGCTCCTGAGCACCCGATGGAGCCGGAAATCCGATGAGCAATTTCGCGCTTAGCACGTGGATACTTCTCGTCTTTGTGTTCGCCGCGGGGCTCGCTCTAGGCAGCCTCGCCCGCGCCCGCTACGAGCAGCAGAAGAGGATCGGTGCCGCACGGCGCAAAGATACCCCTGAAAAGCCTTCCGGCAGAACTTAACGGCCAATCCTAGTCGTTGGCGGCAAAGAACGCGGCGATCGCCTCGACCGTGTCCTGATCTTTCAAGAGCGGCGCGTGTCCCTGGTCGGGAACGGTGATCGCGCGCAAATTGGGATGGCGCTCGACCATGGCTTCAAGCGTCTCAGCGCTGAGCACGTCGGAATTTGCTCCCCTGATGACGAGGGCGGGGACTTGGCCAAGCGCAATGAATTGCGGCCATAGATCGGGAACCGGTCGGCTCAAATCGATGGTGCCGATAGCGCGCGCGAGCCTGCGGTCATAAGCCCGTATGGGCTTGCCCTTGCGCTCGTCGAAGACCGCTCTCGCCATCTCATCCCAATCAGCATCGGTGAGATTTGGAAAAGAACGCTCGTTGATCTCGCGCATGATCAGAACGGCGTCGGGCCAGGATTTCGGATTCGGCATGCGCCTCACGTAATTGATGATGCGCGCGAGCCCCCGCGTCTCGATTACCGCGCCAATGTCGTTGAGAACCACCGGACCCATCGCCGTCGGCCTGAGCGCCGCCATTAGCATGGCGATGATGCCGCCGCGCGAGGTCCCCACGATCCCGACTTTGTGCAGACCGTTGACCGTCAGGAAGTCGAGGATGTCGAGAAGCTCGATATAGGGGACGTAGTTCCGCCATTTGCGGTCGTACTGCGAGCCGCCACGCCCGCGATAGTCGAAGCAGTACACGTCGCGCGGCTTCTCGGCGTAGTGGGAGAGATAAGTGGCGAGGGTATGGAAGTCCCGGCTATTGCGGGTAAGTCCCGGCAGGCAGATGACAGTCCGGAATTTCGCCGCGGGCGCCTTGTAGTGGCGGACATGGAGCCTAAGGTCGTCGAACGACGCGTAGGTAATGTCTTGCCAGGGCTCGCCAGCAGGCTCGGGCATGTTGAGGATCGACCTTGGGAGCGCGTCTAGACCGTTGGCAGCGCTTGCAGCGCGCGCTCTCAATGCTCACAAAGTTTAGGAAGGGGCAAGCCTCCCGAGCAGTCAAAGCACAGGACGGCTCACTCCGATTTAGCCTGAACCTCGACGACCGCTGCGGTCGAAGCCGGCATGCGTCGGCCTCGGTTCAAGTCCTGCACGAGTTGCAGCGCTTGATCGGGACCGGCCAATCTTGAGCGGTAAAGCTGCAGCGTCTCCATGATCTTGATCACGTATTGGCGGGTCTCGGTGAAGGGGATGCGCTCGATCCAGTCGACAGGGTCGACCTGCGGATCGCGCGGGTCGCCGAATGCCTTCATCCATTCCGCCACCCTTCCGCCGCCAGCGTTGTAGGCGGCGAGCGATAGGAAGTAGGAGCCGCGATAACTGTCGATGAGTTCGCGCAAATGCGCCTCGCCGAGTTGGGTGTTATAGGCTGCGTTGGTGAGTTGATTGACGTCGAACTTGACATTGTAGGCCTTGGCGATGGCCCTGGCCGTGGCGGGCATGAGTTGCATAAGGCCGCTTGCACCAACCGGGCTCTTGGCTGCGGCATTGAACTCGCTCTCTTGCCGCGAGAGAGCATGGACGAGAGCGATATCGACGCGGTCCTGCCCGAGCAGGCTTCTGAATTCCGGAATGACACCGATGGGCAGAGCATAATCGCCGACCGGGAGATCGCGATTAAAGGCGATCTTGGACAGCCTCAGCGCGACCTGGGGCTGCCCAAACATCTTGGCAAGCTCGGCGAGAAGGATGACTTCGGCCGGGCTATCGAGCTTGCGCGATAGGGCCAAGAAGAATTGCGGCGTAGCGCCATCGAGGCCCGTGGCATGGGCAACCCCGATGGCGCGCACGGCATCGCGCGACAGGAAGCGCTGAATGTCGGAATCCTTCGGCAGCGGGGTTGCGGTCACCTCGAGGCGGGCGGGACGCGCGTCGAGCGCCTGGCGGCCAAGCTGGCCGTAGAAATATTGCGGGTATTTCGCTGCGCCGTGGAAATGAATGATGGCCGCGTTACGGTCGCCAAGCGCGATCGCGGTCCGGCCGAGCCAATACTCGCCAAGGGCGATGCTCTTGGAGCTGGTGGCAGCCGAGCGGAGCGCAACGAAATGGTGGAGAGCGGTGTCAGGCTCATTGAGGAAACGCAATGCAATCCACCCGGCGAGGAACTCGGCCTCGATATATGCGTCGCCAGAGACGAGGCCATGCTTGGCGGCGATCTCGTAGGCGATGCGGGCTTTGCCAGCGTTGAGCGCGGCGCGGCAGTTCACGCGCCGTTCGACCCACCAATTGTTGAGATCAAGCAGGACATTGGGCTCGCTCGGCGCGTCGAGGAGCATCTTCCAGGCTTCCTCGTCGCGGTCCTTGCGGCGGAGATATTGGATTCGGTTGAAGCGCAATCCGACATCGGCCTGGATCGCTCCGGCGGGCAGCGCATCGAGCAGCTTGCCGGCATTGCCACCCCTCTGAACCACGGCGATGCGTGCAGCGACCTTCTTCTGCTCGTCGGCAGGAAGCAGCTTGGCAACGCGAAGCGCAGCTGCGGTGGCCGATTTGTCGTCGGGATAAAGCAACCTGTCGATGCGCTGGCGATGATTCTCGGTGGTGAGCATGTAGCCGAAGCGGCTGAGAATCTTGGTCTCGACCGCGGCATTGAGCTCGTGATCCTTCCAGGCTGAGACGACAAGGTCGCGCGCGCCAGCCTCGTTGCCTTCCTTCAGGTAAACGCCTGCGAGCGCAGCCTTGCCGGCGCCGGTCTGCGGGCCCGAATTGGCGAAGAACGACTTCACCTGATCGGGACTCGTATCGTTGAGGAACAGGGCAGCCTCGGCCTTCTCACGCAGATCGTCCTGACCAGGCCAGAACGGATGGGCGAGCCGGAACTGCTCGATGGCTTGGGCGCTGCCGTTAACGCCGGCACTTTGATAGCGATACCAGAGCGCGAAGTCGCGCACCGCCGGATCTTGGATCTTGGCAGCGGCCGTTGCGCCGCCGCCTTTCAACACATCTCTAAGATTGGCCTCATCGGCGGCGCTGATGTCGTAGGACACCAGAGGCTTCAGGATGGAAACGTAATCCATCGGCGGCGGCGGCGCCTGGATGGCCGGCGCAAGCGTTCCCCTCAGGGTGAAGGGAGTGGCTGTCGTCGCGCGGTTGGGATTGGGATCGGGCAGCGGGACGTCCGAAACTCCCTCAGCCGTCAGCTTGGGCTTGGCCAGGGGCGTGACGGGCATTGCCAGCGCAAGACCCGGCGTGAGCGGTGGCGGCACGATCGCCAGCATCGGTCCCTTAGGATTGCGGTCGGGCAGGGGAACGCTGGTGGTCGCCGTGGCCGAATCCGTTTTCGGCTTGGCCAGCGTGGTGCCATTGGCAGTAGCGCCGGGTGAGGCGTTGCGGTCAGGCAGGGCGACATTCGTCGTGGCGGTCGCCGGATCCTGCTGCGGCGTGACCGTCGCTGAAGCGCCCTGGAGCGGCGCAGGTTGATTGGGAAGGGCACCGGTCACCGTGCCGGTGTCAGGCTGATTGCCCACGGGCTGGCCGTCTGTCGGGGTCGCAATGGTCAGGGTGACCGGCGTGACAATACGCTCTGGGTTGCGGTCAGGCAGGGGCGGAAGCGGTTGAGGCTTGGATACTGCGCCCGCACGCGCCGTCTTGGCCTTTACCGCCGGAGCGTGCCGCGATTTGGCCGCAGCGATGCTGGGCGCGCAACACGCCAAGATGACAAGAAATGATAAAGCGTGCGCGCTAAAGCGTTTCATCTCGTCGGTCGGTACCGGTTTACGATCCTGGTTCTTTGGCGGTCAGGACGTCCCCCGAGCCGGGGAGCCGCGACGATGACGGCAACTGTAATGTGCCCGAATTGAAGAATGTCTGAAAGAATCCGGCGGAAAAATGACTGGCTGGGCCGCTGCGGGATTACTGCAGTTCTGAGGGAACGCGAACAACACCTTGGATTGTCGTGCTTTATTCCCGGTTCGGGGAATCGGGAGTGCGGCCGTAAAGCGTCAGGTCAAGGCCCTAGAAGAACGCGCTTCCGCGCCTTGCCGCCTTAACCCCCAGACCCTATTGTCCGCCTTCTTTTTCACGCATCGCTTCGCCGCTCATCGGCCTTAGGAGCTTATTCAAGTGCCAATACCGCCCTTCAGAGGGTCGATCACGGCCCTGATCACGCCGTTCAAGGACGGGAAGCTTGATGAGCGCGCGTTTCAGAAGCATGTCGAGTGGCAGATCGACCAGGGCACGCACGGTCTCGTGCCCTGCGGAACGACCGGCGAATCGCCGACGCTCAGCCATACCGAGCACAAGCGGGTGGTCGAGCTCTGCATCGAAGCCGCGGCGGGCCGCGTGCCTGTGATTGCCGGCACAGGGTCGAACTCGACCGCGGAGGCGATCGAACTCACGCGGCATGCCAAAGAGGCAGGCGCCGACGGCGTGCTGGTGGTGACGCCCTATTACAACAAGCCGACGCAGGAAGGGCTCTATCTCCACTACAAGGCGATCAATGACAGCACCGACATCCCGATCCTGATCTATAACATCCCAGGACGAAGCGTAGTCGACATGTCGGTCGACACCATGGCCACGCTGTTCAAGCTCAAGAACATCGTGGGGGTGAAGGACGCCACGGCGAACATGGCGCGCGTCAGCCAGCAGCGCGCGGCGCTCGGGACCGACTTCGTTCAGCTTTCGGGCGAGGACGCGACCGCGCTCGGCTTCGTCGCCCATGGCGGTCAGGGCTGTATCTCGGTCACCGCCAATATCGCTCCTGCGCTCTGCGCAGAATTCCAACTCGCCTGCCTCGCCGGCAACTTCAGGCTCGCGTTGCAGTTGCAAGACCGGCTGATGCCGCTGCATGACGCGCTGTTCGTCGAGTCAAATCCCGGCCCGGTGAAGTATGCGGCGGCCAAGCTCGGGCTGTGCACCGGCGAGACGCGCCTCCCGCTCGCGCCGCTCGCACCGGCCTCGCGGAAAAAGGTCGACGATGCGCTGGCAACGCTCGGGCTCGTTCTCGTCTAGATCCAGTAGGTGACGTGATGGCGCCGAAGCGCGAGAGCGGAAAGCTCGTCGCCGAGAACCGGAAGGCGCGCTTCAACTACGATATCGAGGAGAAGCTCGAAGCGGGCATCGTGTTGCTCGGCTCGGAGGTGAAGTCGCTCCGGGCCGGCAGGGCCAATATCGCCGAAGCCTACGCCTCGGACGAGGGAGGCGAGCTCTACCTGATCAACGCCCATATCAGCGAGTACGCTGAAGCCGCGCGCAATGGCCATGCCCCGACGCGGCCGCGCAAGCTCCTCCTGCACGGGCGCGAGATCGCTCGCCTGCTCGGCGCGATCCAAAGGCAAGGCATGACGCTCGTGCCGCTTAGGATGTACTTCAATGCCCGCGGCATCGCCAAGGTCGAGCTGGGACTCGCCCGCGGCAAGAAAATCCATGACAAGCGCGAGACTGAAAAGAAGCGCGACTGGCAACGCCAAAAGGGGCGTCTCTTGCGCGAGAAGGGCTGAGCGGTGCCGGCGCTCTTCCTGCCCGGAACGATCCTGCCCAAGGTGAAGCTGCCGGCCACGGACGGTAGCCAGGTTTCGATGGCGACACTCTGCGGACGAAGCATCGTTGCCGTCTATCCATGGACCGGGCGGCCTGGGCTGCCCAATCCTCCGGATTGGGACAGCATTTCCGGCGCGCATGGCTCGACGCCGGAGCTTGAAGGATTCCGCGACCTGTTTGATCAGTTCGCCAAGCGCGGCGTTGCAATCTTCGGCCTGAGCAACCAGACAGCCGGGTATCAGCGCGAGATGGCGACGCGTCTCCGGCTACCGTTTCCAATTCTGAGCGATGCCGAAGGCCGCTTCGCTGCCGCGCTCGATTTGCCGACATTCGCGACAGGCGGCGAGATCTATCTCAAGCGACTGACACTCATCGTCGCCGCTGGGTGCATCGAACACGTGTTTTCTTCGATCACCGAGCCCGCGCTTCACGCTGGCGAAGTGCTCGCCTGGCTCGATCAATCGCCGAGAGCTTCGTCCTCGGCGTCCTCAACCGAATAGCCCAGGCGATCTAGCCCTTCTTCGAGATAGTCGGAGAGCATGGGCATGCCGAGAAGATAGTCTTCGGTCCGATTGGTGCGCTCGGCGCGCGCTGTGGATAGTGCTTCGTCGAGCTCCTCGGGGCCGAATGATCCCCTGCCGATCCACGCCAGAGCTACGAGGCTGATCTGTTCGTCCTCATTGAGATCACGGATGAACTCCTTGAGCTCGGCTTGCGTAGCGTCATCGGAGAAGTCTTCGAGAATGGACTCAGCGTCATGATCGGACGTCGCGCTATCGTCCCAGGCAGCCACCTTGGCGGCAACCTCGCGCGCCTTGATAATCACGAAGCCGACTTTTGCCGGCGAGATCTCGATCCCCGCCATGGGATACCTCGCGACCAGCTGCTACAACGAGCATGCCCGACTTGGCAGGTGGCGGCAAGGCGCCTCAGTGGCTGCTAGTCGCTCCGTAGGCTTGCCGCCGCTTGGGAAACGACTTCCTCGAACATTGCCGCAGTGAGGCGGCCCGTGCTCGTGTTTTGCCGCGAGCAATGATAGCTGTCGAACACAACGAGGCCCGAGAGAAGCTCGTGTCGCGCGCCATGGGCAAAGGTGAAATTGCCGCGCTTCAGCCGGAACGCATCCAAAATGCTGTCATGAGCGATGCGGCCAAGCGCAAGCAGCGCACGCAAGTTGGGCAGACTCCCAATGCGGCCAATGAGGAACTGCCGGCAGGTTGCCACTTCTTGGGGTAGGGGTTTGTTCGCCGGCGGCACGCAGCGCACGGCGTTAGTGATCATGCAGTCTACAAGTTCGAGCGCTTCAGGCGCCGACAGGTCATGCTTCCCGCGCGCCAGCCCGACCTTGAGCAGCGTGCGATAAAGCAGCTCGCCGGCATAGTCGCCAAGAAAGGGACGGCCGGTGCGGTTCGCGCCCTTCAATCCTGGCGCGAGCCCGACGATAAGCAGTCGTGCATCATCGGGACCGAACGACGGAACCGCGCCATTGAACCAATCGGGGTGCGTCGTCTTGTTGTCGTCGCGAAACGCGACGAGCCGCGGACAAAGAGGGCAATCCTTGGGAGGCTCGGGCGCCTTGATCTCGCTCGCGGCATGGAGCGCCATCGCGATTGCCGTTTATTCGCTGCGATGAAGCGGCGTCTCTCCGCCCGCGTCGCGCTTGGCGACGAGCGCAAGCGCCGACCAGTCGAGGTCGCCACCGCGCGCGGCAAGGAGCGCGAGGAAGCGATCGGAGATGAGGCTCGCAAGCGGCATCGGCGCTTTAAGGTCTTGTGCTGCGCTCAAGGCAAGGCTGACATCCTTATAACCGAGCTCGGCCTTGAAGCCCGCTGGCGAATAGTGCTCCTCGGCGATGAGCTTGCCGTAGGTCTTGTAGACCGGCGCACCGAACAGCGTGTTGACCAGGATGTCGAGATATTGCCCGCGGTCCACTCCCGCCTTGCTGACGAGCGCAAACGCCTCGCCCAGCGCTTCAATCACGGAAGCGATCAGGAAATTGCCGCTAAGTTTGACGAGATTGGCCATCGGCGGCTCATCTCCGATAGGAAAGGTGCGTTGGCCGATCGCATCGAACAGAGGCTGGCACGCGGCGACGGGCTTTGGCCCTCCTGCCGGCACGACGAAGAGCTTGGCCGCGGCTGCGGCCTCTGGGCGACCAAACACGGGCGCCGAGACGAACTCCTGGCGCTTGTCGCGGTGGGCCGCAACGAGCCGCTCGGATTCCGCGACACTGATCGTGCTCATGGAAATGTGGACTGCGCCGGGGGCGAGAGCGGCGAGCAGTCCGTTATGGCCGAACACCACTTCGTCAACAGCGTGGTCGTCGGCGAGCATGGTGATGACGGCCTCACCCCGAGCAGCGTGCCCCGGCGTCTTGGCGAAATGGGCGCCGCGTTTCACAAGAGGCTCAGCCTTCGCTTCGGTGCGGTTATAGACCGTGAGGTCATGCCCCGCCGCCAACAGATTGGCGGCCATGGCGCTTCCCATGCGCCCAAGGCCGATGAACCCGACTTTCATCGCTTACGCCTCCTTCAGCGCTTTACAGTTTTCGAAGCGGCGCCGGCTCAAGTCTCGATCAGGTCTTCGGACTCAAACTCATCAAGCGGCTGAGGCTCTGGACGCCGCCGTTCCGAGCGCTGTGCGCGGTCGGCGGGATCACGTCCGATCTCGTCGTGCAGGTGGGCAAGATCGATGAACTGATCGGCCTGGCGGCGAAGCTCGTCGGCGACCATCGGCGGATTGGTGGCGAGCGTCGAAACGACGCTCACGCGCTTGCCTTTGTGCTGGAGCGCCTCGACGAGCGAGCGGAAGTCGCCATCGCCTGAGAACAGCACGACATGGTCGAGATAGTCGGACAGCTCCATAGCATCCACGGCGAGCTCGATATCCATATTGCCTTTGATCTTGCGCCGCCCGGTCGCATCGATGAATTCCTTGGTGGGCTTTGTCACCATGGTGTAGCCGTTATAGTCGAGCCAATCGATGAGAGGGCGGATTGAGGAATACTCCTGCTCCTCGGCGAGCGCCGTGTAATAAAGGGCGCGTACGAGTTGGCCTTTGCTGCGAAACAGCGCCAGCAGCCGCTTGTAATCGATGTCGAAGGCAAGTGCCTTGGCCGTGGCGTAGAGGTTGGCGCCGTCGATGAAAAGAGCGACGCGCTCAGTTGGATAGAAATTCATTTAAGCTCCTATCACCGCGAGTATTGAGCGATTGAGAGAGCAGCCTCTCCGCAACATCGACTAGAGGGCTGCTTAAACAACATAGGTGTGACGGAAGAGGTGCGCAATTGCCGGCACGCGCGGAGGTCGTGTTAGCACTAGGAGCAAATTGTCCCGGGCCATGGGGAACCGCGGCTCAGACGATTGCACACGCATTAGGCGAAATCGAACGCGCTAATATCACAGTCACGGCTGTCTCGCCCTTCTACGAAACGGAGGCGGTGGGCCGCGCGCGCCAGTCTGCTTACGTTAATGCCGTGGCGCTGGTCGATACGAGCCTTTCGGCGGACGCGTTGCTTAGAGTGGTAAAGGCGATCGAGCGGAGGGCGGGGAGGCGAGGCGGCAGACCGTGGGGACCGCGCACGCTCGATATCGATATCATCGATTACCGGGGCCTGATCAGGAACTGGCACGGGAGGCAGCCGGGATTCGTTGCCGCAGGGCGGCGCCCCTTAGTGCTTCCCCATCCGCTTGCTCATGCGCGCCCTTTCGTGCTGAGGCCGCTATTGGACGTCGCGCCAGATTGGCGTCATCCGGTCCTTGAGAAGACTGTGCGCGAGCTATGGAGGGAGGTCGAAGGGCGAGGCGAGGGCAGGGTGATTGGAAGACTCTAAGGCTCTCTACTGCTTGCCAGCCTAAGCCGAACTGCCTAAATAGAGGCGAAATCACAGCAAACCAAACAAGGATTCCCTGATGGCTCGCGTTACCGTCGAGGACTGCATCGACAAGATTACCAACCGCTTCGAGCTTGTGCTTTTGGCAAGCCACCGTGCCCGCACCATTTCCGCCGGCGCCCAGATTGCCGTACAGCGCGATAACGACAAGAATCCCGTAGTAGCGCTCCGCGAGATCGCCGAGCAGAAGATTGTCGCTGACGACCTCAGGGAAGACTTCATCCACTCGATGCAGAAATATGTGGAGGTGGATGAGCCGGAGGCTGAGGCCGTGCCGATGCTCTCGACCGACACCAGGATGCCCGTTCTCGGCCAGGACGATCAGTCGACGGATACCACGATCGACAAGATGACCGAGGAAGAGCTGTTGCGGAGGATGGCGAGCCAGGCACCTTCGGATGGCTCCAATGCGGGACCGCGCTCACGCTGATCTCACTGGCTTGCCACAGAGCGCGGGCTATTCCCTTGCCTCCACGCATTGTTGCTCCAGCGCACGGCCGGGACTGCGCTTACTGACGGCTCGCACCACGGCGCCAGCTAGTGGAGGGGGCGCGTTATGACGACCCGCCAATACGAGCTGGTCGAGCGCGTTTTGAGCTATCAGCCAAACGCCGACGAAGCGCTGCTCAACCGCGCCTATGTCTACGCCATGAAGGCCCATGGCAACCAGAAGCGGGCCTCGGGTGCGCCTTACTTTTCGCATCCGCTCGAAGTGGCGGCAATTCTCGCCGAGATGCGGCTCGATGATGCAACCATCGCCACCGCGCTTCTGCACGATACCATCGAGGACACTGAGACCACGCGCACCGAGATCGACGCCATGTTCGGGCGCGAGATCGGGACGCTGGTCGATGGCCTGACCAAGATCAAGAAGCTCGACCTCGTCACCAAGAAGGCCGAGCAGGCGGAGAATTTCCGCAAGCTCCTGCTCGCAATCTCCAGCGACATTCGCGTGCTCCTCGTCAAGCTCGCCGATCGCCTGCACAACATGCGCACGATCGAGCATATCAAGCCGGCCAAGCGGGCGGTGATCGCCGAGGAGACCATGGACATCTATGCGCCGCTCGCCGGGCGCATGGGCATGCAA
>JBKPSQ010000155.1:0-3939 GCA_046735075.1 Pseudomonadota bacterium
TCGTGGGCTCGGAGATGTGTATAAGAGACAGGGGTTCGGCATCGAGGCGTTGACGAAGCGCGGCTGCGGTCGCCGCAAGGCGAGCTTTCTCCTCGGCATCGAGACTTGAGTGAGTGTGGGCAAACCGCTCGAGCTTCTCCAGGTTCAGCGTCGTGGTCCGCCAAAGCCCCCAATCCTCGGCGCACAATTTTGCAATTCGGGAGGCGTTGATTGCATTTTCGTCACTGTCCCCGAGCCCGTATTCGAGCAGCAGCGCGATCATGTCCACGAGGTCTTTCTCGTTGATCTTGACGATCTGCAACTTGCCGAGGAGGAGCTCCGCCAAAGGAAGAGTGGCCGCGTCGGCCTCAAGCCTGTCTTCCACAGGTATCGCGTGGCAAAAATCGAGCTTCTCGTAAAAGACGTCGACGTGAACGCCATTCGCAGCGCTAGCAAATATCGCGCGTGCCCCTTCCGAGACGAGGAATACCTCGCGGTCTTCCACATAGCCGAGCCGGTTCAGGAGTTGTTGAAAATCGCGTGCCTCTTTCTTGCGCCCGGCGAAATCCAAGTCGCGATAGACACGGGCGCCGCCAGCAAGGAAGGCGTGGTTCGCACAGCGCCGCAGGATCGCTACAGACCCAACAAGGCGCATGGTGAGACCCGCCTTGCCTGCGGCCTCCAAGATCCGGTCAGCCTCGGCTTCTAGCGCCCTACGATCCACCATGTCAGACCTGTGATCGACGGCAAATCCGCCACCCGCCACAGATGATCATAGGCAAGTCGCTGACCGTGTGGAATTCGCCTCGCCGCCGCAGGACGAGTTGCGCTTGCCTACGCACCAAGCCCTGCCGGCGCCTCGGATAGGCAAAGTCGACCAGCCTTCCTACTCTGGCGGTATCTCCTTGAAGGCGTAGTCCACGTTGATGCCGCGGGAACGCTGGATGAATTTGGCCAGAAAATACCAGATGATTGACACCGCCAGGACGCCGAACACGACCTGATAGGCCAAGACGCTGGTGAGACCGAGGGCGCTGTGGAACATGAACATTAGCACCATCACGGCGCCCACGACGGCGCCGATCAAGCCGAAAATCGTGACGCGCGGAATATTTCCGAGCTTGTAAGCCGCGCCCGGCGAGGCGTCATAGAGTGCCTTGGCGCGATATGGCATCAGTGCACCGGCAAGCGCCGTGACGACGAAGACGTAGCCGCAGGCGAAGGTGACGCCTAAGGTTAACGCCGTCCATTGGCCCCAGAGGTTGTAGACGAGGATCACGGGGATGCTGGCGACAAAATACGCGATATGGGCGTTGACCGGCGTGTGGAATTTGTCGGAGACCCGGCTCACCCATTCCGGCAGCAACCGATCGAGCGACATGGCCACCATGACGCGGGTCATGCCGATATAGCAGTTGTTGACGATCTGGAAGGCGTTGAGGATGTAGCCGACCGAGATCAGCAGGACGATAATCGGGCTGCCAGCGAGCGCCATGGCAATGATATTCGGCCACAGGAAGACGCCATTGAACTTTCCGGCGTCCAATGCCGCCCAATAGCCTGCACCGGCAACATAGAGAAATTCGCTGCCAATTGCGTGCTGTAAGGCTGCCGCCAAGGCGGCGAGCAGCAAGCCGGTCACGATCAACGACCCGATGATAATGATGAGCTGGTTCTGGAACGAACGAGCGCCCTTGATCTCGCCGTTCTGTTGCGCGCTGTAAGTTGCCCATTGCAAAGAGGTCCAGGCGATCGGCGCAACCAGAAGGGTGGCCAGTAGACTGAACGGCGGATTGAGATCGATGTTGGCTGCCTTCGCCGCATCGATTCCCGTTTGATAGAAGTTCGGCGCCCCACCAGAGGCGACGACAAAGTCATTCAGCTTCTGCGCAAAAGTCTCCGGCGTGGCACTGAAAAACAGATAGAGCATGAGACCGAACGACAGCAGCGTCGCGTACCACATCAGATATTGGAATTTGACGTAGTTCTTGAACCCGCTGACCAACAGCAACAGCGCCAATAACGCATTCAATATGCTGACGATGATGATGCCCCAGGGCGTCGTGAACCAAACGCCGATGCTGGTCAGGGTCGGATTACTCATGGTCCCCCCTAGTCCGAGAAACAGCGAGGCAAACCCGAGGTAGGAGAGCAGCCAGCCCGATAGGGCGACCCATTGCAAAATCCAGATCACGAACCCGGACATGACAATCGAGAAGCCGATTCCGCCCCCGAACACCCGGCTCTGAAACACGTAGTCACCGCCTGAGCGCGGCAGCGCCGTCGATAGCCAAACATAAGCGAGCGCGATCGGGATCTCGAAGATCATGGCGAGCAGGATGCCCCACACGAGCCGCCCGCCGGGCAGCGCCCCCGGCGCCCAGAGATAGGTCCAGGGGAAGATAAGTCCCATCGTCAGGATGTTGTAGATGAACGCCGAATACGGCGACATCACCCGCACGAGGCCCGACGATTTTCGGGTAAAGACTTCCGGTTTTGCTGCAGCCACTGCCATTTGCCCCTCCATCAATTCGAATTCGAATCTTGCTCACGCACCGGCCTTCAACCGGCCGTCAGCTGATAGCTTTTCACCTCATCCCTCGCCAAAGTGAGCAGGCAGCCGCGCAGCACGCCTTCGCCGTATTCGCTGCCGGGATTTACCGAGGTGGTCCGGCCGATTTGGACCACACCGCCAGATTCATGAATGTGCCCATGCAGGCTGAGCAGCGGCTGATGATTTTCGATCGCCCGGCGGACCGCCTTGCTCCCAGCGCCATGAAGCACGACCTGGCCGGCCTTCACGATCTGCGTCGGGGGATCCGTGTCCCAATCCAGCATTGGACAGGTATCGAGCGTCGAATCGACCGGCGGAACGTGGAGATTGAAGATGGCATGCTCAGAGTCGGCTACCTTCTCGGCTAATCCTTCGATGATCTCACCAAGATCCTCATCGTCGATTTCGCGTGGTGTCTTCCACGGCGTGCGGTTGCTGAATCCGACGCTGATCATCGTGTGATGGTCGTCGATCTCCACCTCTTTGCCTTCACAATAGACGATGGATCCCGTGTCGGCCTCCTTGAACAGCTCCAGCACTTCGGGATCGTCGTCATTGCCGCCCATTACGAAACACTTGACGCCGCTGCCGGCGAGTCGCGTCTCGGCGAGCTCGATCCAAGAGGCGAGGCGTTCGCGGGCAAGATCATGAAACAGGCGGTCGATCGCAGCGGTATCCGATCTAATTTCCTGATACTCATCCTCGTCCATGACTTTGCTGTAGTAGCCGAGCGTACCAAGTCGTTCCTCGAAGGCCTGTAGCTCGGCTTGCCCCTCAAGGCGCTCGGTCCTGCCCATGAGGTGGGCGCGAAAACAGCCGTTTCCCTCCCGGATGACAGGAATGGCGAGCTTGCCGACGACATCGCCACCCATGACGAGGACGTCGGCCTCGTAGTGTTTCGCGGCATTGATAAATTTGCGGAAAATGCGCTGCGAGCCGTGGAAATCGGAGGCAAAGAACAGACGCGTCAGCTTCCCGTTGACCTTGGAGGACGTGTTCGTTCGAAACCAAGACATAAGTAATGTCTGCTGCCCGAGTTTTTCGGGCGCTTGATCTCAGCCCCGCAAAACTCGATCACTCTACACCTTGTGGCTGGGAAGGCAAAACGTCGCAGCGGTTTCTGGCGGGACCAGATTGGGCTACCGCTAAGCTTCAGCTCTTAATGCGCCACATCTTGGGGTCGTAGAGCGGGTCGAGAAATAGCTCGGCTGGTACGCGCGTCGTGGCGACCTCGAGCTCATAATGGCCGGAAAGGATCATCTCCCGATCAACCCCGCTTTCCGGATCGCGGACATAGCCGTAACCGATCGAACGGCCGACCGAGTAGCCATAACCGCCACTCGTGAGCCAGCCTACGCGCTTGCCATCGCGATAGCTGTCTCTTATACACATCTCCGAGCCCACGA
>JBKPSQ010000156.1:0-4112 GCA_046735075.1 Pseudomonadota bacterium
CCGTATGGGGCTGGACGGTCGAGCGCATCGCCTATCGCCCATTGCGCGAATCATTCCGGCTCGCTCCGCTCATCACGGCCATCGGCATGTCGATCGTGCTGCAGAATTTCATTCAGGTTTCGCAAGGCGCGCGCGTGAAGCCGCTGCAGCCCGTCGTCACCGGAGGCTACGAGCTGTTCGTCGAGAACGGCTTTGAGGTCAATCTCTCCAACATCCAGATCCTGGTTGTAGTGACGACCTTCATCTTGATGGCGGTATTCTGGTTGATCATCACCCGAACCGCGCTCGGCCGCTCGCAGCGCGCCTGCGAGCAGGATCGGCTGATGGCTTCCCTCTCGGGTGTGAATGTCGACCGCACCATCTCGCTCACTTTCGTGCTCGGCGCGGCGCTCGCCGCCGTGGCCGGGCTTCTTTATCTGCTCTATTACGGGGTGATCGACTTCTATATCGGCTTCGTCGCCGGCATTAAGGCCTTCACCGCTGCGGTGTTCGGCGGCATCGGCTCGTTGCCGGGCGCGATGCTCGGCGGGCTCATCATTGGACTGATCGAGACCTTCTGGTCGGCCTATGCGCCGAGCGGGCCAGAGTACAAAGACGTCGCCGCCTTCTCGATGCTTGCGATCGTGCTGATCTTTTTCCCGACCGGCCTGCTCGGTCGTCCCGAGGTGGAAAAGGTTTGAGCCCCTTGGCAGAGCCCGGCAAATCGTTTGGCCAGCGGCTCAAATCCGCCCTCGCAGACGCCATCATCGCCGGCTGGATCGCGTTTTTCCTGTTCTGCCTTCTGCTTGGTGTAAGGACCGTCGACAAGGTCACAGGACTCACGCTCATGCCCCGGCCCGGCTTACTTGCCGTCGCCGTGGGCATCGTGGTGTTCGGCCGCCTCCTGCTCAATCTTTTCGTATGGCAAGCCGAGCATCCCGTCACCACACCCTTCGCTAAGCTGTTCAACTCTGAGCCATTCGGGCGCCGCGATCTCATCCTTCTCGGCGGCGTAGGGTTCGTCGCCGCTTTGGTCCTCATCATCGCGAGCATCGTCCATGCGGCCGGCGTCCAATTAGTGGCGGTGTGCCTCCTCGCCTTTCTCGGGATCGGCGCGATCCGCCGCGCGATCGTTTATTTCTTCCCGAACCTTCCCTACGCACGCATCTTCACCATCGGCGGCATCGCCTTTGCGGTGCTGTTTCCGCTCGTCTCGTACCTTCTGGAAAAGGCGTTCCACCTCGGGCTACCGCTCCGCTACCTCTTCGACCTTTCGATCCTCGTCCTCACTTACGTCATGCTTGGCTGGGGACTGAACATCGTGGTCGGACTCGCCGGCCTTCTCGACCTCGGCTATGTGGCCTTCTATGCAGTCGGGGCCTACGTCTTCGCACTCCTTGCCACCCATTTCGGTCTGGGGTTCTGGATCTGCTTGCCGGTTGCAGGGCTGGCCGCGGCGCTATGGGGCGTCATTCTCGGATTTCCGGTGCTCAGGCTTAGAGGCGACTATCTCGCCATCGTAACGCTCGCCTTCGGCGAGATCGTGCGCATCATCCTCATCAACTGGACGCCCGTCACCAACGGTCCCAACGGCATCTCGGACATCCCTAAACCCACCCTTTTCGGCCTACCCTTCTCGGCCCAGGCAAGCCCGAACTTCGCGAGCTTCTTCGGCCTCAAATACGATCCGCTGCAAGGCATCATCTTTCTCTATTACGTGATCCTTGGACTCGCGCTCATCACCAACCTCGTCACCATCAGACTGCGGCGGCTTCCCGTCGGCCGCGCCTGGGAAGCGATGCGCGAGGACGAGATCGCTTGCCGCTCGCTCGGCATCAATACCACCATCACCAAGCTCACAGCGTTTGCCACCGGCGCCCTTTTCGGAGGCCTCGCCGGCAGCTTCTTCGCCACCCGCCAGGGCTTCATTAGCCCGGAGAGTTTCACCTTCATCGAGTCCGCCATCATCCTCGCCATCGTGGTGCTCGGCGGCATGGGCAGCCAACTCGGCGTGGCCATCGCCGCCATCGTAATGGTTGGCGGCTTCGAGGCCCTTCGCCACACCGAAGGACTGCAGAGCATCTTCGGCGAGGGCTTCGACCCCGCGCTCTACCGCATGCTGCTGTTCGGCGTGGCCATGGTGGGAATCATGGTGTGGCGCCCGCGCGGCATCGTTGGCACGCGCTCACCGACCATCGTCTTGCACAAAGCAAAACCAATACCAAAAGACCTCGTGGAGGAAGCCCGCGCATGAAGCCGTGGGAGAAGGATCCTCCGCTCAGGGTCGAGCATCTCACCATGCGCTTCGGCGGTCTGGTCGCAGTCGATGACGTCTCATTCGACGTCGGTCGACAAGATATCACCGCGCTGATCGGGCCTAACGGCGCCGGCAAGACCACCGTCTTCAATTGCATCACCGGCTTCTATAAGCCGAGCGAAGGGATGATGACGTTTACCCATCCCGACGGCCAAAGCTTCAAGCTCGAGCGGCTTGATGATCACGACATCAACAGCCACGCTCGCGTCGCCCGCACCTTCCAGAATATTCGCCTGTTCCCGGGCATGACGGTGCTGGAGAACCTGATGGTGGCACAGCACAATGTGCTCACTCGAGCCTCTGGGCTGCCAACCGGCGCTGTTCTTGGATTTGGCATCTTTGCGACCGTGGGCGCCCTTCTCCACGTAGGAGGCTTTGCCAGGGCCGAGCGAGAGGCGGTCGATTATGCGCGCTATTGGCTTGACCGGGTCGATTTGCTGAGACGAGCGGACGTGCCGGCTGGCGAGCTCCCTTACGGCGAGCAGCGCAAACTCGAGATCGCGCGGGCGATGTGCACGCGGCCCTTGCTGCTTTGCCTTGACGAGCCTGCCGCCGGGCTCAACGCGCGCGAGAGCGACGCGTTGACGACGTTGCTATACGACATCCGCGCCAAGGAGAATGTCGCCATCCTGCTCATAGAGCATGACATGAGCGTAGTGATGCGTATCTCCGACCACATCGTTGTCCTCGATTACGGCAAGGAGATCGCTGACGGATCGAGGGAAGAAGTGCGCAACGATCCGCGCGTCATTGCGGCCTATCTCGGAGTCCCAGACGACTAGGTAGCCGAGGTCGAGCGCGAGGTGCGGCAGTGAGCGCGCCCCTGCTCCAGGTCAAGAAGGTTACCTGTTGCTACGGCAGAATCCCGGTGCTGCACGGCGTGAGCCTCGATATTCGGTCCGGCGAGATCGTGGCGCTGATTGGCGCCAACGGCGCCGGCAAAAGTACTCTCATGATGTCGATCTTCGGACGCCCGCGCGCCTCCGAAGGTCGCATCCTGTTCGACGGCGAGGACATTACCGACCTTCCCACCCATAAGATCGCCCTACTTCGAATCGCGCAGTCGCCAGAGGGGCGCCGCATTTTTCCGCGCATGACCGTGCTGGAAAATCTCCAGATGGGTGCCATCATCGCCGACGAGCCGGCCCACTTTGCCAACGACCTCGAGCATGTGTTCGAGCTCTTTCCTCTGCTTAAGAGACGTCAGCATCAGCGTGGCGGCACTTTGTCCGGCGGCGAGCAGCAGATGCTCGCGATCGCGCGTGCGCTGATGGGACGCCCCAAGCTGCTGCTCCTCGATGAGCCGTCGCTCGGCCTTGCTCCGCTGATCGTGAAGCAGATCTTCGGCGCGATCCGTGCGCTCAATGCCGATTATGGCCTCACCGTCTTTCTCGTCGAGCAGAGCGCCTATCATGCGCTCCGTCTCGCCCACCGCGGTTATGTGCTCGTCAATGGCCGGATCACAATGACAGGCTCTGGCGCCGAGTTGCTTGGAAGCTCGGAGGTGCAGGCCGCCTACCTCGAAGGAGGCGGCAAGGGTGCGCCGCGGGAGGGCATAAGAAAATGACTTGGCTGTCTGACGAGGGACCTTGGATCTTTCTCGTGCTCACCGTCGTCTTGGGCGGCGGCGCGGCCTTTCTCGCCGGACGTGGGCTGGCGCGATCATGGAAGCCATCCGGGCGCATCTTCTTCTATATGGCGCTGCTCGCTGCCGCCGTGCGGTTTTTTCATTACGCCCTGGGAGAGGGCAAGCTCCTATCGCTCTACTATTATGTCATCACCTATATCCTGCTCGTTGGCGCGGCTTGGCTTGGTT
>JBKPSQ010000157.1:0-6711 GCA_046735075.1 Pseudomonadota bacterium
CTCGCTCTGAGCCTGAACTAGCTTGCCGGGATCGGCGACCCAGTGGCGGGCGATCTCGCCGAGCGACTTTGCTGCCTCGTTAGCCTCGGAAACGACGTTGTATGGACCCTGGCCATTTGATCTCTCGGCCATGGTAGAGACAGCTTTGGCCCCCTGGTCGAACAGGCGGACCATATTCTTTGCGAGGGCGTCGAACTGATCGATACGATATTGGTGGGCCCCGGCTTGCTCGGGACGCTTGTTAGTCTCCTGCATCAATTTGTCCTTGTTTTACCCCCGTTTAACCTCGCCGAAGCCACCATGCCGGAAGACATTGCTGTCGCCCCCCGGCTTTCGCGCAAAGGCTCATTGTGCTATGCAATATAACAAAGGACGAGCGATTGCCAATCGCCAGGGGGAAATCAACAAGAACAGACCTCTAACGTGATGCTGCGCATGCTGCCGGGACTTGCCTTACGCCTTCTTGCTGCTCTGGTTCCATTGGCGCTCACCGCGTGCGCGGACACGCTCACGTCGGGCCAGCCGTCGATGGCGACCAATGCCGAACTTCAGCGCGACTACGACAAGACCATGACGAAGACCGAGCAGGCTGCCGCCATATCCGATCTCGCGGAGGAGAAGGCGAAGCAGGAGCAGACGATAGGCCAGAATGGTTCAAGCGCGACGGGAGCGACAGCGCCCACGTCGATCTCACCGGCAGCCTCCGCTAAAGCAAAGCCGGCAGCCCAGGCGACATCGTCCAAGACCGCAGCACCGGTCACTCCGTCTAACCAATCATATTAGAGGCTCCAGTTCGGCTGGAGCTTGCCCCCTGGGGCGCTTTTATGGTTCAAGTGGAACCCCTTAAGGGGTCCGATCGGGGTGGGGACCCGCGCGTCCGTGACCAGCGATTTTCACAGAATCAAGCGGCTGCCGCCTTACGTCTTCGAGCAGGTGAACCGGCTCAAGGCCGAGGCGCGCGCGCGCGGCGACGACATCATCGATTTCGGCATGGGCAACCCCGACATGCCGACCCCAGCCCATATTACCGCCAAGCTGATCGAGACGCTGCGCGATCCGCGCACCAACCGATACTCGGCGTCGAAGGGCATTTACGGCTTACGCAAGGCGCAGGCTGCCTATTATGCGCGCCGCTTCGGTGTGAAGGTTGATCCAAACACCCAAGTTGTGGCGACGCTCGGCTCCAAGGAAGGCTTCGCCAACGTGGCCCAAGCGATCACCGCGCCTGGCGACGTGATCCTCGTGCCGAATCCGACCTATCCGATCCACGAGTTCGGTTTCATCATGTCGGGCGGCGTGATCAGACATTTGCCGGCGCGCACCGATTCCCAATTCATGGCATCTCTCGACAAGGCGGTGCGTCACTCGGTGCCGAAGCCCTCGGCGCTTGTCCTTAATTACCCCGCTAATCCAACCGCCGTGGTTGCGGACCTCGATTTCTATCGTGAAATTGTCGCGTTCGCGAAGAAGCACGAACTGATCGTCTTGTCTGACCTCGCCTATGCGGAGATCTATTTCGGTGGTGAGCCCCCGCCGTCGATCCTTCAGGTGCCCGGTGCGATCGACATCGCCGTCGAGTTCACCACGCTGTCCAAGACATACGCCATGCCCGGCTGGCGCGTCGGCTTCGCCGTGGGCAACGAGCGTCTGATCCATGCCCTTACGCGGGTGAAATCCTATCTCGACTATGGCGCCTTCACGCCGATCCAAGTCGCTGCGGCAGCGGCCCTCAACGGGCCGCAAGGTTGCATCGAGGAGATCCGCGCTATCTATAAGCGCCGCCGCGACTGCCTGGTCGACGCCATCACCCGTGCCGGATGGCCGATCCCTTCGCCGCCTGCCACCATGTTTGCCTGGGCGCCGATCCCGGAGATGTTCTCGCACCTCGGCTCACTCGAGTTCTCAAAGTTGCTTTTGGAGAAGGCCGGCGTCGCGGTGTCGCCTGGCGTAGGCTTCGGCGAGTATGGTGAAGGCTATGTTCGCATCGCGCTGGTCGAGAACGAGCAGCGCATCCGCCAGGCTGCGCGCAATATCCGTAAGTTCCTGGTCGAATCCGCCAAGACTCTGCACAACGTGATTCCTATTGCCTCGAAGGCGAATAGGTCGTTCTGATCCCTTCCCATGAATGACGGTTTGAAAGTAGGGCTGGCAGGCGTCGGCACCGTAGGGTCCGGGCTGTTGCGGCTGCTTGCGGCGCGCAAGGGCGAACTTTCTGCGCGTGCAGGCCGTCTGATCGAGGTGACGGCCGTCACGGCTCTCAACCGACACAAGAACCGCGATTGCGACATCTCACACGTCCGCTTCGTCGACGATCCCATCGCGCTTGCCAAAGACCCTGACATCGATGTGTTCGTCGAGCTGATCGGCGGCGAGGAGGGCGTGGCCAAGGACTCGGTTGAGGCGGCGCTCGCCTCGGGGAAGCATGTGGTCACCGCCAACAAGGCGCTGCTCGCCCATCACGGAACGAGTCTCGCCGCACTCGCCGAGAAGAACGGCGTTGCGCTCAATTTCGAGGGCGCCGTCGCCGGCGGCATTCCTGTGGTGAAGGTTATTCGCGAGAGCCTGCAAGGGAACGACATTGGCCGCGTCTACGGCATCCTCAACGGCACCTGTAATTACATCCTGACCCTGATGGAGCAGGAGGGCCGTAGCTTTGCCGACGTGCTGAAAGAGGCGCAGAAGCAAGGCTACGCCGAGGCTGATCCCACCTTCGACATCGGCGGTTTCGACACAGCGCATAAACTGTCTCTCCTCACAAGCCTCGCCTTCGGCACGCGCATCAGCTTCGAGTCGGTCTATATCGAAGGCATCGAGAGCATTACTCCTGCCGACATCGAAGCCGCCGGCGATCTTGGCTATCGCATCAAGTTGCTCGGCGTTGCGCTGCGCACGGACAGCGGCATCGAGCAGCGCGTGCATCCAACCATGGTGCCGAAGGACACGGCCATCGCCGAGGTCGACGGGGTATTGAACTGCGTGGCGATCGACGGCGATTTCGTTGGTGACGTCACGCTGGTCGGACCTGGCGCGGGTGGCGGACCGACCGCCTCTTCGGTGACGAGCGATCTGATCGACATTGCCCGTGGCCATGTCCTGCCGCCCTTCGGGACCAAGGCCAAGAACCTCAAGCCCTATAAGAGGGCACAGATGCGCGCCCATGAAGGCGGCTACTACATCAGGCTTTCGGTTTATGACCGGACCGGCGCCTTCGCTGCGATTGCAAGCCGCATGGCGGAGCAGGGGATCTCGATCGAGAGTATCGTGCAGCGGCGCCCGAGTGCCGAGCTTCCAGGCCTTAACCGCCGCTATGAAGGCTCGTCGGCCAACGTGGTGATGATCACTCATCAGACCAGCGAGGCTGCAATCCGCAAAGCGCTTGCGGCAATCGAGCGGGACGGCCATGTCGACGCAAAGCCGCAGATGATCCGCATCGAAAAATTGTGATACTGAATAGGTAACCCTACAGGCGGCAATAAAAGATCGCGTGAGGGAAGGGAGAAAAACGCCCGTGTCGAAGGCTCACGCCAAGACCGAGATCGATCGCGCTTTGGCGCTCGACATCGTTCGCGTCACGGAGGCGACGGCCGTCGCCGCCGCGTTGTGGCGGGGCCGAGGCAATGAGGCTGCCGCCGACGAAGCCGCCGCCGCCGCCATGTATCGGGAGCTCGCACGGCTCCCCATCGAAGGCGTAGTGGTGGTGGGAGAGGGTGAGGAGAACGAGACTCCGCTCCTTTATATCGGCGAGACGGTCGGCGCAGGCGAGGGATCGGGGCTGAAAGTCGACTTGGCCGTCGATCCAGTCGAGGGCTCAACCCTTTGCGCCAAGGCGTTGCCGAACGCACTTTCGGTCCTTGCGCTGGCTGAACGTGGCAGCCTTTTGAAGGTGCCAACCATCTATATGGACAAAATCGCCATCGGCCCGGGCTTTCCCGAGGGGCTGGTGGATCTTGACGCCTCCCCAACAGACAATCTCAAGGCGCTCGCTCAAGCCAAGGGCGTGCCGGTGAGCGAGATAACGGTCTGCATTCTCGACCGGCCCCGCCACGCCAAGCTGATTGAGCAGGTGCGCGCCGCCGGAGCGGCGCTCCGCCTGATCGGCGATGGTGACATTGCCGGCGTGATCCACGTGACGGAGCCGCTGGAGACCGGCATAGATATCTACATGGGCGTGGGTGGCGCGCCGGAGGGCGTGCTTGCCGCAGCGGCACTCGCCTGCATCGGCGGGCAGATGCAAGGGCGCCTGGTCGCAGCAAACGAACAGCACCGCGCGCGGGCCCGCGCTGCTGGCATTCACGACCTTGGCCGCAAATATACGATGCGCGACATGGTGATGGGCGACCTTTCCTTCGCCGCGACCGGCATCACAGATGGATCTCTGCTCGAGGGGGTGCGCTTCACCCGCGAGGCGGTATTCACCCACACCGTGGTGATGCGCGCGTCGACCCGGACAGTGCGCTGGATGAAGACCGAGCACCCCGACCTCAGCAAGTTCGACTGACGGCAGCGGCACCCAGCGAATCAGATACCGTTACCGGTTGTGACGGTACGGATGACGCGGCGTGACCGCAGCCTTTAAATATATCACCGCTGATGCTGGACAGGCGCGGGCGCTGCTTGGCGTAGAGCAGTCGGCGCGCGGCTATCGCTGGGTCGAGCGGCTCGGCGCGGGCCGGGACCTTGCGGCCACGGCCATCTCCCAGGCGCAGGCCTTGCCGGAACTTTTGGGCCGCGTCCTCGCCGCCCGCGGCGCAGAGCCCCACACGGTTTCTCGCTATCTCGATCCCACACTTCGCACGCTTCTGCCCGATCCTTGCCGCCTCCAGGACATGGAGAAGGCGGCCGAGCGATTTGCCGCCGCTATCAAAGCGGCGGAGCCGATTGCCGTATTCGGCGACTACGACGTCGACGGTGCGGCCTCGGTCGCCCTGATCGAGCGCTATCTGCGCAGCCATGATCAGAACGCGGTGACCTATATCCCGGACCGGCTCACCGAAGGCTACGGACCGTCTCCCTCAGCGCTCGCCGGACTCGCCAGAGAGGGTGCTCGTCTCATTTTCACCGTCGACTGCGGTATCGCGGGAAAGGCTGCCATCGAGGCGGCCAACGCAGCCGGGGCCGAGGTCATCGTCATCGATCATCATCAGGCCGACGAGGCACTTCCGCCCGCTTACGCGGTGGTCAATCCGAACCGCCAGGACGACCTCTCCGGCCAGGGTCATCTCGCGGCTGCGGGTGTCGTTTTCCTATTCCTCGTCGCCACGACGCGCGCCCTCCGCCGCGAGGGCTATTATCGCGACCGCCCCGAACCTGATCTCCTCGGCCTGTTGGACCTGGTGGCCCTGGCCACCGTTTGCGATGTGGTGCCGCTCAAGGACGCGAACCGCGCCTTCGTAGCCCAAGGGCTTAAGGTCTTGCGGCTTAGGCATAATCAGGGCTTGCGCGCTCTGGCCGACGCTGCCCGCCTCCACGAGGCACCGACCTGCTATACCCTCGGCTTTATCCTCGGGCCGCGCATCAATGCCGGCGGCAGGATCGGCGCATCGAGCTTGGGCGCGAAGCTGCTTGCGCTCGATGATGAGATCGAGGCCCGCGCCATCGCGGCGAGGCTTGAGGCGCTGAACGCCGAGCGCCGAGCCGTTGAAGAACGCATGCTCGAGGAGGCCTTCGCTCGTGCTGAAGCTGCCCTCGCGGTCAAACCCGACTGTCCTCTGCTCTTCCTTCGCGCCGAAGGCTGGCACAAAGGCCTGCTCGGCCTGATTGCCGGCCGCGTCGCCGAGCGCTTCCGTCGTCCGACCTTCGTTGCAGCGCTTGAGGCTGACGGAATGGCAACTGGGTCGGCGCGGTCGATTGCTTCGGTCGACCTTGGCGCAGTGGTCAGAGCTGCCGTGCACGAGGGACTGCTGATCAAAGGCGGCGGTCACGCCATGGCTGCTGGCTTCAAGCTCGAGCGAAGTAAGCAAGATGCACTCGAGGCATTCCTGCTTGAGCATCTCGCGGGGCCGGTGGCTCAAGCGACGTTCATCCACCAACTGGCGATCGACGGCGCGATCTCATCCGGCGGCGCGACTCTTGAACTCATGGCTTTGCTCGATCGCGCCGGTCCTTATGGACCTGGGCACCCAGAGCCCCGCTTCGTCTTTCCCGCGCATCGCTTGAGTCGTGTGCGCGGCATCAAGGACGCGCATGTGCGTTGCACGTTGCAAAGCGCTGACGGCGCGCGCATCGAGGCATGCGCCTTCCGTGTCGCCGATACGCCGCTCGGAAAACTGCTGCTGAAAGGCGAGGGGCTGCCGCTTCATGTCGCGGGGCATCTCCGCCGCACGAGCTGGCAGGGACGAGAAAGCGTGGAGCTCATGATCGAAGACGCCGCGGATCCTCGCGGGAACGCGCTTTAGCCCGGATTGTTGCGACACCCGTCAAAGCTTTCTATATGACGGGCTCAGCCGGTACGCCCCCTTCGTCTAATGGTCAGGACGTCAGGTTTTCAACCTGAAAACAGGGGTTCAATTCCCCTAGGGGGTACCAGGTTTGGCGCGACGACTACCACTTTCCGGTGTTTGGCATCGAGGCCCAAGGCTCCTGCTTCGGCTTCGGTTTTCCCTTTTGTAACAATTCAATAGAGATATTGTCGGGCGACCGGATAAAGGCCATGTAGCCGTCGCGTGGCGGTCGGTTGATGGTCACGCCGTTCTTCATGAGGCGCTCGCAGGT
>JBKPSQ010000158.1:0-5148 GCA_046735075.1 Pseudomonadota bacterium
GTCTAAGCTTGGGAGAAAAGCGCTCCCAGGCGACAACCGCATGTCAAAACAGCCGCAAACGGGAGGCTAATAGCTCCAGCCCCCAGCCTTGCGGCCGTGCCCAACCCAACGCGCCTTGGGGTTTGCCTCTGCTCGGGCCGCTGTCCGGCCTTCTTTTGTGACGCTTTCTTGCATCAGGGCCTGATGTTGTCCAGCGCCGGTTTCGGGCAAATTGGCGCATTAGCTAAACTCCGCAAGGGCCATGATGTGGCATCGATTTGCGGATCGGACTTCTCCGCGCTGCATGTGGCAGGCGATGGCATTGACCGCAAGGCCGCCAGGACGTAAGCGCGAAGCACGATGGACCAAAAAGCTGCGAAACAGCCCAATGTGTCAGAGCCCTTGGCGCCCGAGCTCGAGCCAAGAAAGGAACGCGCTCGCGCCTGGTTCGAGGAACTGCGCGACCTGATCTGCGCGAACCTCGAGGCCATCGAAGATGAGGCGGAAGGCTTGCCCGGCTGCGAGGGCAAGCAGGCCGGCCGCTTCGTGAAGAAGCCATGGACCCGCACCGATCATGTGGGAGGTGATGGAGGCGGCGGCGTCATGGCGCTGATGTCGGGCCGCGTGTTCGAGAAAGTGGGCTGCCACACCTCCACCGTGCACGGCACTTTCGCGCCGGAGTTCGCCAAGCACATTCCCGGCGCCGACCAGGACCCGCGCTTCTGGGCGAGCGGCATCTCCTTCATCGCCCATCCGGCGAACCCCAACGCACCGACCGCGCATATGAACACGCGCATGGTGGTGACGTCGGAAGGCTGGTTCGGCGGCGGCGGAGACCTGACGCCGGTGCTTACGCGCCGGCGCACGCAGGAAGATCAGGATTCACGCGACTTCCACGCGGCGATGAAAGCCGCTTGCGACGGCGAGCCTTCGGCCGATTACGCGCGCTTCAAGCGCTGGTGCGACGAGTATTTCTACCTGCCGCATCGCGGCGAGATGCGCGGCATCGGCGGCATTTTCTTCGACTATCTCGATACCGGAGATTGGGAAGGCGACTTTGCCTTCACCCAGAAGGTCGGCCGCGCTTTCCTTGGCATCTATCCCGAGATTGTCCGCCGCAACATCGGAACGCCATGGACCGAGGCCGATCGCGAGGAGCAACTCGTGCGGCGCGGGCGCTATGTCGAGTTCAACCTGCTCTACGACCGCGGCACCATCTTCGGGCTCAAGACCGGCGGCAATGTCGAGGCGATCCTCTCCTCCATGCCGCCTTTGGTGCGCTGGCCCTAGCCGCGGATTCCGGCATACATGAAAGGCGCGATGGGAACCGAATTCGAGCTCACGTCAGGGGTCATGCTGATCCGTGTCTGGATCACCGGCGCATTGTAGGCGAGACGCGCCACGAGCAGGGCAAGAGCTGCAAGAAGCAGGACGAGAACGATCTTCCTCAACATTGCGAAGCCTCCGAGCCGGCGCGTCTTCGCGCTGTGACTCGGGCTTTAGGACTTCGCGGCTGAACCCTCTCTGAGGCGTCCGTTCATGTGCGGTTTATGTACGCCTTCGAACAATTAAGCTGGTGATCTGCCAGGCCAAGATTGTGATCGCCAGGGCCACTTCGGGCTTGCCAAGCCCGTCTACTTCCCCCATGCTCCTCGGACCGGGCGCCCAAGGCTTTGGGCGCGGACTTGGACGACGGCAAGTGACTATCGCGCCTCAAAAGAGCACGACCCTTTCCTGACATCTCAAGACGCCGAAGGATTCCCCTTTCGGGAGCCTCTGGCCCGTTTGTGTGAAACTTCAACGGGAAAGGAAATTCCCCATGGCTCGTGTCAACGGCACAGTGAAATTCTTCAATCATGCGCGCGGCTTCGGCTTCATTCAGCCGGAAGACGGCGGCAAGGACGTATTCGTGCACGCTTCCGCTCTCGAGCGGAGTGGCGTGCCCGCCCTCAACGAAGGTGATAAGGTCTCCTTCGAGATCGAGGATGACCGCCGCGGCCGCGGCAAGCAGGCCGCCAACGTCCAGCTCGCCAACTAAGCGCGACTGACTGACTTTGAGACCGCCGGGCCCCGCGCCCGGCGGTTTTTTATTTGCGCATGCGCCGACTGGTCAGCACACCCGCGAATTGCTTAACCGCTGATTCATTCTGAAGGCTCTATTTTGCCAAAAAGCAGGTGCAAAACGTAATAATCCCAAATCACTGGGGCACCTCCCGCCCGCTCCTCGCGGGCTCTCTTCGGCTAACGGGACAAGACAAATGACCAAAGGACTCTTGAAAGCGATCGCCGCGGCGGCGCTAGTCGGAGCGCTCGCGCTGGCTGCGCCCGCGCCGGCAGAGGCTGGCCATGGCAATGCCGTCGGCGCAGGCCTGCTTGGCTTCGGCATCGGCGCTGTGGTGGGAAGCGCGCTGACGCCGTCCACCGTCTATGTGGCTCCCCCGCCGCCTCCGGCCTATTACGGCCCGGCGGCTTATGGCCCGCCGCCATGGAGCCCCGCCTGGTATCGCTATTGCCGCAACTTGCATGGCCCGTATTTCAACGCCAGCACGGGCTATTTCCAGGGCGGCGACGGCGGCTGGTATTTCTGCCGCTAGGCCTCAATAGACTAGTTTTGTAGATCGCTCGGGCCGGCTGTCTTGCCGGCCTGGGCAGATTTTGCTTCTGACCGCGCGACAAGGCTCCGCGCCCGACAAGCAGCGGCAACTAAGTCCCCGCAAAATCTAACATTTTGTGATACGGTGTTTACCCCTGCGGCAACTCGGCCGCGGAGCCTGCCCCATTGTGTCTTGATTCAGGCAGGCTCATAGGCGAAATAAGCCGCTCCGGGATGAGTCCGAACAAGAAGGCTGGGCCGCGCGGGCCGGGAACCCTGCGTTTGCCGTGGGATTGGGGATGAAGAGAAGGACTCTTGGAGTATGAATTTTACCGCCGCAATTGGCCCGGAAATCGAAACACCCCGTGATTCGCCGAATGTGCCGGCCGACCGAAAAGCGCTCGGCCTGGTCAGGCCCTATCAGGGCATGGTGGCGTGGCCGACGGTGCTCCTTGCGCTTGGCATCGTGACCGCATTCGCGCTGGTTACCACACTCGCGACCATGCACATCATCCCTCTCTGGCTCGGGCTTATTCTCAACTCGCTGATCCTCTACGCCGACCAGACGCCGCTGCATGAGGCCTGCCACGGCAACATCGCCGGCAGGGATTCAAACTATCTCTGGCTGAACCATCTCGTCGGCTATGTGTGCGGCGCGATCCTGCTGCATGAGTACAAGGCGTTCCGCTACATGCATCTTGCCCATCACCGGGACACCAACAACGAGGAGATCGACCCCGACCATTGGGTCGCGGTGCAGGGTCCGTTCAAGATCCTGTTCCGCTGCTTCACCATCGTGTTCTGGTATCACCGCTATTTCTGGCGGCACATCGCGTTCCATGCCCATATCCCCGGCATGCGGCCGCTCACCATTCATATCGCAACCATGTACGCGCTGCTCTACGGCATCGCGCTCGGCCTGTCGCTGATGGGCTATTGGCGCGAGGTGTTGATGCTGTGGATCTTCCCGCACATCATCGGGTCGGCGATGATCATTTATTTCTTCGCCTATCTCACCCACAAGCCGCACGAGGTGCATGAGCGCTATCGCGACACCAACGTGTTCTGGTTCAAGGGCAAGGTGCTCGAGCCGGTGGCCAACTCGCTCTACATGTTCCAGAACTTCCACCTCATCCATCACCTCTTCCCGCGCGTGCCGTTCTATCTCTACCCGAAGGCGTTCCGCTCGCTGAAGCCGGTGCTCGACAGCGAGAAGGCGCATATCTACGAGTTCGGGCACTAGAACCCCGCTTGTCATGCCCGCGAACGCGGGCATCCAGTAAAGGGTGACCTTCGCAGTTGCGATCCGCTGGGGTTACTGCATCGTCCGCTTTCGCGGACGATGACAAGGACACTCGTCAGGACGCCTAATGCAGCAAGAGTTCGCCGTCCACGAAGCGGAACTCTCGCGGCGAGATTAGCCGCCGATGCGCCACGCGAATGCGGTAAAGCGCGCCGTCGAGATTGGCGTCCCAAAAATCGAGAAAGTCGACGAGCTTGGGGAAGCGCGGGGCGAGGTCGTAGTCCTGCCAGATATAGCTCTGCAAAAGCTTGGGATGGTCTGGCAGGCGGTAGAGGATTTCTGCCGTGGTCAGCGAGAAGCCCTCGAGTTGACGAGCGAAGGAAGCGTCCATGATCCTTAAAGTCCTGCTGGTCCGGTCGTTTTCGACTCTTTCAACCTTTTAAGTTTAACCGCCGAGCTTGCTTGCGGCAAGCGCATTTCTTAAGCAAAATCAGTGCTTTGGCAGCAGACCAGAATTATTGCTAGCGGCTTAGCACTCTCGTCTTGAAAGTGCTAAATTGGCGATCTAAATAGCCGCGACAGGTGCGTCCGCACCGGGCGCTCCGAGAGACACCACAAAATCGCTGGAGGAGAGAAAGATGAAGTTTCGTCCATTGCATGATCGCGTCGTCGTACGCCGGATCGAGGAGGACGACAGGACCAAAGGCGGCATCATCATCCCCGATACCGCCAAGGAGAAGCCGCAACAGGGCGAGATCGTGGCCGTAGGCCCCGGCGCGCCGGACGAGAAGGGAAATGTCCAGCCGCTCGACGTGAAGCCCGGCGACCGCGTGCTGTTCGGCAAATGGTCCGGCACCGAAGTGAAGATCGACGGGGAAGAGCTTCTCATTATGAAAGAAAGCGACATTCTCGGCGTGCTCGAGGGCGTCGTTGCCAAGAAGAAAGCCGCGTAAGCCAGCCCCTGCCCACGGAGTAGAAAACAATGTCTGCGAAGGAAGTGAAATTTGCTCAAGACGCCCGTGAGCGCATGCTGCACGGCGTCGACATCTTGGCCAATGCGGTCAAGGTGACCCTCGGCCCCAAAGGCCGCAATGTCGTGCTCGAGAAATCGTTCGGCGCGCCGCGCATCACCAAGGACGGCGTGACAGTGGCGAAGGAAATCGAGCTCGAGGACAAGTTCGAGAACATGGGCGCGCAGATGGTGCGCGAGGTCGCGTCGAAGACCTCCGACACCGCCGGCGACGGCACCACCACGGCGACCCTGCTCGCTCATGCCATCGTTAGAGAAGGCGCAAAGTCGGTGGCGGCGGGCTCCAACCCCATGGACCTGAAG
>JBKPSQ010000159.1:0-3498 GCA_046735075.1 Pseudomonadota bacterium
GTGATCGTTCACCATGCCGGTCGCTTGCATGAAGGCGTAGACGATTGTCGGTCCGCAAAACTTGAAGCCGCGCGACTTAAGCTCCTTGGAGACCAGCCGCGAGAGTTCCGTCTCGGCGGGAACCTCTGCGATTGACTTATAGCGATTGACGATCGGCCTACCGCCGACGAGGTCCCACAGCAGAGCGCCAAAGCCCGCGCCGGTCTCCTTCATCCTGAGCCAGGCGCGCGCCGAATCGATCGCGCCCTCGATCTTCATGCGATTGCGCACGATGCCCGCGTCCTTCATGAGGGCCTCGACTTTCCTCTTGTTGAAGCGCGAGACCTTTTCCGGCTCGAAACCGTCGAAGGCGGCACGGAACGCTTCGCGCTTGCGCAAGATGGTGATCCAGGAAAGCCCGGCCTGAAAGCCGTCGAGCACGAATTTCTCGTAAAGCGCCCGGTCATCTCTCTCTGGCACGCCCCATTCCTCATCATGGTAGGCGATGTAGAGCGAGTCGGTGCCGGGCCAAGGGCAGCGCTGTGAATCTGCCTTGCTCATGCTGAAAGCGCCGCAGCCGGCACCGAAAATCTCGCGAAGGAAGGCCGGCGAAGCTTGAGCTTTACGCCGGCCGCCAATAGCGGAGTTCCGCGGGAGAGCGCCTCCTCGGCGCGATCCAGCCGTACAAGGGCAAGTCCTGAGGCACCGCTGACCGAGCCTATGGTTCCGATCGGCACGCTTCCGACCTCGATGCTTGATCCTGGAGAAGGAAGAGGAGCCTCGCCTTCTATCGGCACAACACGCCTCCGCGCAGTACCCCGATGCTCCATGCGCGAGACGACCTCCTGCCCGACATAGCAGCCTTTGGCGAAATCCACGCCGTTAAGCTGATCGAATAGGGCCTCGTGTGGAAAGGCCTCGCCGAAGCCATAGTCGAGCCCGCCTTCCGGAACTCCAAGCCTTATGCGGTGGATGTCGTAATCGTCTTCCGAGGCCGACGTGCAGCCTAGCTCCGCCACATTGGCACTGGCGGGCAGAATGACACGAACCCCGAGCTCAGGGAGCCGCGGGTCGGAATAAGCGACGGCGTCGTGGAGAAGGCGTGGCTGTGCGCCCCAGGCTACTGCCACGGCGAAAGACGGCTCCTCGACAATCTCGACGTTCGCCCGCAAGCGATAAAACCCGAGGCGCTTAGTAAGCTCGCCGGCCTTCTCTTTGGAGATGTCGAGGAGATAGCCGCCATCGGTTGCCACGACAAAGAAATCGAACAGGATCTTGCCCTGCGGGGCGAGCAGCCCCGTATGGATCGCGTGGCCTTTCCCTGCCTTGTCGATATCGTTGGTGATCAGCCCTTGCAGATATTTGCGCGCGTCGATCCCGGCGACGCGGATCACGCCACGCCGTGGAAGAAGCGCCGCATGGCAATGGCTCATATCCCGCCCTTCTGCTACCAAGGCTCCCGACATTTATGGGAGCGGGCCAAGGCCCGCAAGAGAAGTCGGAGCCTCAAGACTTGGCCCAAATCTTTAACCTCGTGCTGAAGGGAGGCACCGTCGTCAATCATGCCGGCGAAGGCCTCGCCGATATCGGCATAAGGGGTGGCCGGATCGCCGGGATAGGCGACATTGACGAAGGTCTCGGCGGAAAGATCATAGATGCGACAGGCCTGCATATTCTGCCAGGCGTCATCGACACTCAGGTGCATTTTCGCGAGCCGGGGCTCACGCATAAGGAAGACTTGGAGTCGGGGAGCCGGTCGGCTGTCTTGGGCGGCGTCACCTCTGTGTTCGAGATGCCGAACACCAAGCCCTTGACTACAAGCGCGCAAGCGCTTGCCGACAAGGTTACGCGCGCCACGGGCCGAATGTTTTGCGACTTTGCATTTTTTGTCGGCGCCACGCGCGACAATGTCGATGAGCTGCCGGAGCTTGAGCTTTTGCCAGGCGCGGCCGGCGTCAAAGTGTTCATGGGGTCTTCCACCGGCGATCTTCTCGTCGATGACGAGGAGACGTTGATACGCATCCTCACCAAGATCAGGCGACGTGCGGCCTTTCATTCCGAGGATGAGGCGCGGCTTAAGGCTCGAGCCTCGCTGCAACGCGAGAGCGATCCGTCGAGCCATAGCGAATGGCGCGACGCCGAAGCGGCGTTCACCGCGACGGAGCGCCTGTTACGACTCGCATCCGCGGCAAGCAAGCGCGTACACGTGCTGCACGTCTCGACCAAGGAGGAGATGGCTCTGCTCGCGCGTCGCAAGGATATCGCCACCGTCGAAGTCACGCCGCAGCACTTGACGCTCGAAGCGAGTGACGCCTACCGAACTCTCGGCACCAAAGCACAAATGAACCCGCCGCTCCGCGACACGCTGCATCAGAGGGCATTGTGGTGGGGTCTCACCAAGGGCGTGGTCGACGTGCTCGGCTCGGATCATGCACCACATACATTGGAAGAAAAGGCCAAGAGCTATCCAGCCACGCCTTCGGGGATGCCCGGCGTGCAGACGCTTGTTCCGATCATGCTCGATCACGTGAATGCGGGACGTCTGAGCCTTGCCCGGTTCGTCGATCTGACCAGCGCGGGCCCGCAGCGCGTCTTCGGAATTGCCGGAAAGGGACGCATTGCCGTCGGCTACGACGCCGACTTGACCGTGGTCGATCTCAAAGCCGAGCGCGTCATAGAGGACGCCTGGATCGGCAGCAAATGCGGCTGGACCCCTTTTGCCGGGCGCAAGGTGAAGGGTTGGCCAATCGGCACCTTCGTCCGCGGACGGGCTGCCATGTGGGAAGGGGACCTTGGCCAGGCCGGCGGCGAACCTGTTCGCTTCGGAGAAGCGTTGCCGAAAACTACTGCATGAAGTACTGCCAAACACCGCTCGGTGAGATGCCGAGGCGGTAATAGCTGTATTTGCCGGCCTTCTTCATCTGAACTGCGGCTTCGGGCGATACGATGCGATAGAGTTCGACCTCCTGGGCG
The DNA here is from genome assembly GCA_046735075.1 of Pseudomonadota bacterium. Taxonomy (GTDB): domain Bacteria; phylum Pseudomonadota; class Alphaproteobacteria; order Rhizobiales; family Methyloligellaceae; genus Methyloceanibacter. Next base: position 2,953 of record JBKPSQ010000159.1, read on the forward strand.
GGTGTGAGCTTGGCGAGGTCGGTCTCGGCGAAGTAGGGCCACACTAAGATCTCGTCGTTGCCTTGCCCTTTACGAACGAAGCCCGAAGTCATGACGTTGAGCATGGCGGCAAGCACGTCGCGGCCTGTCCCGTCGGCCGAAGTCTTTTTCCAAAAGGCAATCGGGTCGTCGACATAGGCGGTGGTCACCATTGGCTTGAGCTCGTTCGACTCGAACACGGGACGCATCTTCTCGATGTCGCCCGACTGAGCAGCGTCGGCGATCTGTTGCAGCATGCGCTTCACGGGGTCCGGTAGAGTATTGAAGTCATAGAGCACCTTGGGGGTTTCGCCCGATGGAGCGACGGGCGTAGCGCCCGTCTCGGCAACGTCGCCGACAGTGGCGCTCGTGGCGGTTCCCGCTTGGGCCGCTTCACGCCGCTTCGGCTCATCGCGCATGGCGTAGACAAGGACCAAAGCGCCAGCTACCAATGCGCCGAGGGCAATCATGACGAGGCTATTTCGACTCATGCACGACTCCATGAATGCTCGGTCAATCTCGCAGATC
>JBKPSQ010000160.1:0-22835 GCA_046735075.1 Pseudomonadota bacterium
GGGGCTATGCGCTGGGTCCCCCGCCGGAAGAGCCGCGAGCGCCCGCCGAGTGGATGGAGACCAAATCCGCGGTGGACATGCACGCGAAGGCGGAGAAATCCTCAGAGACGGTCAAGGTCGCCGGCAAGGGCCTCAAGCTCCGGGTCATGGCGCGGCATAAGAAATGGGTGCAGGTCACCGATCCCAAGACGTCGACGACCGGCTGGATCTACGACCGCTTCCTCACGCCGACCGAGCCCGCCGCGCATTAGCGCGCCCTTCAAGTGGGCCCAACCGGCCCGCATGCGCTGAGTTTGCCAAATTGTGGATGGCCGGGCCAAGCCCGGCCATGACAATCCGAAGGCGTTTCAGCTGCTCAAAGCGGGATGTTGTCGTGCTTCTTGGGCGGGTTGGCGAGGTGCTTGTTGCGCAGCATCTGTAGCGCGCGCGCGATGCGCTTGCGCGTGCCGTGCGGCATGATCACCTCGTCGATATAGCCGCGCTCGGCCGCGACGAAGGGATTGGCGAAGCGCGCCTGATATTCGTCGATGCGCTTCTTGATCTTGGCCGGGTCGGACAGCTCGGCGCGGTAGAGGATCTCGACGGCGCCCTTGGCGCCCATCACCGCGATCTCGGCCGACGGCCAGGCATAATTCACGTCGCCCCTGATGTGCTTCGAAGACATGACGTCGTAGGCGCCGCCATAAGCCTTGCGCGTAATCACGGTGACCTTCGGCACGGTCGCCTCGGTGAAGGCGAACAGCAGCTTGGCGCCGTGCTTGATCAGCCCGCCATATTCCTGGTCGGTGCCGGGCAGGAAGCCGGGCACGTCGACGAAGGTGACGATCGGAATGCTGAAGCAATCGCAGAAACGCACGAAGCGCGCGGCCTTCCGCGATGCGTCACTATCGAGCACGCCGGCCAGCACCATGGGCTGATTGGCGACGATGCCGATGGTGCGCCCTTCCATGCGGGCGAAGCCGATCACGATGTTGCGGGCATAGGCCTCCTGAATTTCGAAGAAGTCGCCCTCATCCACGACTTTGTGGATCAGCTCCTTGATGTCGTAGGGCTTGTTGGGATTGTCGGGGATCAGCGTGTCGAGCGACGGCTCGTCGCGGTCCCAGGGATCACGCGTCGGCAGCTCGGGCACGCCGGAAAGATTACTCGACGGCAGGAAGTCCATGAGCCGGCGCATCTGGAGCAGAGCCTCGACGTCGTTGTCGTAGGCGCCGTCGGCGATCGAAGACTTGGTGGTATGCACGATGGCGCCGCCAAGTTGCTCCGCGGTCACCTCCTCCTTGGTCACGGTCTTCACCACGTCAGGACCGGTGACGAACATGTAGGAGGTGTCCTTCACCATGAAGATGAAGTCAGTCATGGCCGGCGAATAGACGTCGCCGCCGGCGCACGGCCCCATGATCACGCTGATCTGCGGGATGACGCCCGAGGCGAGCACGTTGCGCAGGAACACCTCGCCATAGCCGCCGAGTGCCGCCACGCCCTCTTGAATGCGCGCGCCGCCGGCGTCGAACAGGCCGATAATCGGCGCGCGGTTCTGCAGCGCCATGTCCTGGATCTTGATCATCTTGTTGGCGTGCGCTTCGGAGAGCGACCCGCCGAACACGGTGAAGTCCTTGGCAAAGACGTAAGTGACGCGGCCGTTGATGGTGCCCCAGCCGGTGACCACGCCGTCGCCCGGGACTTTGCTCTGCTCCATGCCGAAATCGCTGCAGCGGTGCTCGACATACATGTCGAACTCCTCGAAGGAGCCTTCGTCGAGCAGGAGGTCGACACGCTCCCGTGCGGTGAGCTTGCCGCGCTTGTGCTGGGCGTCGATGCGGGCCTTGCCGCCGCCCGCGCGGGCCTTGTCGCGGCGGATTTCAAGCTCTTCAAGGACTTCCTTCATCAGTCCGCTCCCATGTGACGCGCCGGTGACGGTGCATAGCATGGGGGCGAAGTCGCGCAAATGCCGCCCCTTGCGGACCACGAAGGCCGTGGCCAGTCGCCGACGCCGCATGCGTCACCCTGGCTCTGGACCGCTAAATTCTTGTCAAAATTAGAGAAATAATGCGCGCAGCAAACGAGGACACTACCGATGCCGAGACCTAATCTGACGCGGCGCGGGCTGTTGGCTGCTGCCGCAAGCGCCGCCTGTTTCGCAGTGCTGCGAACGAGGACCTGCCAAGCCATGGCTGTGCCATTCAATGATTTCAAGTCGACCACAACCACCATGTTCTGGGTGGGTGAGCAGTCCAACGCCGAAAACGCGTTCATCCCCAATCACGAGAGCTACTGGGACAAGGATTGGCTCGCCAATTTCGGCGGCGTGGACGATCCGAGGCGCCGCAACGGGCACTGGCCGGCTGGCTTCACGCCGAAGGAGAATCCGTTCTACGTGGCGCTGCCCTATGGCGAGTTCGGCAGCAACGACCGGCTGAAGACTGAGGCACGCGACATCCCGTGGTATCGGCCGGGGCTCGATCCCCTGCTGAAGAACCGCTGGGTCGAGGTCCGCTACAATGGCCGTTCCTGCTTCGCGCAATGGCAGGATGTCGGCCCCTGCGGCGAGGACGACTTCGCCTTCGTGTTCGGCGACGCCGACGTTCCGCTCAACACCTTCGATGCCGAGGCCGGCCTCGACGTATCGCCGGCAGTCTGGCATCGCCTCGGCATGACCGACAATGCGCTCACCGGATGGCGGTTCGTCGATGCATCGGAGGTGCCGGACGGGCCGTGGAGCGAGATCGTCACCTCCTCCGGCAACAACCGCTAAAGTCAGGCGCCGAGCAGCTTCAGTACTTTCGCTGCGGCATCGAAGTCGCGCTTTCGATTCGCGCGGCGATGTGCGGCTTCCGCGTCCTCGCCCCATTGGCTGATCTGGAAGTCCTCATCCACATGGGCGGCCTGCCATGCTTCTTCCGCCGTGAGCTTGCCGCGCAACACCGCGAGTGCGAGCAGGGCCGAGCCGGTGAGCGAGGTCATCACATGCAGCGCGGCAAGGCTGAAGGCGTCGAGACCTTCGAGTGCGCGCCTGATGCGGTCGAGCGAAGATTCGGGCTGCGCCACATGCACCACGCCTTCGGTCAAGGTGAGCGGCGCATCGAGCGCGGCTTTAGACCAGGCGATGATGGGATCCCAATGCTTGCTCTGCGAGGCGACCAATGCTTTCGGCCCTTCGGCCCGATAGCAGACGAGATCGGAGGCTGCATATTTCGCGATGTCGTCGATGACGGCTTGCTCGCGGCCCTTGACGCCGTCGATCGCGCTGTTGGCGAGCTTGGTGAGCGGCATGGTCAGAGGATCGATGCGCTCGCCTTGCGCGAGCCACTCATCAGCCATGGCCTCGGCAAGCGCCCGCGTGGGCAGTGCAAGCAGGGCCTTGGCCGGCGTGCGCACAGGCTTGGCGTCGAGCAAGAGCGAGGCCCCGCCGCCGTCCTCATCCTTTATCGTGACGTCTTTGTAGAAGCGCTTGGGCAGTTTCGTAGTTCTCCCACCCTGTTCCGCCACGGCGCTTGACGATTTCACGTTCCCGCCTCCCCGCTCGTTGCCGTCATCCCTGCGCGTCATCAGATCGCGACCGGCGCCGCTCTAGGTGACGTGGAATTTCGTCCTGGGCGAGCCTGATATAATCCTCTCTCAACTTCTCCAGCTCGCCGTCATCAAGCGTCTCAAGGTCGAGCAGGACGTTACGTGCCTTCTGCGTCACACGGATCAGCTCGTCGAGCTTGATATGGATTGCAGCAGTGTCGCGGTTCTGCGTGTTCTGGATCACGAACACCATAAGGAAGGTGATGATCGTCGTTGCGGTGTTGATCACGAGCTGCCAAGTGTCGCTGTAACCGAAGAACGGCCCGCTCAGCGCCCAGATTATGATTGCAGCCACTGCTAGAACAAAGGCGCCGGGGCGTCCCGTGATAGCCGCGGCATGATGCGCAAAGCGCACAAACCAGCCCGCTTTCTTTGCGTGCATGAAAAGCTGCCTCCTGATAGGCCCGTTTCCCGCGATCATAACGCGCTTCAGGTATGATCGGCCCCGTTTGGCTCGGCGAAACCGAACAGGGCAAAGGCCTTCGCCATGTACTCGGGCAAAGGCGCGGTGATGTCGACCACACCGTCGCCGGAAGGATGCGGGAAGCTGATACGCCGTGCGTGCAGATAGAGTCGGTTGGAGATGCCCTCGGGCAGGTTCTTGTCGCCCTCATATTTGCCGTCGCCGAGGATCGGGTGCCCGATGATCGCCATGTGGACGCGAAGCTGATGCTGGCGTCCGGTCACCGGCTTGAGCGAGACGAAGGCAACCTTCTGCCCTGCCCTGTCCACCACGGCGTAATGCGTGACCGCCGACTGCGCGACGTCCTGCTCGCCCGGTCGTGCTTTCCGTACGCGATCGCCGTCAGGACCGCCAGCTTTGACGAGCGCGGCATCGACCTTGCCCTGCGGCGGCCTCGGCACGCCATGAACGAGCGCCCAATAGATCTTGCGTACCGATCGCGTCTGAAAGGCGCGGCCAAGCTTCGCCGCAATCGCGCGGCGCTTGGCGACGACCAGCACGCCGGAGGTATCGCGGTCGAGCCGGTGCACCAGCCGCGGCCGCGTCTCAGGACCATCCCCCATGCCTTCGAGCAGGCGGTCGATATGATGGGTGGTCTTGGTGCCCCCCTGCACTGCGATGCCTGACGGTTTGTTCAGCACGAGCAGATCGTCATCTTCGAAAAGCGTGATGGACGCGAGGAAGGCGCGGTCTGCTTTCGACAAAGCGTGCTTCGGCGCGGGTGGTGGCGGCGTGTCGGGAAGCGGCGGGATGCGCACCGTCTGGCCCGCCCCGAGCCGCGTGCTCGCCTTGGCGCGGCCACCATCAACCCTCACCTGCCCAGTGCGCAGCAGCTTCTCGAGCCGGCTGTGAGGCAGCGCGGCGTAATGCGCCCTGAACCAGCGGTCGAGGCGCATCCCGTCCTCGGCGGGACTCACCTCCTTCGTTTCGACCCTCGCCATGAGTGGCCTCTGCTCCTTCACCGCCTCGTCTCGGCCTCGGACGTAGGACGAGATTGCCCACGACAGGGCTTGATCGACGCGAATTCCGGTTTACATTCCTGGTCAGTGCTGAAGGGGATGGAGTCCCCCTGAACCGCCGCTGCGCTAATGACTCCTACCGCATAAGCGTTATGCGGTGGGAGCTGCAAGTCCGCAAACCCGCCGCCAGGCGGGTTTTATTTTGCCCAGCCTGCACTCCCGTTGCGGACGAGGAGAAAAAATGTCGAACACTTTGGACCGGCTCTGATGGCCAATACCGCGATACTTTACTGCTGGATAGCGCTCGGCAGCGCGATCGGCGGCGCCGCGCGCTATTGGTGCACTGGATTTGCTGCGCGCATTCTCGGCGAGACGTTTCCTTGGGGCACGCTGTTCGTAAACGTGGTCGGCTCTTTCATCATCGGCTTCTTCGCCACGCTTACGGGTCCTGACGGCCGCGTGTTCGCAAGCACGACCACCCGCCAATTCGCCATGGTTGGGCTGCTTGGCGGTTACACCACGTTCTCGTCGTTCAGCCTGCAAACCCTCAATCTCGTCCAGGACAGTGAATGGCTCCAGGCCGGCGGCAATATCGTCGGCTCGGTCGTGCTGTGCCTGCTCGCCGTCTGGCTCGGGCATATACTCGCCGCGTCGCTCAACTCCATGAGGTGGATCTGACCATGCCGCTCACACGCGACGCCGTACTCTTGCGCATCTTCATCGGCGAGGACGACAAGGCCGGCTACAAGCCGCTCTATGAAGCAATCGTGGTGAAAGCGCGGGAGATGCGCCTTGCCGGCGCGACCGTGTTGCGCGGCCCGATGGGCTTCGGGCATTCAAGTCACCTGCATACGACCAAAGTGCTGCGCATGTCTCAAGACCTTCCGCTCATCATCGAGATCGTAGACAGAGAGGATAAGATCGAACAGTTCCTGGCGGCTATCGAGCCAATGATGGGAAGCGCTTTGATCACCACCCAGAAGGTCAAGGTGATCCGTTACGGCGAAAGCGGTCCTAGCGATCAAGCCTAAAGCTTCTTGCGCTCCTTGCGAAGCTTGGCCCAGCGGTCGAGCCGTTGCTTCACCTCGGCCTCATAACCGTAGGTCGTCGGCGCATAGAAGGTCTGCCGTTCCATGCTGTCCGGGAAATAGTTCTGGCCTGAGAATGCCTCCTCCTCGTTATGGTCGTAGGCATAGTCACGGCCATAACCCTCATCCTTCATCAGCCTCGTCGGGGCATTGAGGATGTGCTTCGGCGGAAGCAATGAACCCCGCTCTTCCGCAGCGCGCGAAGCCAGACCGAACGCGACGTAGCCGGCATTCGATTTCGGCGCGGTGGCGAGATAGATAGTAGCTTGCGCGAGCGCGAGCTCGCCTTCGGGCGAGCCGAGAAAGTCGTAGGTATCCTTGGCGGCGATCGCCTGCACCAGGGCATGGGGATCGGCCAGCCCGATATCCTCGACCGCCATGCGCACCAGGCGCCGCGCGATATAGAGAGGGTCCTCGCCGCCGGCGAACATGCGGGCGAGCCAATAGAGCGAGGCATCCGGATCAGAGCCGCGCACCGACTTGTGCAAGGCACTGATCAGATTGTAGTGGCCGTCCTGCGACTTGTCGTAGATCGGCGCCCGCCGCTGCACCAGCGCGATCAGAGCCTCCCGGTCGAGCGGCGTCTTGGCGCCTGACGCCGCGGCCAAGAACACATCCTCTGCCAGATTGATGGCGCCGCGGCCATCGCCGTCCGCCATGCTGATGAGCGCTTCGCGGGCATCAGGGGTAAGCGGCAGCTTGCGGCCCTCGTGCGCCTCCGCACGTTGCAGCAACTGCTCGATCGCAGCCTCGTCGAGCCGCCGGAAAGTGAGCACGCTCGCGCGCGACAGCAGCGCCGAATTGAGCTCGAAGGACGGGTTCTCAGTGGTGGCACCGACCAGGATGATGGTGCCGTCCTCCATATGCGGCAGGAAGGCATCCTGCTGCGAGCGGTTGAAACGGTGGATCTCATCAACGAAGAGCAGCGTGCCGCGCCCCTCCTCGCGCCGCGCCTTCGCCGCGTCGAATACTTTGCGCAAGTCCGACACGCCGGAATGAATGGCCGAGAGCTGCTCGAAATGATGGTCGGTGACTTCGGCGAGGAGCCGCGCCACAGTGGTCTTGCCGGTGCCGGGCGGGCCCCAGAACATCACCGATGAGAGCCGCCCGGCATTGACCATGCGGCGCAAGATGCCGTGCTCGCCGAGGAGATGATCCTGTCCGATCACTTCGTCGAGTGACTTGGGACGCAAGCGGTCGGCGAGAGGGCGTGGCGCACTTTCCGAAAGCCCAGCGGCCTCGAACAAAGTGGCCGCGGACTTCTTCGTCGATTTCATGGATCAGCCCTGAATTGCGAGGTTATAAACCTTGCCGGCGCGTTCGACCGACAGCCGCCATCCGCCATCCGCGGCGTCAAGCACCTTCGCAAGCTGGTCGACCGATTTCACCTTCTCGTTGTTGACCGCCACGACGATATCGCCGCGCTTCACGCCGATCCGCGCCGCAGGGGTCTTCTCCTTCACGTCGAGCACAACCACGCCCGCGCGTGAGTCATCGTCCATGCCGAGTTCCTGCGCCACGGCGGGAGAGAGGTTGGCGACCTTGCAGCCGGTGAGAGGATGATGCCCGCCAAGGTCGCGCGCGTCGCGCGGCGGGTCCTCTACCGGAGCAACAAGGGAAATCGTGGTCGTGAGCTTCTGACCCTTGCGCAACACGCTGAGATTGGCCTGACCGCCAATACCCTTGGTAACGAAGCGATATTGGAAGGCATGCGGATCCTGCACCGGTTTGTCGTCGACGCCGATCACCACGTCGCCGGCGTGAAGCCCGGCCTGCGCCGCAGGACCGTTGGCACGCACATTGCTCACGAGCGCTCCTGACGGCGTGGGAAGCCCGAGCGAGTCGGCGATGTCGGGCGTGACTGGCTGGAGTGAGGCGCCGAGCCACGGCCTTTGCACCTTCCCACCTTTGAGCGCGGCCTGAACCACCAGCCGCACCATGTTGGACGGAATGGCAAAGCCGATCCCGTGCGAGCCGCCGCTGCGCGAGAAGATCGCGGTGTTGATGCCGACCAGCTTGCCGTCCATGTCCACCAGCGCGCCGCCAGAGTTGCCCGGGTTGATGGCGGCGTCGGTCTGGATGAAGAACTGATAGTCGGAGATGCCGACCTGGGTCCGCGCCAGCGCAGAGACAATGCCGCTCGTCACCGTCTGCCCCACGCCAAACGGGTCACCGATGGCGAGCACGAGGTCTCCCACTTCGAGCCCATCGGAATCGGCAAAGGCAATCGAGGGGAACTGCACGCCTTTGGCATCGAGGCGGAGTATGGCAAGGTCGGACTGCTCGTCCTTGAGGACGACCTTGGCCGGAAACTCGCGCCCGTCCGATAGCGCCACGGTGATCTCGGCCTCGCCGCTTCCCTGGATCACGTGGTTGTTGGTCACCACCACGCCCTCGGGACTCGCCAGCACGCCCGAGCCGAGCGAGTTCTCGATGCGTTGGCGCGGAATGCCGAAGCTTTCACCGAAGAATTGACGGAAGAACGGATCGTCGAGGAAGGGCGAGACAGTCTGCTCGACCCTGTGCTGCACATAGACGTTCACCACTGCAGGTGCCGCCTTCTTTACCACCGGGGCAAAGGACTGCTTGATCGCGACCGGACTTTGTGGAACGACGCGCTCCTGAGCAAAGGCAGGCGCGGAAAGCCAGCCGGCCAGGACCGCGAGCACGGCCGCGATGCCAAGTTTTCTCGGTGATTTTGCCAAATCTTTCACGGCCTGGTCTGGTAAGGGGAATTAGTCAGGGATGCTTCTCGCATCCCCTATAACTCAAGTTTAATCAAGGCCGAAAACTGCCTCACTTGAGACCCCGCGACGCCTTGCGGGCGTGTCTGGAAAAGTCGAAGTTACAATGGAGAGGAAACGCATGCGTATGATGAAACTGGCTTTGGTCACGAGTTTGGCCATGGTTGTCGGCACTGGCTCGGCCTATGCCATCACGGTCAAGAAGAGAACCGAAGCCCCAGGTCTTCCTCCCGAAATCTGGCAGGTCGTAGGCGGGTTCTGCGCCATCAAGGACTGGCATCCCGCGGTCGCCAGTTGCGAAGAGACCAAAGAAGGCGATGTCACTTTCCGCACGCTCACGCTGAAAGACGGCGGCAAGATCAAGGAGAAGCTGACCGGCACCGAGGATGTCGGCTACACCTACGAGATCGTCGAGAGTCCCCTGCCGGTAAAGAACTACAAGTCGAAGCTCTGGCTCGAGGTCGATGATGAGCCGGATCGCTCGGTCATCTTCTGGCAATCCGATTTCGACGCGAACGGTAAGAGCGACGAGGAAGCCAAGAAAATCATCACCGGAATTCTCGCCGATGGCGTGAAGGGCATCAAAAAGGACGCCATCGAGGCCTGGGACAAGAAGCATCCCGATGAGGCCCAAAAGGAAGACGACGACGACAAGGATTAGACGAAAAAGCGCGCCGCTCTGGGCAGCGGCGCGCTCTCAACATCTCCAAATTGTCTGCTGATTAGGCGGCGGCCTTGTCGCCTTCACCCTCGGTCTGCACCGGGCCTGAATCCTGACCACGAGCGTCAGGATCACGGTCGACCAGCTCGATGACCGCCATCGGCGCCGAGTCGCCATATCTGAATCCGGCCTTGAGCACGCGGGTATAGCCGCCGGGACGGGCGGCGTAACGCGGCCCCAAAGTCTCGAACAGCTTGGCCACCATCGCCTCGTCCCTGAGGCGGGAACCGGCAAGCCGGCGCGCATGAAGATCACCACGCTTGGCGAGCGTGATCAGCCGATCGGTGACGCGCCGGAGCTCTTTCGCCTTCGGCAACGTGGTGGCGATCTGCTCGTGCTTGATCAGCGCGGCGGCAAGGCTCGCGAGCAGCGCGCTGCGATGGCTCGCAGTGCGATTGAGCTTACGGCCTTGATTGCGATGCCTCATGTCTCCCTCCGGTCGACTGGACTAAGGATCAGTAGTGATCCTCGAAGCGCTTGGCCAGCTCCTCGATGTTCTCGGGCGGCCAATCCGGCACTTCCATGCCGAGATGGAGTCCCATCGAGGCGAGCACTTCCTTGATCTCGTTGAGCGACTTCCGGCCGAAATTCGGCGTCCGGAGCATCTCAGCCTCGGTCTTCTGGATGAGGTCGCCGATATAGACGATGTTGTCGTTCTTGAGACAGTTGGCGGAGCGGACTGAAAGCTCGAGCTCGTCGACCTTCTTGAGCAGCGCCGCGTTGAACACGAGCTCGGGCTGGCGCTCGAGAGCGACTTCCTTCTTCGGTTCCTCGAAATTGACGAACACCGAGAGCTGGTCCTGCACGATGCGTGCGGCGAGCGCAATGGTGTCCTCAGGCCTGACCGAGCCGTCGGTCTCGATATCCATGGTGAGCTTGTCGTAGTCGAGGATCTGGCCCTCGCGGGTATTCTCGACGCGATATGACACCTTGCGCACCGGGCTATAGAGCGAGTCGACCGGGATGAAGCCGATCGGCGCATCGTCCGGGCGGTTGCGCTCGGCGGGAACATAGCCCTTGCCGGTCGAGGTGGTGAACTCCATGCGGATCGATGCGCCCTGGTCGAGCGTGCAGATCACGTGGTCAGGGTTCAGGATCTCGATGTCGGCGCCAGTCTCGATGTCACCAGCCTTGGCGACGCCGGGGCCTTCCTTCTTCAGCACCATGCGCTTGACGCCCTCGGCATGCTGCCTGAGCGCGATCTCCTTGATGTTGAGGACGATATCGGTCACGTCCTCACGCACGCCAGGGATCGAGGAGAATTCGTGCAACACGCCGTCGATATGCACCGACGTGATGGCCGCTCCCTGGAGCGACGACAACAGCACGCGGCGAAGCGCATTGCCGAGCGTAAGCCCGAAGCCGCGCTCAAGCGGCTCGGCTACGACCGTGGCGAAGCGCGACGGGTCGCGTCCGGCGGAGACGTTGAGCTTGGTGGGCTTGATAAGATCTTGCCAGTTCTTTTGCAGCACCGGTGAAGCCCTTTCTTGGTCCATGAGCGGGGCAGCCTGGCCCAGCTTCCGAGTGTCCTCGTGCAACATCTAGATTAAGCCTTGCCTTTCTTGTTAGACGCGCCTGCGCTTGCGCGGGCGGCAACCGTTATGCGGGATCGGCGTCACGTCGCGGATCGAAATGATGTTGAAGCCTGCCGCTTGAAGTGCGCGCAGCGCCGACTCGCGCCCCGAGCCCGGTCCGCGCACCTCGATCTCGAGATTCTTCATGCCATGCTCCATCGCCTTCTTGCCGGCATCCTCGGCGGCGACCTGCGCGGCATAGGGCGTTGATTTGCGCGATCCCTTGAAGCCCATGGCGCCCGCCGATGACCACGAGATCGCGTTGCCCTGCGCGTCGGTGATGGTGATCATCGTGTTGTTGAAGCTTGCATGCACGTGGGCGACGCCCGAAGTGATGTTCTTCTTTTCGCGGCGACGAACCCGCGTCTTGTCCTTGGCCATGCTCTAATCCCGCTTTTGCAAAGTGACGCAGGCCGAAGCCAAAGCTCGGGCTGCTCTCTCAGGGCTGCCTACTTTTTCTTGCCGGCGATTGGTTTAGCCGGCCCTTTACGCGTGCGCGCATTGGTATGGGTCCGCTGGCCGCGCACAGGCAATCCGCGGCGATGGCGCAAGCCCCGGTAACAGCCGAGATCCATCAACCGCTTGATGTTCATGGCCACTTCGCGCCGAAGATCGCCCTCGACCACATAGTCGCGGTCGATCACCTCGCGAATCTGACTGATCTCCGATTCGGTCAGCTGGCTTACGCGCCGCTCTGGCGGGATCGAGACCTTTGCCAAAATCTGCCTGGCGAAGGTGTCGCCAATGCCATGGATATAAGTCAGCGCTACCTCGACCCGCTTGTTGGTCGGGATATTCACACCTGCAATTCGGGCCACGCAGTCGTCTCCTCGCGCACGCCTAACGTGCTGAAATCAAAGCCGGATTAGCCAATCGGAACACAACAAGACCGACCGCGGACAGCTTCTACCCCCGGGACCGGTCAGTCCATTTTTCAATGGTGCGGGGGCTTATGTAGCGATTCCGCTTGACAAGGTCAACCGGCCCTATTTGCCCGCTTTTCGGCCTTTTGCCTTGGCTCGGCCGAGGGCGTTGGCAATCTCCGATTGCACCGTGCCGATATCGGCCATGCCATCCACCTCTCTGACCTTCCCTTGGCGCTTATAATACTCGATCAGGGGCTCGGTCTGGGCGTAATAGGCCTTCAACCTTGCCCGCACCACCTCCGCGTTATCGTCCTTGCGCCGCACGAACTCGGTTGAACCACAGCGATCGCACACGCCTTCGACCTTGGGCCGCTTGTAGCTGTCATGATAGCCCTCGCCGCAATGGGCGCAGGAGAAGCGGCCAGCAATGCGCTCGACCAGGGCATCGTCGTCGACATCCATTACAATCACCGCATCGAGCGTCTTGCTGCGCTCCTTGAGCAGACGGTCGAGAGCCTCGGCTTGAGCCACGGTGCGCGGGAAGCCGTCGAAGATGAAACCAGGGCCGCCGGTGTCCTCGTCGAGCCGTTCGGCAATCAGATTGATGACCAGTTCATCAGGGACAAGATGCCCGCGTTCCATGATCTCGCCCGCCTTGCGGCCGAGCTCGCTACCGGCGGCAACTGCGGCCCTCAGCATATCCCCGGTGGAGAGCTTTATAAGAGAGCGGGAATCTTCGAGCAGCTTTGCCTGGGTCCCTTTGCCCGCGCCGGGAGGGCCGAGCAGGACCAGATTCATCGGTTCCGCCTCGCGCCTCTGAGCCGCGCCCGCTTGATCAGCCCCTCGTATTGATGGGCGAGCAGATGGCTCTGGATCTGGGCGACGGTATCCATGGTGACACTCACCACGATGAGGAGCGAGGTGCCGCCGAAATAAAACGGCACACCGGCGTAGGAGATGAGGATCTCCGGCAGGACGCACACGGCGGCGAGATAGATCGCGCCGACCACGGTGATCCTGGTCAGCACGTAATCGATATATTCAGCAGTGCGTTCGCCCGGCCTGATGCCCGGTAGGAAGCCGCCATATTTCTTCAGATTGTCGGCCGTGTCCTTCGGGTTGAACACGACCGCGGTGTAGAAGAATGCGAAGAACACGATCAGCGCGATATAGAGAATGATGTGCAGCGGCGCACCGCGCCCGAGCATGGCGGTGACCGTGTTCAGCCATTCGGGTCCCCGCCCTGCCGAGAAGTTCGCGACCGTGATCGGCAACAGCAGAAGCGACGAGGCGAAGATCGGCGGGATCACGCCGGCGCTGTTCAGCTTCAGCGGCAGATGCGAGGCATCGCCCTGGAACATGCGGTTGCCGACCTGGCGTTTAGGATATTGCACGAGCAGCCGCCGCTGAGCGCGCTCCATGAACACGATGACGCCGACCACAACCACGCACATGACGAGCAGGAGGATGATGAGTGTGGTCGACAGCGCGCCCTGGCGTCCGAGCTCCAAGGTGCCGACCACGGCATGGGGCAGTTGCGCCACGATGCCGGCGAAGATGATGAGGGAAATGCCGTTGCCGACGCCGCGCGCCGTGATCTGCTCGCCGAGCCACATCAGGAACACGGTGCCGCCGACCAGGGTGATGGCGGTGGTGATACGGAAGAACCAGCCCGGATCGAGCACGACATTGCCCGCGCCTTCGAGCCCGATGGCGATGCCATAGCCCTGCAAGGCGGCGAGCAGCACCGTGCCGTAGCGCGTGTATTGGTTGATTTGTCGCCGGCCCTGCTCGCCTTCCTTCTTGAGCTGCTCGAGATGCGGCGAGACGGTGGTCAGAAGCTGGATGATGATCGAGGCCGAGATGTACGGCATGATGTTCAGCGCAAAGATCGCCATGCGCCCGACCGCGCCGCCGGAGAACATGTTGAACATGCCGAGGATGCCGGTCTGATTCTGCCGGAACATCTCGGCGAGCGCTTGGGGATTGACGCCGGGGATCGGAATGTAGGTGCCGAGCCGGTAGATCAGGAGCGCGCCGAGCGTGAACCAGATGCGCTTCTTGAGCTCGTCGGCCTTGGCGAAGGCCGCAAAGTTCAAGTTGGAAACGAGCTGTTCTGCGGCAGAGACCATTTAGACGCTCTACTTCCCTTATCGAGAGCGCGAGGGCCTTGCGGCCGCCTCGCGTTACTCGGACTTGTCCGTCTTGGCGGGCTTCGGCTTGGCCTTCTTGGCCTCGCCCTCGTCGGCCTTGGGCTTCTCGCCCTCGGATTTGCCCTTGGCGGCTTTCGGCGTCTCGGCGTCCTCAGCCTGCTCGGCCTTCGCCTTCTTGCCGCCCTTAGCTTCGGTCTTGGCGAGAAGCGCCGCGCGCTTGGCGGCACGTTTGTCAGCCTTGATCTTGTCGGCGGCCGGCTTCTCGCGGCCGGTGATGGACTTAAAGGTGACAGTGCCACCCTTTGCTTCCACTGCCTTCACTGCGCTCTGCGACGCGCCGGTCACCTCGAAGGCGAGCTTGCCCTTGATTTCGCCGGTGCCAAGGAGGCGCACGCCATCCTTGGCGCGGCGGATGAGACCAGCCTCTTGTAGCGCCTCGACGGTGATTGGCTTGTTGCCGTCGAGCGTTCCGGCGTCGATCGCACCCTGAATCTTGCCGAGATTGAGCTCGTTGTACTTCTTGCTGAAGATGTTGTTGAAGCCGCGCTTGGGCAAGCGGCGGTGGAGCGGCATCTGGCCGCCCTCGAAGCCCTTGATGGCGACGCCAGTGCGGGCCTTCTGGCCCTTGGTGCCTTTGCCGGCCGTCTTTCCCAGCCCGGAGCCGATGCCGCGGCCGAGCCGCTTCTTGGCGCTCGTGGCGCCTGGCCTGTCCCTGATCTCGTTGAGCCGCATTTCTTTCGTTCCTTAAGCCTTCTTCTCGTCATCGACGATGCGGACGAGGTGGCTGACCTTGGCAACCATGCCGCGCACCTGCGGGCTGTCGATCAAAGTGCGCCGCTTGTGCATCTTGTTGAGGCCGAGCCCGATCAGCGTCGCGCGCTGGACATAGGGGCGCCGGATCGGACTCCCAATCTGCTCGACGACGATGGTCTTGCGTTTTGATGACTCAGTCATCTCACAAATCCTTGCGCGTTAGTGATTAGGCCTCGGCCTGGCCCGCGCTCTCGCCCGCGCCGTCCCGCCGCCGCGATACGATCTCGCTCACCTTCTTGCCGCGCCGGGCCGCCACGCCCCTCGGGCTATCCTCATGGCGCAATGCGTCAAAAGTGGCGCGGACCATATTGTAAGGATTGGAGCTGCCGAGCGACTTCGCCACCACGTCCTGGATGCCGAGCGTCTCGAACACGGCGCGCATCGGGCCGCCGGCGATGATGCCCGTGCCGGGAGGGGCTGCTCTCAGCACCACCCTGCCCGCGCCGTGATGACCTTCCACATCGTGATGCAGCGTGCGGCCTTCGCGCAGCGGCACCTTGACCAGGTTCCGCTTGGCGGCCTCGGTCGCCTTGCGGATCGCCTCAGGCACCTCGCGGGCCTTGCCATGGCCGAAGCCGACGCGGCCCTTCTGGTCGCCGACCACGACGAGCGCGGCGAAGCCGAAGCGGCGGCCGCCTTTGACCACCTTGGCCACGCGATTGATGTGCACGAGCTTGTCGACGAATTCGCTGTCGCGCTCCTCGCGGTCTCTACCTTGCGGGCCTCGGCCCCCTTTGCGATCCATGGTCTCGATCCTCTAGAAATTCAGGCCCGCTTCGCGGGCGGCGTCGGCGAGCGCCTTGACGCGCCCATGATAAATATACCCGCCGCGGTCAAACACGACGTCCTTGACGCCAGCCGCAAGCGCCCGCTCGGCAACGAGCTTGCCCACGGCAGTCGCTGCCGCAAGGTCGCTGCCCTTCGGCAGCGCACCCTTGAGGCCCTTGTCCAAGGTTGACGCGGCAGCCACCGTCTTGCCGGCCTGGTCATCGATGACTTGCGCATAAATGTGTTTCGAGGAGCGGAACACGGACAGGCGCGCCCGCCCATTGGCGGCACGCTTCAGCGTGTGACGCACGCGGCGCGAACGCCGTATGAAGCCTTGGTTCGAAGCGGCCATCGTTGTCGTCCTACTTCTTCTTGCCTTCCTTGCGGAGGATGAACTCGCCCGCATAGCGCACGCCCTTGCCCTTGTAGGGCTCGGGCGGCCTGAACCGCCTGATCTCGGCCGCGACCTGGCCGACCTTCTGCTTGTCGATGCCCGACACCACGATCTCGGTCGGCCTCGGACATTGCACCTGGATTCCCTGCGGAATGGGATAGGTGATGTCGTGGCTATAGCCGAGCTGGAGCTGGAGGTTCTGGCCCTGCACCGCCGCCCGGTAGCCGACGCCGGTGATCTCGAGCTTCTTGGTGAAACCTTGCGTCACGCCGGCGATGAGGTTCGCCACCAGCGTGCGCGACATGCCCCACATGGCGCGCGCCTCCTTGGTGTCCTCTCGCATCGAGACCTCGATGCCGCCCTTGTCGAGCTTGGCAATGATGTCGTCGACGAGGACGTGCTTGAGCTCGCCTTTGGGGCCCTTGACCTTGACCTCCTGGCCATTCACTGCGGCGGTGACGCCGCCGGGAACTGAAACGGGCTTTTTGCCGATGCGCGACATGGCTCTACCTAGAACACGTTACACAGGATCTCGCCGCCGACATTCTCGGTGCGGGCGCGCGAATCCGACATGACGCCCTTCGGCGTCGACAGGATTGCGACGCCAAGCCCGTTGGCGACGGTCGGCAGATCCTTGACCGACGAATAGACGCGACGCCCCGGCGTCGACACCCGCTTGATGTCCTTGATCACCGGCTCGCCGTCGAAATATTTGAGCTCGATCTCGAACTCTGAGCGCCCGCCGGTGTAATCGACGCGCGCATAGCCGCGGATATAGCCCTCCTCCGCCAGCACGTCGAGCACGTGCTCCCTGAGCTTAGAGGCCGGCGTCGTGACCTTGGCCTTGTACCGCATCTGCGCGTTGCGGATGCGAGCTAGCATATCGCCTAGTGGATCGTTGATGCTCATCGATAGTCCTTACCAGCTCGACTTGATCATGCCGGGAATGAGCCCCTGGCTCCCGAGCTCACGCAGCGCGATACGCGACATGCGGAGCTTGCGGTAATAGCCGCGGGGACGGCCGGTCAGATCGCAACGGTTGCGTATGCGGGTCGGCGAGGAGTTGCGCGGCAGCTCGGCGAGCTTGAGCCGCGCGGCGAAGCGCTCCTCGGCGGGAAGAGACCGGTCAGCGGCGATCGCCTTGAGCCGCGTTCGCCGCGTCTTGAATTTCTTCGCAAGGCGGCGCCGCTTGTTGTTGCGCTCGATCATGCTCGTCTTAGCCATGCACGTCCTCCTGTCGCAGCCTTGGGCTCGCCCTTAGCTGCGGAACGGAAAATTCAAGCCTGCGAGAAGCGCGCGCGCCTCGTCGTCGGTGCGCGCCGTCGTGCAGACGATAATGTCCATCCCAAGCACGTCCTCGACCTTGTCGTAGTCGATCTCGGGAAAAATGATGTGCTCCTTGAGCCCAATGGCATAATTCCCTCTGCCATCGAAGCTTTTCGGATTAAGCCCACGGAAGTCACGCACTCGCGGAAGGGCGATATTTACGAGCCGGTCGACGAACTCGTACATGCGGTTCTGCCTGAGCGTGACCTTGGCGCCGATCGGCATGCCTTCGCGCAACTTGAAGGTCGCGATCGATTTGCGCGCCCGCGTGATCACGGCCTTCTGGCCGGCGATCAGCCCGAGGTCGGACGCCGCCGCATTGACCTTCTTCGAGTCGCTGATGCCCTCGCCGACGCCCATGTTGAGCACCACTTTCTCGAGCCGCGGCACCTGCATCGGATTGGCGTAGCCGAAATCCTTGGCGAGCTGCTTCGCAAGCACCTCCTGGTAGTGCTGCTTGAGACGGGGCGTATAGCCGTTCTCAGCCATCGATGACCTCACCCGAGCGCCTGGCAAAGCGAACCTTGCGCCCGTCCTTCAGAAATTTGTACCCGATGCGCGTCGGCTTCCCATCCTTGGGATCCTCGAGCGCGAGATTGGAGAGATGGATCGGCGCTTCTTTCGAGATGATGCCGCCTTCTTGCGAGGCGGTCTGGCGCTGGTGACGCCTAACCACGGCCACGCCCTTGACGATGGCGCGGTTCTCCTCAGGGAGCACCTTCAGCACCTCGCCCTTCTTGCCTTTGTCCTTGCCGGTGATGACCACGACGTGGTCGCCCTTCTTGATTTTAAGCTTCGGCATCACAGCACCTCCGGGGCGAGCGACACGATCTTCATGTGCTTCTTTGCCCTGAGCTCGCGGGTGACGGGGCCGAAAATGCGCGTGCCGATCGGCTCGCCCTGCGGATTGACCAGGACCGCTGCGTTGCGGTCGAAGCGAATGATCGAGCCGTCGGGACGGCGCACGCCCTTAGCCGTGCGCACCACGACCGCCTTCATCACCTGGCCCTTCTTGACGCGGCCGCGCGGGATCGCCTCCTTGACGGAGACCACGATGGTGTCGCCGATCGAGGCGTATTTCCGCTTCGACCCGCCGAGCACCTTGATGCACTGGACGCGCCGAGCGCCGGAGTTGTCGGCGACGTCTAGATTTGTCTGCATCTGAATCATGGCACTTCGCGCCTTCTAACTCTTGGCTTCCGTCAGCCTGTGGCTCGCGGCAGCACCGTCCACCGCTTCTGCTTGGAGATCGGCGGGCATTCCTCGATCCACACCATCTCGCCCACCTTGAACTCGTTCTTCTCGTCATGGGCGTGATAGTTCTTGCTCCGCCGCACCGTCTTTTGCAGCAGCGGATGCGTGAAGCGCCGGTCGACGCGGACCACGACGGTCTTGTCGTTCTTGTCGCTCACCACGACCCCTTGCAGAACTCGTTTCGGCATCGTCTCTAACCCTTCGCCTTGGCCTTGGGCTTCGCCTTCGGCTTTGCCTTTGCCTTGGGCTCGGCCTTTGTCTTCGGCTCGGCCTTCGTCTTCGTTGCTGTCTTCGGCGCTTTCGGCTCCTTTGGAGCTTTCGCCTCTGTCTTAGGCTTCGGCTGAGGCTGGGGCTTGACCTTGATCTCGCCCCCCTCCGGCCTCTCGCGCCCGATCGTCATGATGCGCGCGATATCCCGCCTGATCTGTCTCACTCGCGCAGTATTCTCGAGTTGGCCCGAGGCAGCCTGGAAACGCAGGTTGAACTGCTCCTTCTTGAGCCTCACCAGCTCGTCCGAGAGTTGATCCTGCGTCATCCCGCGCACTTGAGCGGCTCTCATCGTCAGCCCTCCACGCGCGCGACAACGCGCGTCTTGATGGGAAGCTTCGCCGCGCCGAGTCTCAGCGCCTCACGCGCCACCGGCTCGGTCACGCCGTCGATCTCGAACATGATGCGGCCGGGCTTGACCCGGGCCACCCAGAACTCGGGCGTGCCCTTGCCCTTACCCATGCGCACCTCGGTCGGCTTCTTCGACACTGGCACGTCTGGGAACAGCCTGATCCACACCCGGCCGGAGCGCTTCATCTGCCGCGTCATGGCGCGCCGCGCCGCCTCGATCTGGCGGGCGGTGATTCGCGCAGGTTCCTGCGCCTTCAACCCGAAATTGCCGAAATTGAGCGTGACCGCGCTCGAAGCGGCGCCCTTGATGCGCCCCTTGTGAGCCTTGCGGAACTTCGTTCGTTTCGGTTGCAGCATGACTTAAGCCTTGTCTCTCTAGCCTTGCGCCGGCGCGGGCTCGCGGCGGCCGGTGGAACGGCCGCCTTCCTGCGCTTCGAGCGCCTTGTTCTCCTGGGCCATGGGATCGTGCTCCATGATCTCGCCCTTGAAGATCCAAACCTTGACCCCGATGATGCCGTAGGCGGTGCGCGCAAGCGCCGTGCCGTAATCGATATTGGCGCGCAGCGTGTGCAGCGGCACGCGGCCCTCGCGGTACCACTCCATGCGCGCGATTTCGGCGCCGCCCAGCCTGCCGCCGCAATTGATGCGGATGCCGAGCGCGCCCATGCGGATGGCCGACTGCACGGCGCGCTTCATGGCGCGGCGGAACGCAACGCGGCGCTCGAGCTGCTGGGCGATGCCCTCGGCTACCAGCGTGGCATCGATCTCAGGCTTGCGCACCTCGACGATGTTGAGATGCACCTCGGAGTCGGTCATCGAGGCAAGCTCACGCCTGAGCTTCTCGATGTCCGAGCCCTTCTTGCCGATCAGAATGCCAGGACGCGCGGTGTGCACGGTCACCCGGCATTTCTTGTGCGGGCGCTCTATCACCACCTTGGAGATGCCCGCCTGCTTGCGCGACTCGAGGATGTGGTCGCGCATCTTGAGGTCCTCGTGCAGCAGGCGTGCATATTCGCCGCGCGAGGCATACCAGCGCGAATCCCAGGTGCGGTTGACGCCGAGCCTGAGCCCGATCGGATTGACTTTCTGACCCATTAAGCGGGCTCCTCAACTTGGCGCAGCACCACAGTGATCTGCGCAAATGGTTTTTCGATCCGGGCAGCGCGGCCACGCGCCCGCGCCCGGATGCGCTTCATCACCAAGCTCTTGCCGACATAAGCCTCGGCCACGACCAGCGCGTCGACGTCGAGAGAGTGATTGTTCTCGGCGTTGGCAATCGCCGATTCGAGCGTCTTCTTCACGTCCTTGGCGACGCGCTTGCGCGAGAAGGTAAGATCGGCGAGCGCGCGTTCAACCTTTTTGCCTCTGATCAACTGGGCAAGCAGGTTCAGCTTCTGCGGGCTCACCCGCATCAGCCGCGTCACCGCTCTCGCCTCGTTGTCTTTCAGCGCTCGCTCGCGCGCAGGCTTGCCCATGACTCTTACTCTTTCGCCGTCGGTGCCCGCTTGGCCTTGCGGTCCGCGGCATGGCCGTAGAAGGTCCGCGTCGGCGCGAACTCTCCGAATTTGTGTCCGATCATGTCCTCGGTGACGAGCACCGGGATGTGCTTATGCCCATTGTGAACGCCGAAGGTGAGGCCGACGAATTGCGGCAGGATGGTCGAGCGGCGCGACCACATCTTGATCACGGCGTTCGAGCCTGAGCCGCGCGCCTTCTCGGCCTTCTTGAGCAGATATCCGTCGACGAACGGGCCTTTCCAAATCGAGCGTGCCACGTGTGCTATCCCTTCTTCTTCTGATGGCGGCTGCGCAGGATGAACTTGTCGCTCGCCTTGTTCGAGCGCGTCTTCTTGCCCTTGGTGGACTTGCCCCACGGCGTCACCGGGTGACGGCCGCCAGAGGTGCGGCCCTCGCCACCGCCATGCGGATGGTCGATCGGGTTCATGGCGACGCCGCGCACCACGGGTCTCCGCCCTTTCCACCGCACGCGGCCAGCTTTGCCGATCGAGATGTTCGAGTTGTCGGGGTTGGAAACTGCACCGACGGTGGCCATGCATTCTGCCGGCACCATGCGCGTCTCGCCCGAGTTGAGCCGCAGGATCGCATAGCCGGCGTCGCGGCCGACGAGTTGGACATAGGTTCCGGCAGCGCGGGCGATCTGTCCGCCCTTCCCCTTCTTCATCTCCACATTGTGGATGATGGTGCCAATCGGCATGTTGGCGAGCGGCATGGCGTTGCCAGGCTTAACGTCGGCGCGGGTGTCCGAGATCACCGTGTCGCCGGGTGCAAGCCGCTGCGGCGCCAAGATATAAGAGAGCTCACCGTCCTCATATTTGATCAGAGCGATGAAAGCGGTGCGGTTCGGATCGTATTCGAGCCGCTCGACCGAAGCTGGCACGCCGAGCTTGCCGCGCTTGAAGTCAACCTTGCGATAGGCGCGCTTGTGCCCGCCGCCCCGATGCCACATCGATACGCGGCCGGCATTGTTACGCCCGCCGGTCTTGTGCAGACCCTCGGTGAGCGCCTTGACCGGTTTGCCCTTATAGAGGCTGCTGCGGTCGACGAGCACGAGCTGACGTTGGCTCGGCGTGGTCGGTTTGAATGTCTTGAGCGCCATGGCCGTCAGATCCTCGTCGTCACGTCGATCTTGTCGCCTTCGGCGAGGCGCACGATCGCTTTCTTGACGTCCTGCTGCCTGCCCTTGACGCCGCGGAACGTCTTGCGCTTGCCCTTGCGGACAATCGTGTTCACGGCGAGCACCTTGACGCCGAACAGCTGCTCGATCGCGGCCTTGATCTCAGGCTTGGTCGCATCGCGGCGCACCTTGAACACCACCTGGTTTGATTCCGAGACGGAGGTGGCTTTCTCGGTGATCACCGGCGCGACGATCACGTCATATGCGGAGAGCGTGCTCATTTGAACCTTGCCTCCAGCGCCTCGACCGCAGCCTTGGTCAGCACGAGCTTGTCGTGCCGAAGAATGTCGTAGACATTGATGCCCGCGACCGGCAGCACATCGACGTCGGGCAAATTGCGGGCGGCACGAGCGAACGCCTCTTGCACGCCCGCGCCGTCGATGATCAGCACAGAGCCGAAGCCAAGCTTGGCAAAGCGCGATCTCAGCTCCTTGGTCTTGCCGTCCTTCAACTCGCATTTGTCGATGACAATGAGCGTGTCGGATTTGGCCTTGGCCGACAGCGCATGTTTGAGCGCAAGCGCCCTCACCTTCTTCGGCAAGCCGATGGCGAAGCTGCGGGGCTTCGGCCCGAACGCCTTGCCGCCGCCGCGGAAGATCGGCGCCTTCTTGCTGCCGTGACGGGCGCGGCCCGTGCCCTTCTGGCGATAGAGCTTGGCGGTCGTCGCATTGATCTCGGACCGGTCCTTGACGTGAGCGGTCCCGGCCCGGCGCTTGGCAAGCTGGTAGCGCACCATGCGCTGCAAGATGTCGGCGCGCGGCTCAAGCCCGAAGACGTGGTCGGGAAGCTCCACGGTGCCCGCCTTCTTGGCGTCGAGTGTGGTGATATCG